>NZ_JBLLLQ010000008.1:0-190658 GCF_047737915.1 Lysinibacillus sp. NPDC056185
GAAAGCGAGACAGACGAGACCCCGCACGAAGCGAAGCGTAGGAGGAGGCTCGGCGCTCGCCCGCGGAAAGCGAGCGGAATGCTTCGGAAAACAACGGTAGAGTCACAGTGCCAAATGAAAAAAGCGAGGTATTCAACGATTTAATCGTTGAATACCTCGCAATGTAAGAAGATATGGACTTTTTCAGTGCCCACGCATTTGCGAATCATTCATTTATTTTTTCATTCTCCGGTTCTAAGTGAATAAGAATATTGGCTTGAGGAAATAGGGTATTAATCTTTTCTTCAATACGATCACATAAATTATGAACGGTTTCAATGCTTTCATTTGATGCTACGACTAAATGGAAATCGATGTATTCTTCCGCCCCAGAACGTCTAGTTCGAAAATCGTGATACTCAATGTATTCATCTTTAAATGATTCAATAATTTGAATAATTTGTTCTTCCTCTTCCTTTGATAATCGGGCATCCATTAATGGAGGAAATGTTTCTTTCATTAGTTTGAAAGCTTCCATCATAATATAACATGCTAATATTATTCCGATGATTGGATCTAAAATGTACCAACCAGTTAAATGGACAATCAGTAAACTCAAGGCAACACCTAATGATGTATAGACATCTGTAAGTAGGTGTAGTGCATTTGATTTCATGGCAACGGAGTTGGTATTCTTTGCAGTCCTATAAACAATCCTTGAAACAAAAAAATTAATTAAGGCGCCTAATAACATGACCAGTATTCCTAGAACTGGGAGTTTGATTGGTGTAGGAGTGATAATTTTATGAATACATTCATAAATAATCCAAATTCCAGCAACAAAAATTAAAAGTGTTTCAATTGTCCCTGATATATTTTCAACCTTTCCATGTCCGTAGGGGTGCTCTTTATCCGCTGGTTTACTGGAAATTCGTACGGAGAGAAAGGCAATAAAAGAGGCGAGTAAGTCTAGAAGTGAATGGATTGCCTCCGATAAAATTGCAACTGATCCTGTGAACAATCCAACGATAATTTTTAATATGACCACAGTAGAATTACTTAAAACTGATAAAAATGCAATTTTTGATGAATTCACCTGAAATCACCTCCTGATAAATATAAACCTATGATACCAAGTAAACTTTGAGTGGGTCTATAGCAACGTTTTTTCCTAACTCCGATTAAATAACTAGTGTGAAAAAAAGTTGTATAAAGGAAAAAGACATAACCATCTTTTTTTATAAAAATCGTACAACCAAATGAGTGCACTAGCTAAGGTGTTTGGGTTAAAATCGTACGCTAATAAAGCGAGAGAAGAATAATGACTATATTATGTGTAGATGCGATAAGGTTTACTTAAGAAATTAAAGTGGTAAATTTATTTCTAAGGATTAAATATCAATATAGATTTTCAATTGTTCGCTTTTTTGTCGTGAAATCCAGATTATAGATAATAAAAAAGAAAAGGAATTGCTATCCATTTTCTACCTTCGATATAATAAAATAGTGGTACCAAATTGGGTTAGTAAAGAGGCGGTTAGTAAAGTGGATTATATTCAAATTACTAGAAACAATATTGAACAGGAGCATATATGTTGCGCTCTCGGTTCGAAGCAATACGAGGAAGCAGTAAAGGAAAAGAAAGAATGGCTGATGAACCGTATGGATGAGGGGCTAGTTTTTTATCGTTTAAACGACCGGGCAAAAGTGTTTATTGAATATTTGCCGGCAAATCAAGCTTGGGTTCCTATCGATGCACCGAATTATATGTATATTAATTGCCTATGGGTTTCAGGTAAATTCAAAAATCAAAACCATGCTAGACAACTGTTTGAAAAGTGTAAGGAAGATGCATTAGCGCAAGGGATGGATGGCATCGTACATATAATAGGGGAGAAAAAGCTTCCATTTTTAAGTGATAAGCGTTTTTTTGAACATTTGGGATTTGAAATTGTAGATCAAGTAGCACCTTATTTTCAGCTAGCTGTCTATAAATTTAACGATTGTGCCGACGATCCTTCCTTTAAACTGCAGGTGAAAAGTCCTTTATCTAATAATAATGGTATTGTGATATACTTCACTGCCCAATGTCCGTTTGCAGTAGGCGTTATAGATGATTTAAAAAAATTGGCAGAGAAAAGGGGCATTCCTTTTCATGCATATCAACTAAGGACGAAAGATGAAGCACAGAATGCACCTATCATATGGACTACCTTTGGACTGTTTTACAATGGTCATTTTATGACACATGAAATACTGAGTGCAAACAAGTTCGAAAAATTATTAAATACATTATGAAAAGGGGATTTATCTCCTTTTCATGAACATTAAAATTAGAGCAAATAAACAAATACCTACAATAGAACCTAGAGTAAACGACCAGGAAAAATAATCGAAAAAGATGTATGCAATTAATAATGCCAGCATATAGCCGAGAGCAGTGCCCAGCAATTGTTTTTTGATATTCAACGATCCCACTCCTTACTGCGTGATAGTTAATATACTTATTTATATTTTATAGAAATATTAGGTAAATATCCATAACAATCAAGATAAAAGGAAGGTGATATCAGTTTTGAAAATTAGCAAACAGAATGCAGAACATTATATATGGGGAGAACAATGTGATGGCTGGCATTTAGTGAAGAATAATAATCTCAGTATTATTCATGAGCGTATGCCTGCTAAAACAGTAGAGGTAAATCATTATCACCATCATGCACAACAATTTTTCTTTGTGCTATCTGGAACAGCAACAATCGATATCGACGGAGAACGAATTGTGTTACAAAAAAATGAAGGAATTGAAGTTCCACCCCTTAAACCGCACCAGATGCGTAATGATTCAGAGGAAGAGGTAGAGTTTTTGGTCATTTCACAACCAAATAGTAGAGGAGATCGTATCTAACTATAAAGTAATTTTCATTCTTTTGCATGAGGTATGTATTTATTTTAGTAAGTATAGTAAATGCTAACAATTGCAAAGGAGATGTTTTAGATGAAGATTACAAAGGTGAAACTATATGTGTATGATATACATAAAATGAAGGAGTTTTACTGCAATTATTTAGGATTTACATTAATAAAGAATGCAGATAATTTTTTTGATATAGCTGTTGGCGAAAGTATTATCACTTTTGAAAAAATACCGTATTCAGTTAAAAAGCAATATCATTTTGCGTTAAATATTCCATGCAATTTATTTAAACAAGCGAAAAGCTGGGTAAAAGAATATGCAGAATTATTATTTTCAGAGGGACAGGATGAAGTATATTTTGATACATTAAAGGCTCATTCTTGTTATTTTTATGATCCAGAAGGAAATATTATTGAGCTCATTTCAAGACAGGAAGTAAATCCAAAACAGGATGTAGAGTCTTTTTCACCCGAGCGTGTACTAAATATTGCCGAAATGAATTTAACGACGGATGCTATTTATTCAGTAGCCGATAGTTTAAAAGAATACGGTATAACGCCAATGAATCATAACGAAATTCGCTCAAATGCTCTCACGTTTATGGGGAATTATGAGGATGGAGCAAATTTACTTTTAGGACCAAGTGAACGTGTTTGGTATTTTTCTAACAAAAAAGCAATCGTTAGTCCTATTAAGATAGAAATCAATAGAAACCTACAACTATGTATGACCGAAGACGGTGAATTTACCATTTCACAGCTTTAAAAACACCATTCAGACTATTAAATCTCCTTTTAATTGTCATTGAATAAAAAAAGTAAAAGTGATTAAGGGAATATTTAATATTCGCGATAGCAAAGAAATTAAGCGGGAGAAAAACTGCTCATAAAATCTCGATTGGTGAAAATTAATAATCGGTGAGGATGAAGAAAGCCCTCTGAAGGTTTCATTTTGGAGTAGTTGTAAAAAATGTTATTAATCAATCATAAGGAGTTAATTTTTTGAAAGCAAAAAGCATTAAATTATATGAATTTGGAAGTCCACGAGAGGTTTTGAAATTTGAAAATAAAACGATTCAACCTCTTCAAGAACAGGAAATTCTTGTTCGAATGCTAGCACGACCTATTAACCCTTCTGATTTAATACCAATATGGGGGAGTTATGCTCATCGAATTTCTTTACCAACTATTCCTGGCTATGAAGGGGTCGGTATTGTAGAGGATGTAGGTCCGTATGTTTCTCAAAATCTTATTGGAAATCGTGTATTACCTTTACGAGGAGAAGGAACTTGGCAGGAGATTGTAAAAACAAACGCAGAATTTGCAGTACCTATTCCAGATTCTATAGATGATTTTACTGCAGCACAAATGTATATCAACCCAATGACAGCTTGGGTAACTTGTACTGACATATTACAATTGCAGTCAAATGATGTTTTATTAGTGAATGCCTGCGGGTCCGCAATTGGACACATATTTGCTCAGCTAGCAAAATTGTTAGGGTTTAAATTAATCGCGGTTACGAGAAATAATAGACATATTGACGATTTAATTCAGCTTGGCGCTTCCTATGTAATAGATACTTCAGTAGCACCGCTCTATGAGACAGTAATGGAACTAACAAATGGCAATGGGGCTGATGCCGCTATTGATTCTATTGGGGGGGCAGCAGGCAACGATCTTGCTTTCTGTCTGAAAGCTGGAGGGAATTTTTTAGCTATCGGTCTTTTATCAGGTGTACAAGTGAATTGGCAAAAAATCGTTAAAGAGGCGAATGTAAAGGCAAATATGTTCCATTTACGTCATTGGAACAAGCAAGTTTCGATAGAAAGATGGCGAGGTACATTTCATCACTTAATCAATCTAGTTAATAGTGGCAAGTTAAAAATGATGGCAATGGATTCTCATTATGATTTGTTAGACATTAAAAATGCGATAACGGCCGTTGAGTCGTCTAAAGCCTCAAAAGGAAAGATCTTTTTAACAAGTTATATGAACGAAGGGTAATTTATTTTATTTTACCCTTCGTTTTTTATAGGATGTCTAAGCGACCGCGTATCCTTCGATGCGCTTGTTTCTAAAATAAATCTGTAGATAAATATCGTAGACCAGTATCGGGTAGGATAACGACAATCCGTTTCCCTTTGTTCTCTGGACGTTTTGCAAGGGCTGTGGCTGCAAATAAAGCAGCACCTGATGAAGTGCCTACTAATAGACCATCTGACTTCGCAACAGCACGTGCCGCCTCATAAGCTTGTGCAGTTTCCACCTCAAGTACTTCATCAATTATTTCTAAATGAACATTCGATGGTACGCGAGCCTCGTCAGCATCAGAGAAGCGGTGAACACCTGTGATTTCAATAATATCTGGATTATCAACTGTTGCAATGGAATTAACAGCAGGCTCAACACCAATAATCTGAATATCTGGATTTTTAGATTTTAAATATGCACCAGCACCACTGATCGTACCACCTGTGCCAATTGCTGCTACAAAAATATCAATTTGTCCGTCTGTATCCTCCCAGACTTCAGGACCAGTTGTTAACTTATGAATATTTGGATTGGCATCATTATCAAGCTGATTTAAAAATACAACATTTTCTTCTTGTTCAACGACTGTTTCTCGAAATACTTTAATCGTTTCAACAAAGTCACCATCAGTTTCCTCAAAGGCAGCTACCATTTCTGGGACATCTGAAAAGGGTACAACCTCCGTTCCGTATGCCTTAACTACCTTTGTACGCTCTTCACTTACGCCATCCTGCATGTAAATTCGAAGCTTATAGCCTTTTGCTGCCGCAATTGCTGCTAGACCAATACCAGTATTGCCACTAGTTGTTTCAATTATTGTTTTATCCTTTGTCAATACACCACGTGCTTCAGCATCCTCAATCATCGCTTTAGCAACACGGTCTTTCACACTATTAGCAGGATTAAAATACTCCAGTTTTACAATAATTTCGGTTTCTAGCTGTTGCTCTTTTACATACTGATTTAATGCTAAAAGTGGTGTATGTCCGATTAATTCTGTAATAGATTGTTTAATCTTATTAGTTACAATTTGACCCATCCCAATCAACCCCTTTAATTTAACCTACTTAACAAACTTGTTTTGTAGGGATTGAGGGAATCATATCAATATATATCCATATAAGCAATAAAATCACTAATAGAAGTATTAAATGTAGCAATAGAAAAAAATAATTAATCGAATCTACAAAATAATTTTTTCTTGGTTTAGTAATGCGAGAAATACGGATTATTATTGACAATGCTTCTATGCAAAAGCGAGTAGCCCGAAACACAAATTGATGTCTTCTCAGAAAGTAAAAGTGCATGAATATATGTGAATTTGGAGGAATTTACTTTAAATTTGCTGATTAATAATATTTTGGAATAATATTTGCTAAAATGGAACCCTTGTATAAAAGTTGGTTAGAGTGGAAACTGAATGACTACTTGAGATCAACGTTAAAAATTAGCTTGATGTTGTTTGGGAGATGAAAGTATGAAAGAGACAATTTCTTCAGTTTGTATAACAGCTGAAACAAAAATTAACATGATGAAGCAAAAGCCTGCTAATTATTTATTGTTAGCTATTTTTGGCGGACTTTTTATCGGATTTGGAATTTTGCTCATCACTACTATTGGAGGCTTATTAAGTCCAGCTGGGGTACCGAGTATGAAGATCGTACAAGGATTAGCATTTGGTGTGGCACTTAGTATGGTCATGATGGCTGGGGCCAATTTATTTACCGGTGATAATCTAGTGCTAACGGTTAGTACACTATCAAAAAAATCATCACCATTAGAGATGTTGAGCATTTGGACGTTTAGTTACATAGGAAACTTCTTTGGTTCTCTTCTAGCAGCCGCATTATTTTTTTACTCAGGGCTAGCAGGTGGAGACATAGCAGCTTACATTGAAAAACTGGCTACAGCTAAGATGAGTGGTAGCTTCGTTGAACTTTTATGTCGAGGTATTTTATGTAATTTGCTTGTATGCTTGGCCGTATGGTGTACCTATAAATTAAAAACGGAGATTGGAAAATTAGTAATGATTTTCTGCTGTATTTTCCCGTTTGTTACAATTGGATTTGAGCATTGTATAGCAAATATGACATTGTTTTCACTTGCTCTTTTAGTACCTCATGGTGAACTCGTATCGTTTGCTGGAGCCATTTCAAATTTATTACCTGTAACACTAGGTAATATTATCGGTGGAGCCGTTATTGGTTTTGTATATTGGGTAAATGGTAGAGACTAATAAATTACATATTGCTATTGCAGTTAGTATCATTTCCTGGGTAATGGCAATTTGAAAGTGATTGTAAGGTCTCCTGCAATTAAATTAACGGATGAATACTTGACTTCATCTATTAATATTTTGACTTTGGAATAAATGATAGATAGAATGACAGGTAGAGTTGCTAATGTAACTCTACCTTTTTTATTTATGACAATGTGATTAATGCTGTGAAGTTAATAGATTATGGAATGAATATAAAAGAGGGGAGGAATTCAAAAATGGAACAAGAGGTAAACCAACATACGATTCTTCAAGCAATTTTAGAGCTTTCGAAGCAAATGCAAGACATGAAATCAGATCTTCAGCAACAGATTGAAGCGGCCGAAAAGAGATTAGATGTAAAAATTGAAGCAGTGGAAACAAGGTTAGAAAAAGTTGAACAAAATTTAAGTCGAAAAATTGATCTTGTAGATGCAAAATTTGAAATATTATCACTGGATTTATTAACGACAAAAGCTGAAGTATCTATGCTAAAACAGGTAAGATAGTAGCAAGTATATCTTGGCATAATTGCTTCCAGGATTGGCTCTGTGCTAGCACAATGAGTAACTTAAACCCACATTCAACTCACCACATAACTTCCTAAATTGGTTTACCGTATCCCTTAAGGTTACGGTATTTTTTTGTGTTATAATAAATGTCATGAAGGAGTGAAAACATTGTTAAAAACTGAGGTATTTGAACAATTAAAACAGGCAATGAGAGAAAAGAATGTATTAGCAAAAGGCGTATTATCAATTTTAAAATCCGCTCTAGATTTAGCTGAGAAGGAAAAGGGAGAAGCTTTATCATCTGAAGAGGAAATGGCTATTATAAATCGTGAAGTCAAGCAAACAAATCAGGCGTTAGAAGGTGCTCAAAATGCAGGGCGAGCTGATTTAATTGAAAAAGAAGAAGCGAAATTAGCACTTCTCAAATCATTTTTACCGAAGCAATTAACGGAAGAAGAAATTGCAGAAAAACTTGTGGCAGCTGGCATTGTAAAAGGGATGAACATGGGAGACGCTATGAAAATTGCAAAACCTTTGTTAACTGGTCAGGCTGAAGGCGCTGTTATTTCAAAAGTTGTAAAAGGTCTAATTTAAATTCGTTAGAAACAACCTCCTACTCTGAAGTAGTAAGAGGTTGTTTTTTAAGCTCCTGCATTTTTTGTTCCATGTTAGTGTCACTATTGCCAAAAAATGAAAACAACTATATACTATTAATTAACCACCGGTCAATAAGGAGGATAATATGTCGCCACGTAAGCCGTCAACAAAAGATTTGACGAAAGAAATGATTATAAATGAGGCTCATAAGCAATTTATCACGAAGGATTTTCACCAAGTATCAATGCGTAGTATTGCTAAAGAGCTTGGTTGTAGTCATGGGGCTATTTACTATCATTTTAAAAATAAAGCAGAAATATTTTATGCAATATTAAGTGACTATTTTTCTGAACTAAATAATACTCTAGATGAAAATATGAACGGTCCTGAAGATCATAACACTAAACTACTAAATGTTTTTGTAGGCTATATGGCGTTTGGTTTAAATCATCAAAGCCAGTATGAATTAATGTTTATCATGAGAGATCGTGAAATTGATGGGCTTTCGCAAGAGGCAGCGAACGTTAGTTATGAAAAATTTGCACAAGCTGTACAGTCCTTATCAATGACAGAACTGCTGATTTCAGATATACATTCTACATTCATTGCTCTTCATGGATTTGTTACACATTATCGTCATTATGTAAAAAATTATGAGGAAGCGAAAGAAGCAGTGGATATACATGCAAAATTTCTTATCAAAGCTTTAACACATAGTGAAAGTAGCTCTAGTTAAAAAATCTAGAGCTTTCATTTAATAGTTATTTGACCAGTGGTTAATTAATAGAGGAGGGAATTAATTTTGCAAACAGCATTAGTTATTGGAGCATCTGGTGGTATGGGATTTGCATTAGTAAATGAACTAGTAAGTCGCAATATACACGTGAAGGCATTTGCTAGAAATAAAGAAAAGTTAGTTGCACTTTTTCAGCATCACAAAAATGTAGAAATCATTTCGGGTGATGTATTTAATGAACAGGATTTGATGAGGGCCTCAAATGGTGTGGATATTATTTTTCATGCTATTAGTTTTCCGTATCAAGATTGGGAAAAACTCCATATGCGATGCGTAGACATGGTGATTAACATAGCAGAAAGGCGAGGAGCGAAGATTGCACTAGTAGATAATATTTATGCATATGGAAGACAATCAACAAACCCTGTAATAGAGCAAGCTAGAAAGGAACCGCAGACGAAAAAAGGGAAGATTCGTTTAACGATGGAAAATAAATTAATAAACAGTAATGTACCCTCGATAATTGTACATTTCCCGGATTTATACGGACCAAATGCAGAGAATACAATACTCTATGAAACGTTAAAAAATGTAGCACAAGATAAAAAAGCTAATTTTGTAGGGAATATGCAGGTGAAAAGGGAATTCCTTTATACAGTTGATGGTGCAAAGGCTATGGTTGAGCTTGCTTTACGTAACGACACATATAATCAGAATTGGAACGTGCCAGCCGTTCATCCAATTGCAGGGGAAGAACTAGTGAAAATTTTACGTGAAATTACAAGCTACAAAAAAGGTATTCGTACAGTTTCTAAAGGCATGATCCGATTAATTGGACTATTTAATCCTTCTATGAAAGAAGTAGTTGAAATATTGTATTTAACAGAAGAACCAGTCATTTTAAGTGGGGAAAAATACGAAAAGGAAATAGGCGCTTTACCACGTACTTCATATCGAGTAGGGCTAGAAGAAACGATTGCCTGGATGAACAAGAGAGCACTAAAATAAGAAAACTATTAACTTATTTCAGCAGACATCCACTGAAATAGAGGAACTCAATCTAAGAACACCACGTCCTGTGGCAATTTATCTGTGCGAAAGCGAAGCGACAGCAACAAGGTTTTATCTGTGCGAAAGCGAAGCGACAGCAACAAGGTTTTATCTGTGCGAAAGCGAAGCGACAGCAACAATTAGCCGAGGCATAATTGTTGAGTTAATGAAAAAAATCCGCTTAAACTTTTGTTGGTAGAAAACTTACCTACAAAAAGTATAGCGGATTTTTGTC
Organism: Lysinibacillus sp. NPDC056185; assembly: GCF_047737915.1. Lineage (NCBI taxonomy): Bacteria > Bacillati > Bacillota > Bacilli > Caryophanales > Bacillaceae > Lysinibacillus > Lysinibacillus sp. NPDC056185. The sequence goes on from NZ_JBLLLQ010000008.1 coordinate 10,317, forward strand.
ATTAGTTATTTTTATAACTGGAATTTTTGTATGATATTACGAAGTTGCTGTGCCATCTCAGCTAAATTATTTGAAGACGCAGTAATTTCCTCAATACTAGCTGATTGTTCTTCAGAAGCAGCAGCCACATTTTGAATGTTTCCAGATGATTGAACGGCTATTACACCAACTGTCTCTACAGAAATGGCAATGCTGCTAACCCCATCGTTAATATTTGAAATGATATTATTGACATAACCCATTTCTTGAGTTAGTGAAGTAATATGCGAATATATTTCTTTAAAAGCTTCACCTGATTCATTAAAGGTAGTAGAGCTTTCTGCAAGATTACTACTACTAATTTCCATAGATTTTACAGCTTGCACAGACTCTTCTTTAATTGTTTCAATACGTGTTCGAATATTATTCGTCGCTGCTAAAGATTGGTCTGCAAGTTTACGCACTTCTTCAGCTACAACTGCAAAGCCTTTACCATGCTCACCAGCACGTGCTGCTTCAATAGATGCATTTAAAGCGAGTAAATTTGTTTGATCCGTAATCTCATTAATTAAGGTTACAATGTCGCCGATCTCATTTGAGTATGTGCTTAAACGTTTCACAACTTCCGAAGTCTCTTGAATAGCATTAGATGTTATGGCCATCTTTTCTGTAGCACTTTGAATCGTTGTATTGCCTTTTTCTGAAATAGAAGATGCACTAGATGCTTTAGCAGTGACATCATTAACGCTCGATACAACTTCTGACATTTTTGTGGAGATTGTCGTAATATGATTTTCTACTTCTTCAATAGAAGAAGTTTGTTTTTCTGATCCTGAAGCTACTTCTTGCATTGAAGATGTAATTTGTTGAATAGATGCACTTGTTTGCTCAGAGCCTGCCGATAACTCTTCAGACATAGCAGCTACTTGCTCAGCATTCTCAGCAATTTGCTGAATAAGAGAGCGTAAATCTGCTGTCATATTTTCAATGCCTGAAGAGAGCTGTGCAATTTCATTAGAACCCTTTATTTGAAGTGGTTCAACAGCTAAGTCTCCTTGTGCCACCTTACCAACATAGTTAGTCATATTTTTAATTGGTTTTATAATGCCTTTGCTAATGATATAAGCCACAATAATACCGAATATCAAAAACATCACAGTCATGATGATACAAATCCAAAGAGTCTCTGTTTGAAGTTTAGAAATGAAGGAAGCGTCCATATCTAAACCAAAAAGAATATCAGTATCTTTAAATGGTATAAAAATCGATTTATGAATACCGTATTCATCTTTATAAATATCACTAGATTGAATGGTTCCAGTATTTAGCGCTTCATTCATGTCTTTACTAAAAGCATAGTCCTCTTGATAATCGTCTTTATTACTTAATGCCACAATATGTTCTTTGCCATTTGCACGTGAAAGAACGTAAGCATTTTCAATTTCATACTCTTTAAGTGTTTCATTTAATTCATTTAATATTTCATCATATTTATCCTTATCGCCATCATCTGCAGCTTTGACGTCATTTTTGTCTATATCATCAAAAATTGTATGAGATATAACCTCTAATGATGACTCAAATTGTGTAATAACATTATTATCGATAATCCGATAAGATGTAACAAATAATACGATACTAAATATTACTGAAATAATAGCAATTGGAATAGTAAAACTCGCAATATATTTATAGAGTAAAGAGCTCTTAAATTTTTTGACTATACTCAACTTTAGCAGCCTCCAATACTTTTACCTTTTGTTGTAAGAAATGAACCATATCACTAATATGTTCTGTCTCTGTATAAGGAGAAATTGAGAAGAATTTTGCAGCAGCGACTGGAATTTGTTGTGTTGTATCGCTAGTATTGACAGTACAAACACGTGTCGTATCACCGAAAAATACTTCGTCGCGACCTTCTCCTATAATTTCAAATAATGAAGCGTTAAGACCATTAATATATTCAATCTGATCTTGCGTATAGCTACCTGATTGTTCAGATTTCCAATTAAAGCCTTCAGGATACAAACGGAAGGCTGTAACTGGTCCAATATTAGACGCATTGACTACTTGTAACATTGGAGTTTTCTCAGCTAACTGCGTACGGAACGCTAAGTTTACACGCACATAATTAGCTAATATTTGTTGGTAGCCTTCTTTACCAAACGCCTGTAATGCAGCATAAATAGCAATTGAACTACCCATACGAGAGCACTCTAGAGTATAGCCTGTATGATAAGAACCATAGCCTCGATTACCAACATAAGGTGTGTCGAAGTCCTCGATATCTAATAGCTGTAGATGTTTTCCTTCTTTTATTAAGAATAAGCTTGTTAAATAAGGTGTTTGACCAAGCTTTTGGAAGTCGAAGCAAAGACTATCTGCAATAGGTAGATATTGCATACGTTCTTTAATTTGTTCTAGTGCTTGTAAAACATTAGTCTCTAACTGAAGTGGATTTGCCTTAAAATCATAATCATTGAAGAATGCGTAAAAACCACCTAAAGCTGAATCAGCGTGAATATGTATAGGTTTTAAGGAATGTTTTTGTTCCAGGTCAGTTGTAACTTTTTTAATTGCTTGTACATCATCAATAGCAAATTGATCTGTAGCGCCTGTAGTAGCAACTACATACACTGGAATACCACCATTTTCGATAACCTCAGTCATACGCATACGTAAGTCTTCGATATCCATTGAATGGTCTTTGCCAGCTTTAATACGAATTAAATGTTTGCTACCGATGCCGACTGCTTCAATTGATTTTAATAAGCTGTAATGAGCATTTTCTGAAGCAAAGCAATATAAATTATTTGGTACGCCATCTTCTTTTGCGTTAGGGAATTGTTTAGCAATCGCAAGACGAAGCCCACTGAAAACAGCCCCTTGTCCACCCCACGTTGTGTAACCAAAGCTTTGAGTATAGTCGTAGCCAACTAACTTCGACATCATTGCTACTACCTTTACCTCACATTCTGCTGCAGCTGGTCCGTATACATCCCATAGATTGTTACCATTAAGCAGAGCATTCGTAAATTGACCTAATATACCGGGAATGCTAGCCATTGGTAAAACATTTGTTACAAAGTTACGTGTATGGTAAGGATGTCCTTGCATCAATTGCGTTAAATCATTCACAACCTGTTCAAGTCCGACACCTGAAGTTGGTACTCGATTTTCTTGCATTAACTCTTTATAGAAATTGTCAGAGCGCTCTTTCATTGGTCCAAGAGTTGTTGTTTGTGGGTTTTTTAAATCATCTAAAGATGAAACGATTTTCTCTAATAGGGATAAAAAATTCTCTCTTTGTTCGATATTACCATCTTCGCTTTGGAATAATTGCTGGATTTTTTTCATGTTCATCGTCCTTTTTAGTTCGTTTTTCCTCTATTTTCTTATTTAGCAAAAATAGGTCGTTTTACTAAAATTATAATAACATATTATAACAAAAAAATGAGTTTATATTTTATAGGATAATTAATTTCAGTCATTTCTAAATAATCTGATTTAATTTGAGGTGAAATATATGGGGAAATATTGTGATAGATTATGTTTGTAAACGTTGAATTTAAAGGATTTACGACCTCTTTTAATAATTTGTTGCAAAGCTAATGATGGGGAAGTGATATGAGGAGGTAAAAACATAAATACTATTCAGAAAATGATTTTAATTTATTTATAATTGGTGAACGTTTTAATGCTTTATGACTATCAACGGTGATATATGGTATTAATCTGCTTTTAGTCAAAGAATAATAATCTACATAAGTTTTTCATCTGTCTAGCTGATGGGGAGCATATCAAAATGTGAAAAGAGGTTCGTTGAAATTTTTAGTAAGTAAATTTTTTTCAATATAAACAGCCTTACAATACCGATAATTTTTTCAATGATAAACCATACTAATATTGAGGTGAAAAAATGTATAAATTGCTATCGCATAATGATTTAGATGGAGTAGGTTGCGGGATATTAGCCAAGCTTGCCTTTCAAGATCAAGTGAAGGTAAAGTACAATTCAATTTCAACGTTGGACCGCGAAATTGAGTTTTTTTTAGACAATAACGAACAAGATACATTTTTATTTATTACCGATTTATCTCCCAATGAGGAAAATGAAAGGAGATTAAATGATTATTATATCGCCACGGGTAATGTTCAATTACTTGATCATCATAAAACGGCTTTTCATTTGAACGATTATGAATGGGGTAAAGTATTAATAGAAGATGAAAAGGGCTATTTAACATCAGCAACGTCTTTATTTTATCAATATCTTGTTACACATGGATATTTAGAACAAAAGAATTCCATCACAGAATTTGTAGAGTTAGTCAGACAGTACGATACGTGGGAATGGGAAAAGAATGATAATCAACAAGCACGTAGACTCAATGCACTCTTTTTTTTAGTATCAATCGAAGAATTTGAAGAAAAAATGCTTGAACGTTTAAAGACTAGCGAACATTTTGACTTTGATGAATTTGAAAAGAAAATTTTAAAAATGGAAGAGGAGAAGATAGAACGGTACATCCGCCGGAAAAAAAGGGAGTTAGTGCAAACATCGATAGGAGAATATTTTACAGGTGTGGTTTATGCAGAATCGTATCATTCAGAGCTTGGTAATGAATTGGGAAAAGAAAATGTACACCTTGATTTTATAGCTATTTTAAATATGGGTGGCAAAAGAATTTCATTTCGTACGATTCATGATCATATAGATGTTTCGGCTATTGCAGCAGAATTCGGAGGGGGAGGGCATCAAAAAGCAGCTGGTTGCTCTTTAACTGATGAAGCTTATGAGCAGTATGTGGCACAAATATTTCATATAGCACCAATACCAGAGGATGCGAAACGAAATCGCTATAATTTAAGGTTCTCTTCTTTTGGGACAATGTATAAAAACCTTAAGGGAGAATTTTTCCTCCTATATTCAATAAGTGATTTTGATTGGATCATTGAAAAAAATAAAATCCCGTTAGATCAAATCTTTACAAGTTTTTATGAAGCAGAATGGTTTTTAAAAAGAAATTATCAAGCATGGTTAGTGAAAGATGAGTTATTTGTAGATTATTTAATGGAAGAAGCCAAAAAGGTTCGTCATCAAGAGTAAGGGATATATATTACTCCTTGTGAAAAGGTAAATAGTCAAGGGAATTTTGTGAATGTTGTGGTGTTGTAAATAAGGATGATTTCCGTTCCAAGCTACTCACTTTCGCTTAGATAAAACTCTTTTGCTAAAGTTGCGTTTTATCACTTAAATTAAACTGACATGTCAGAGAATACATGCTAAGTGAATTAGTTGATTGGATGGGCGACATAAAGAAAAGGATTCACGCACAGTTTTGTGTGTGAATCTTTTTTTGCTCTTTGGAAGGTAGATGTCGATAAAATTCAAAAGTTGGGTGATAAAACGTGAAAGTTAGGCGATAAAATTCAAAAGTTGGGCGATAAATCCTGAAAGTGTTCCGGTAAAACTAAAAAGTTGGATGACATTTTGTTAAAACGTACGTCATGTGAATCAGTTGATTGGAGTGGAGACTGGGTGACTCCTTGGGGATTAACAATAGAGGAGCGAAGGCTAAAACCATCACATAATGTGATAACGCCTTCGTGACATTGTGCTGTTGCCGCTGTCGCTTCGCTTTCGCGCAAAAAACATCTGATGGCCGGAGACTCTGCGGCGAAGCGAAGCGGCTCATCGGACGCCACCGGGAAAGTGCCCAGCCGGAACGGAAATCACCCCCCTCGTTTTGAAAAGCCATACTTTATATGACACCTTAATTTCATTCATACAATTGTTTCAACAACATCTAAAGATACATAGTGAAATCAGCCAAACCTTAACATTGTTAGAGGTTATATAATGTCCAATTGAAAACTACAATAAATAAAAAGCATTTGTGTAGACATACTTTCTTAAAATGAGGTGTACATGATGTCCAATGATATGCTTCTTGTCGAGAGTCAGCTTAAGGAAAATCGAGGGCGGAAAATATGGTTTATTGTATTATTGCTTTTATTGGTAGCTACTTGTGTAATTGTTTATTATTTTTTGTTTAAGAAGGATTTGAATTTTGAAGCCTACAAAACAGTGATCGATAAAACTACTGAAAATAGTCTCGGACGTTTAACGTTAAATGAAATAATAATTGATGATAACCAAATACTACTGAATGCTACCTTTAAGCCAGTAAAAGGCTTAAATTTCGACTACCAAATCTTTTTCTTTCCACAGGTTTTTGTGAATGGAAAAGAGTTCACGGTTAGAAATGGGGGACAGACTGTCCAACAATCTGATAAAACTTACACAATCTATAGTAGTGTGAAATTAAGTGAACTACCAGAGGATAAAATATTAAACTTAGATATTCGTTATAACGACTGGAACGGTGAAAAAAAGATTGACGAGCCGTGGGAATTTCAAGTGGAAGCTTCACAAGAGCATTTACAAGAAGATAGAAAGGTCTTCCCTGTTGAGAAAAAAGTAAAGCTTTTAGATGGTCAGGAAATAACAATAGAGGAGGTTGTTACTACACCAATATCAACAACGATATACTTTCATTCAGAGAAAAGCTTACTAAATGAAGCATTGCATTTTAAAATCCAATCAGTAACAGGGGAATCTTGGGCATTTAACGTAGCCTATCCTTTGAATGAAGAGTATACGAAGTGGGGTGTCCGCCTCGATGCATTATATTTAACGGGGAAGAGCTATGAGCTCATTCCGATAGCTGCAAATGGAAGTGAGCTTGGTTCTGCCATTAAAATTGGAGATTAAGAACGAAACCTGTTACCGTGAAAAAACTTTACAATATCTTAAACCAAAAGGACGATTACCCATTGTACTATGAATATATACGACATGGAAAGTAGTTGAAGATATTGCGAAGGTTATGGGAAATTTTTTTAGTTTCGCTTAAATTGGGTTGTACATCATTTGGAGGCCCTACTGCACATTTAGGGTATTTTCAAAATGAATATGTTCAGAAACGTAAATGGTTATCGGATCATGACTACAGTCAACTTGTTGCACTCAGTCAATTTTTACCTGGGCCAGCATCGAGCCAGGTAGGGATGGGTATTGGCTTATTAAGAGGCGGTTTATTTGGGAGTATTGTGTCATTTGTTGGTTTTACATTACCGTCAGTTTTTCTGCTTATGGCATTTGCGTATTTTTTTGCACATACACGGATGGATATGGGTTGGATTCATGGCTTAAAATTAGTGGCAGTTGCGATCATTGCGCAAGCTGTTTTTGAAATGTCAAAAAAATTGATTCCTAGTATTCACCATTTTATAATCGCTTTGTTGGCGCTTGTAGTAGTGCTTTTATGGGTCCATCCATTTGCTCAAGTAACTACTATTATTGTTGCTTCTTTTATAGGCTATCATTTTTTTAAGAAGACTAATCATAAAGATGAACCAAAAGAAACTGTTGTACCTATTTCAAAAACGACAGGTGTATGTTTTTTAGCGTTGTTTGTTATACTTCTTGTTGGTTTACCAATTGTTAGCCCACTTATACAATATGAATGGTTTACGATCATTGAAAAGTTCTATTTATCAGGTGCATTAGTGTTTGGTGGAGGTCATGTCGTATTACCTTTACTAGAGGCACAGTTTGTCCAAAGTGGATTAATGAGTTCTTCAGATTTTTTAGCAGGATACGGAATGACCCAGGCAGTCCCTGGTCCATTGTTTACGTTTGCTTCCTACATAGGTATGGTCATTGCTGGAGTACCTGGGACCATTATCGCTACGATAGCCATTTTTTTACCGGCATTTTTGCTAATAGTAGGGGCAATGCCTTTTTGGCTAGCTCTTAATCGTTTCGCTGGATTAAGAGGGGCGATGGCTGGTGCAAATGCAGCAGTTGTAGGAATATTAGCTGCAGCTTTTATTCATCCGATTGTTACACAGACAATTCAAAATGGTCTAGACATAGTAATTGCAGCCGTTTTTTTATGGTGCTTGATACGTTGGAAAATTCAACCTTATTTGCTTGTGTTAGTTGGTATTTGTGTAGGGATTGTATGTTATTAAGGACATATAAAAAATCAAAACCATTATTGCTTTGGTTTTGATTTTTTTGTGAAATGAATGGAATGCTTAGATAAACTCTTCTTTTCGAATGGCTAGTTTTTTCATATGATATTGCAGAGATTGGCGAGAAATATTTAATTGTTTAGAAGCGGACCGAAGCACTTGCTCATTATTTATTAAGTAGTAACGATATTTTAAGTATTAAATAAGACAAAATCTGGGTTATCCCTAATGAGAAAAAGTATGCTTGAAGATGTCTTTTAGCATACTTTTTTGTTACCAATATAATAGTCTCGAAGCTTATTATTCTCGCAATTAGAATTATTGCTAAAATATTGTAATGCAGGAAAATCGTTTTTATAATTCCTTACGTTTGCTTGCTGCTGGTATTCCTAACTCGTCTCGATATTTGCTAATAGTACGTCTAGCCAAATGGATTTGAAAAGAGCTGGCTAGGCTTTCAGCAATCTTTTGATCGGATAAAGGCTTTTGTTTATTTTCAAAGGTGATTATTTTTTTAATCATTTCTAAGATTGACGTTTGAGAATGCTCTGTTTGAGTGCTTTCAATTTTAGAAGAAAATAGATCCTTCCATAAATATGTTCCAACAGGTGTTAGTATTATTTTATTCCGAATTGCTCGACTTACTGTTGATTCGTGCATATCGATTTGTGTTGCGACATCCCTTAGTGATAAAGGTTTTAAATAAGGTAGCCCTTTGTAGAAAAATTGTTGTTGATGCTGTAGGACAACTGACATGATCCGAATAATTGTTTGACGGCGCCGCTGTAAACTATGGACGAGCCATTCATAATGCTTATAATGCTGTTTTACATATGGTTGTTCGGCTAAGGGCAGTATAGATGCGTAGCTATCATGAAGCCGAATAGATGGCATTGAGCGATCATTTAAACTGAATTGTAATGTGCTATCTTCGATCACAACAACAATATCTGGTGTGACATATTCTATATTATCTTCTGAGTTCAAAGTGCAAGGGATTGGTGTTAGTTGCTGTAGCTGATTAATTAGTGCTAATAACTGTTCCTTAGAAAGCTTAAGAGATTTCATCAATTCAGGAAATTTACGTTCAGCTAGTAGGAACAGCCCTTTTTGAATAAGTTGCTGTAAATCATAATTATTCTCTTCGATTTGCAGTAAAAGACATTCTTGCAGATTACGTGCACCAATTCCCGGCGGCCCGATTTGTTGTAAAAGCTGAATACCATAATAATGTTGTTCTTCTGCAACATTAGAAAGGTGGGCTGGAGAATAACCTTTGTTATCTAACTGTTCAATAAGAAACTGTACAATTTGTAAATCATCACCTGCAAAAGTGAGTGTAGCTAGTTGTAACAATTCCTCCCGGTAGTTTAGTTCTACAATTTTTGTATATAAATCATTCTCAGTTGTTCGAAAGGGAGAATAGAAATTTCCGTAAATACGTTCTTGAAATGATGGTGGTTGTAAGTCGATTAACGGATTCTCTAATTGCTGTTCATACAGAAATTGCTCAAGTTCAAGTGTTGTATATTGTAGTAATTCAATAGATTGCTGTAATTGAGGTGTCATCATCATTTTCTGTTGCTGTTGTTGTTTTAAAATTATGTCCATCATGATCACTCCGTTTCTTGCTTTTAATTAGCATAACATAAAGATGTGAATTTTCAGATAATAATTTGAGCAAATAATGTTAATGCAAAATAGTTTTGATTTAGTTATTTTACTAACTTGATTCATGGCGTTCCATGCCACTATTGTTTATAATGAGGAAATGGAAAAGACTAACGAGAAAGAAGGGATAGCTATGGCACGAGGTGTTTACATTCATATTCCTTTTTGTCACCAAATTTGTAACTATTGCGATTTCAATAAATTTTATTTTAAAAATCAACCAGTGGATGAATATATAGAAATACTTGGCAAGGAGATGGAACTTGCGACAAAAAAATATCCCGAGAGTTTTAAGCAAATCGAAACAATATTTCTTGGTGGCGGTACACCAACAGCACTATCATCTAAACAAATAGAGAGACTTCTTGAGCTTATTCGTACGTATATTCCGATGGACAATGTGACAGAATTTACATCAGAGGCTAATCCGGACGAGCTATCAGAAGCAAAAATGCAGGCATTATTTGATGGGGGTGTAAATCGCTTAAGTATGGGTGTACAATCCTTTGATCAAGAGTTGTTAAAGAACATTGGTCGTACACATAGCAATAATCACGTCTATGAAACAATTGCCATGGCGAAAAAGGTAGGTTTCAGAAATATTAGTCTGGATTTAATGTACGGTTTGCCGGGGCAGACGATGGCACAATGGAAAGATACCTTAGAAAAAGCGTTCGCTCTTGATATACCACATTATTCTGCCTATTCACTAATAGTGGAGCCAAAAACGATTTTTTATAATCAATACACAAAAGGTAAGCTCCATTTACCAACTGAAGATCTTGAAGCGGATATGTACGATGTGCTAATGAGCCAGATGGAGGCGCATGGACTTCGACAATACGAAATTAGCAATTTTGCTCTATCTGGTTTCAGTTCTAAACATAATAAAATATACTGGGAAAACGATGAATATGCAGGATTTGGTGCTGGTGCTCATGGGTATCTAGCTGGTGTGCGCTATTCAAATCATGGACCATTGAAAAAGTATATGGATGCAGTAAATGCAGGGGAACTACCAATTGTTTATGAACATGTTGTAACAGAGAATGAGAAACGCGAAGAGCAAATGTTTTTAGGTTTGCGTAAAACGGAAGGAATTCCACACTCTATATATGAAGAAAAATTTAAAGAATCGATGCAGAGGGATTACTCACAAGTCATTGAAAAGTTAGTTTCAGAAGGTCTTTTGGAACATGATACTAAAGGAATTCGTCTTACGCGAAAAGGTCGCTTTGTAGGTAATGAAGTATTTCAACAATTTTTACTAGAAGATTGAGCGATATCGTTGACATAAAATGTAGGATTTGATAACTTAATAATAGTATTAGCACTCCTCTTAGTTGAGTGCTAACAGAGGTGATGATCATGCTAACAAATCGGCAATTACAAATATTGCAAGCTATTGTAGATGACTTTATTATGTTTGCACAGCCGGTAGGTTCTCGCCAAATCTCCAAAAAGAAAGAGATTACATTTAGTCCAGCCACAATTCGAAATGAAATGGCGGATTTAGAGGAATTAGGCTTCTTAGAAAAAACGCACACTTCCTCTGGTCGAGTGCCTTCGGAAAAGGGTTATAGATTTTATGTAGATCATTTGTTGAACCCACAAGGCATTAATTCAAGGGATATTCAGCAAATCCAATCAATTTTTAATGATCGTTTGGTAGAAGTAGAGCATATTATCCGAAAGTCAGCCAATATTTTATCAGAGCTGACATCGTATACATCGATTCTTTTAGGACCAGATGTTCAAAGACATCGAGTAAAACGATTTTCAATTGTGCCACTCTCTAGCGATTCAGCAGTAGCGATTATCGTAACGGATAACGGGCATGTTGAAAATCGCATGTTTAGTTTACCGCCTAATTTTACCGCTTCTGATTTAGAGAAAATGGTTAATATCTTAAATGAACGTCTCGTTGGTGTTTCATTAGAGGATATTCATAAAAAACTCGAAGCTGAAGTGCTAACAGTATTACAACAGCATGTTCGATCAGCGGATGATTTTATCCACGGTCTCGTTACAGCGACGATGCATAATTCGGAAAGTAAAATTTTCTATGGTGGTAAAACAAATATGTTCAACCAACCGGAATTCCACGATTTAAATAAAGTCCGTATGATTTTGGACTTAATGGAAACGACTAGCCAAGTGCAGTCACTCTTCCATCCTAATGAATCGGGCATTCAAATTCGTATTGGTTCAGAAAATAAACAACTAGAAATGGAAAACTGTAGTGTCATTACGACCACTTATTCTATTGGTGAAGATCAGCAAGGGGCTATAGCAATTATTGGTCCAACACGTATGGATTATAAGCGTGTCGTTGCTTTACTAGACGTAATGCGCATGGATTTATCACAGGCCTTTACGAAGAATCGTAGTGATTGATAATGAGGAGGATTAAAGTGACTGAAACAACTGAAAACAAAGACCTTGTGCAGGATGTACAAGCTGAAAATGAAGTAGAAGAAACAGAAGTAGTAGAAGAACAAAAAGCTGAATTAACACTCGAAGAACAGTATGAAGCAAAGCTAGCTGAGTTACAAGCAAAGTTAGACGACGAGGAAAGTCGTCATCTACGCTTACGTGCTGACTTCGATAATATTCGCCGCCGCAATCAGCTTGATCGTGAGGCTGCTGAAAAGTATCGCGCTCAGAGCTTACTGTCTGATTTACTGCCAGTAATCGATAATTTCGAGCGTGCCTTACAAGTTGAAGCGACTTCTGAAGAAACTGCTTCCATCGTGAAAGGTATTGAAATGGTGTACCGTTCTCTTATAGAAGCTACTGAGAAGGAAGGCTTACAGATTATTAAAGCTGAAGGTGAGCAATTTGATCCTAATGTTCACCAAGCTGTCATGCAGGAGCAAGATAGTGAAAAAGAGACGGGTGTTGTCTTACGTGAGCTTCAAAAAGGCTATATGTTAAAGGATCGCGTATTACGCCCAACAATGGTATCTGTAAACGAATAGACTTAGTACTATTTAATTAATTACATTAGTTAGAAAACGCGTCATTTGCGTTTAAATAATAGGAGGAAATTTTTATGAGCAAAATTATCGGTATTGACTTAGGAACAACAAACTCTTGTGTTTCTGTACTTGAAGGCGGAGAACCAAAAGTAATTCCAAATCCAGAAGGAAACCGTACAACACCATCTGTTGTTGCGTTTAAAAATGGCGAACGTCAAGTTGGTGAAGTAGCAAAACGTCAATCAGTAACAAATCCTAACACAATTATTTCTATTAAATCTAAAATAGGTACATCTGAAAAAGTTAAAGTGGAAGATAAAGAATATACGCCACAAGAAGTTTCTGCAATGATTCTTCAATACTTAAAAGGCTATGCTGAAGACTACTTAGGTGAAAAAGTAACTAAAGCAGTAATTACTGTACCTGCTTACTTCAACGACGCTCAACGCCAAGCTACTAAAGATGCTGGTAAAATCGCAGGTTTAGAAGTAGAGCGTATTATCAACGAACCAACAGCTGCTGCACTTGCTTATGGTTTAGACAAACAAGACACAGACCAAAAAGTATTAGTATTTGACCTTGGTGGCGGTACATTTGACGTATCTATTCTTGAATTAGGTGACGGTGTATTTGAAGTATTAGCAACAGCTGGTGATAACAAACTAGGTGGGGACGATTTCGACGATGCTATCATCGAATATCTTGTTGCAGAATTCAAAAAAGAAAACGGCATTGACCTTTCTAAAGATAAAATGGCTATGCAACGTCTAAAAGATGCGGCTGAAAAAGCGAAAAAAGACTTATCAGGTGTAACATCTACTCAAATTTCTTTACCATTCATCACTGCTGGTGAAGCGGGTCCATTACACTTAGAAATTTCTTTAACTCGTGCAAAATTTGACGAAATTACATTACCATTAGTAAACCGTACAGTAGGTCCAGTACGTCAAGCATTATCTGATGCAGGTCTTTCAACATCTGAACTTGACCAAGTAATCTTAGTTGGTGGTTCTACTCGTATTCCAGCTGTACAAGAAGCTGTACGTAAAGAAACTAATAAAGAGCCACACCGCGGTGTAAACCCTGATGAAGTTGTAGCAATGGGTGCTGCTGTTCAAGGTGGCGTATTAACTGGTGATGTAAAAGACGTAGTTTTACTTGACGTAACTCCACTTTCATTAGGTATCGAAACAATGGGTGGCGTATTCACAAAATTAATCGACCGTAACACTACGATCCCAACATCTAAATCACAAGTATTCTCAACTGCAGCTGACAACCAACCAGCAGTAGATATTCACGTGCTACAAGGTGAACGCTCAATGGCAGCAGACAACAAAACATTAGGTCGCTTCCAATTATCAGATATCCCACCAGCACCACGTGGTGTACCACAAATCGAAGTAACATTCGATATTGACAAAAATGGTATCGTATCTGTTAAAGCGAAAGACCTTGGTACAAACAAAGAACAAACAATTGTTATCCAATCTGATTCTGGTCTGTCTGAGGAAGAAATCGAACGTATGGTAAAAGATGCAGAGGCAAATGCTGAAGCGGATACTAAACGTAAAGAAGAAGCAGATCTTCGCAACGAAGCTGACCAATTAGTGTTCCAAGTTGACAAAACAATTGCTGACTTAGGCGAGCAAATTACAGAAGACGAGAAAAAATCTGTTGAAGATGCTCGTGATGAACTGAAAAAAGCGCTTGAAGCTGGCGAATTAGAAGGCATTAAATCTGCTAAAGAAAAACTAGAAGGCGTATTACAGCCATTAGTTATGAAAGTATATGAACAAGCTGCAGCAGCTGCTCAAGCAGCTCAAGGTGGCGATGCTGGTGCAGATGTTGGCGCTGGTAAAAAAGATGATATCGTAGACGCTGATTTTGAAGAAGTAAAAGACGATAAATAATAGTAAGAACACAGTTAAGTGAAGAAGCCAAAGACCGCTTGCGGCTTTGGCTTTTCTCTTTATAGTTAGCTATAACCTACGCACATTTATTCGTCTAGGTGCATAGGTTAACTGCGAGAAATGTGAAGAAACATATGTGCAACATTTTTAATGAATATTTAATAATAAAAATAGAGGCAGTTTTTTTAACTGCGTGATACAATAGATTTTATGCAAAAAGAGCGGAGTGTGAATGATGGAGAAACGCGATTACTACGAGGTGCTTGGTTTAACGAAATCAGCTTCTAAAGATGAAATTAAAAAAGCATACCGTAAATTATCAAAACAATACCATCCTGACCTTAATAAAGAGCCAGGTGCAGATGAAAAATTCAAAGAAATCGCTGAAGCTTATGAAGTGTTAAGTGATGATCAGAAAAAAGCACGCTATGATCAATTTGGCCACGAGGATCCAAATGCAGGCTTTGGTGGTGGCTTCGGAGGCGGCGGCTTTGGCGGCTTCGAGGATATTTTCAGCTCATTCTTTGGTGGTGGCGGTCGCCGTCAGGACCCGAATGCACCGCGCAAGGGTGATGACCTTCAATATCGTATGAATATTACATTCGAAGAAGCGATTTTCGGGAAAGAAACAGAAATCGAAATTCCAAAAGATGAATTATGTGATACTTGCCACGGTTCAGGTGCAAAACCAGGTACTAACCCCGAAGTATGTTCAACATGTCAAGGTGCAGGTCAAGTAAATCAAGCTGTAGATACACCTTTTGGCCGTGTGATGAATCGTCGTACTTGTTCTACATGTCATGGCGCAGGTAAAATCATTAAAGAAAAATGTTCAACTTGTCGTGGTGAAGGAAAAGTTCAACAACGTAAGAAAATCAAAGTTAACATTCCAGCAGGTGTGGATGATGGTCAGCAAATTCGTGTGTCTGGTCAAGGTGAGCCAGGTATAAATGGAGGCCCAGCGGGGGATTTATATATTATGTTCCGCGTTCAAGGACATAATGAGTTTGAACGTGATGGCGATGATATTTATTACGAACTAAAACTGACATTCCCACAAGCAGCTCTTGGTGATGAAATTGAAGTTCCGACTGTTCATGGAAAAGTAAAACTACGTATTCCAGCGGGCACACAGTCAGGTGCGCAATTCCGTCTAAAAGACAAAGGTGTCAAAAATGTACATGGCTATGGTACAGGGAATCAATATGTAACAGTAAAAGTTGTAACGCCAGAAAAATTAACAGAAAAACAAAAACAATTACTACGTGAATTTGCGGAAATCAGTGGTGATATTCCTGAAGAGCAAGGAAGCTCGCTATTCGATAAAATTAAGAAAAAATTCCAAGGTGAATAATTAGAGGAGCTGAAGAGCTACGTGAAGTGGTCAGAATTATCCATTCATACAAAAAATGAAGCGGTAGAAGCAATTTCGAATATTTTGCATGAAGCAGGGGCAAGTGGTGTGGTTATTGAGGATTCTGCAGAATTTGCGAAGCCACGAGAGGATCAGTATGGTGAAATTTATGCGCTAAATGAAGCGGATTTTCCGAGAGATGGTGTTATTGTTAAGGCTTACTTATCGGAGTCTAGTTTTTTAAATGAAACAGTCGAAGAAATTAAGGCGGCTATAACAAATCTAACGAACTTCAACATCGATATTGGTGAAAATGTTGTATCGATTGTGGAAGTGAACGAGGAAGACTGGGCAACAGCATGGAAGCAATACTATCATCCTGTAAAAATTTCTGAACGCTTTACAATTGTGCCAACATGGGAAGAATATGTACCAGTATCAACAGATGAATTAATTATTGAATTAGATCCTGGTATGGCTTTCGGTACAGGAACACACCCTACAACTGTTATGTGCTTACAAGGGCTTGAGAAGGTCGTAAAAGAGGGCGATACAGTTATCGATATCGGGACGGGTTCAGGCGTTCTATCAATTGGTGCAGCCTTACTAGGAGCTAAGAGCGTACATGCACTTGATTTAGACGAAGTAGCTGTACGTTCAGCACAAGAAAATGCTGCATTAAACAAAGTAGATGATAAAGTATCTGTATTCCATGGAAATCTATTGGATACAGTTAAGGAACCAGCTGATGTCGTTGTGGCTAATATTTTAGCAGAAATTATTATGTCCTTTACTGACGATGCATTTTCAGTTGTTAAACCGGGTGGATTATATGTCACTTCAGGCATCATTGGCGCGAAACGTGATGATGTAAAAGTAGCACTAGAAGCTTCAGGATTTGTAATCGAAGAAGTATTACTAATGGAAGATTGGGTAGCGATCATTGCCCGTCGACCACAATAAATTGATTGAGGAAGCGCCAAATCGTGAGCCGAGTGCTGGCGATTTGGCGTTTTCTCTTCTTGCTATAAAGGAGTATGGTAACATGCAACGCTATTTTATTGAGACGACCATTGAGGAAGCACGTATTAGCGGAGAGGATGCGCGACATATTGAACGAGTAATGCGTATGAAAGAAGGCGACAAAATCGTTGTAGTTGCACAAAATACCGCCCATATATGTGAAATTGAAGCCTTCGAAGCAGATGAAGTATACGTTCAAACTACAGGTGAAATTATTCCTTCTCCGGAGTTACCTGTAAATGTAACAGTGGCATGTGGTTTGCCAAAGGGCGATAAATTAGAACTTATTACACAAAAGGCAACAGAGCTTGGAATGTTTGCCTTGTTGCCTTTTGAAGCGGAGCGTTCCATCGTTAAATGGGATAAAAAGAAGGGTGCCAAAAAGCAAGAGCGTCTACAAAAAATTGCTAAAGAAGCAGCTGAGCAATCCCATCGTACACATATCCCGGAAATTTATGAACCAATCTCTTTTAAACAGCTAGTAGAACAAGTTGGCAAATTCGACGCCGTTTTTATAGCAGATGAAGAGGATGCAAAAGCAGAACGACGCACAAGATTTTCGGAGAAGTTAAAAAATGTGTATGACAAGAAGTCGAAATCAATTCTTATTATCTTTGGTCCAGAAGGAGGCATTGCTAGAAAAGAAGCAGATGCCCTGCTTCAAGCCGGTGCCCAAACGATGTCATTAGGACCTCGAATTTTACGAGCAGAAACGGCACCACTCTATGCACTGTCTGCAATCTCTTATGAATTTGAATGAAATAAGATTTAGCCTTGTCAAAAGAGGCTTTTCACGCAATAGCTGTGCATGGGTAAACTGCAATATAATTACGTGTAAGTGCAGTCGTGGCAAGGTTTGAAGGAATAAGCGAAAATCACAATCAATGACTTAATCCTAACAAAAAGAGCTGATTCAAAAAAAATTGAATCGGCTCTTTTGCATTGTAGACCAAATAAACTCGTTAGAATAGGTTCGATTTTTAAAAGAAAAGCTTTAAAACACAAGTAAGATAAAACAATGCTCAACTAAAAAAATCTCATTTCGATTATAAGTAAAAAACTAGTATACAAGTCCATGTATAGTTTTCAGTGCTTCATATTCTAATATTGAGCGCTCCTTAATACTAAAAAATGAAAAGAGGGAATTTCTTTGAGTGATCAATCAGATATTCAAGTAAATCAAGTCGAACCTTGTCCAGTAACATCAACAGAACAAATACCATTAAATACTGCTACTACTCCAGTAGTCGCTACACCGTTAACGACTCCAACTATTAAAATTCCAGTTGTACTTGCAGAACCAACATTGCAAATTGCTGTGGAGGCAGATATTACGCTTACACCTGCAGCAACTGAAATCAAAAGAGTGAAAAAAAATGTATTCCTGAATCAAGTAAAACTAGTACCAGTTGCTTTTGCACGTATTGCTGGCACTGACTTTTTTAGGGTAACAAGAGCTAAATTATTTGTAGCGGGAAATATTCGCAAAAATATAGAATATGCTACAGCAGCATGTAACGCGGCACTCCAAGATAGAATTGCCGATGTTCCTTTTTCTGGTTTTACAGACCTTACTTTCCCACAAACACTTGGAGGTCCTACTCCGATTTTAGGGATTTCTGAGTTTGCAGAAGCGAACTTCCTTAATGAAACTACGCAAATGGATGCTCGATTGGATAAAGCATTCTTCCAAAATCTAGTTAAATACAATGAACAACCATTTGGCGAGTTAGTAGCTGCAAACTTCTTTGAACTTGATTTTTCACCGGTTATGGCAGCACCAGAAGGCACTTTCGACACATTACGTGAAAAAATCGTGCTAGAGCTTACTGTAAAAGTATTGCAAGTTCAACAAATTCGCCTTGGAGCTGGCACTAATGTTATAACTCCTATTCTTACAGGGCTTACTCCTCCAGTTAGTCCGGTTATTACTCCACCTACTCCTCCTTCTAATCCTAGTTGTTAATCTCAGTTTTTAGGGGAGTATAACAGAGAAAGGGAATTTCGAGGGCACTGAAAAAATCTAAAATTTGAGTTGGCAGTTGAAAGTTCGGTTAAATCGAACTTTCAACTGCTTTTTGTATTAAAAGAATGCTATTAAATAATTGAGTTGAAAACAAAATAGTGGATAGATAAAATTTTGGGTGCTATCGTCTCTCAAACACATGGGATCTTAATTGCTACCTGAGATTTGGAAAGTACTCTGTGACAAAAGTGAAAATAAAGCATAATATGGATTGTAATTATAAGTGCAACACTTAGATCAAAATAAAAGTAGCTCATAGTGATGTTGTTTGACAATATTCGAAAAAAGGGGCATTCATTAAAAGCTAAACACATCTATCATATATTCGAGCAAAAATAGAAAAAAAGTGTTTAGTTGTTATCAAATATTAGCCAATCCCTATTCATCATGGCAACGTAAGTAAATGAAAACGGGTTACTTCGTGAGTTTCGCCTGAAGAAAACGATTTTGAACATGTTTCTCTTATCGTAGGATTTTACGGATCAAATGTTGCACAATATTTATCAAAAACATTATTTGGGAGTGAACTAATGCAAACTCCGTGGATTAACTATAAAGTGATGAAAGAGATAAGTTCCGAACAAAAATATAATTGTCAAATTGAACCCAGCGAAATGGATCAAGCATCGCAACAAAATTCTCCTTATTCCGATTTTATAAATGATCTCCTTGATATAGAAAAAGAAAATGAAACCAGCCTTGCATCACATTTAAATTCCGATTGTGAACTACTCATTCCTTGTGAAACTAATGTAGGGGATGAAATGAATGATCCTCTTGATACAGCCGATGTAGATGAAACCAAGCCTGTGGAAGAACAAAACTCTGTAGCCCATTTAGATTCTCGTGAACGACTTATTCCTTGTGAAACTAATGTAGGGGATAAAATGAATGATCTCCTTAATATAGAAGCTGCAGAAGGAACCAAGCCTGTAGAGGAACAGGATTTTGCAACCCAACTAGACTCTAAACGTGAAATTTGCAGTCCTTCTGAATCCAATGTAGGGAAGAAAATAATATGTCTTATTGATACAGAAGAGATGGAGAATAACAATTTTACAGATCGTGTTAATGCATTTCCTGAGTCAGTACAATGGGAAGTATATTCTAAAACCAAAAAAAGCCCATTCTCTACTCACGTAGAAATTGATAATTTTCTTCATGCTCCTATCTGTGGTGAGGTTGTTAAAAATACATTTGATTTTCTTGATCCAGACAATCATCTTACTCCGCAATTTGAAACCAAATTATTTAGTACTACAACGGATTATCCTGAACAACCTGATTGTCGGTTGGTTCACTCAAAAATTAATCAAATTGTATTTTTAACGAAAACTGATACTTATGATAAAAATAATCAGAAGAGTAATCCGTCTAAATCAGTTGTAGTTCCCTTACATAACACACAATCAATTAATAAAGGAGAAACCAATCATCACTCTTACGGTTCCGATGACTTTATGCACATTAGAGCTCCAGTTGTAGTAGGGGAATATAAAATAGAAATAGGCCTTGAAGAGAATATCGTATTTGAAAAAGACATTGTGGAAGTTAAGGATATCTCGAATGAGGTAGTATTAACCAATTGTAGATTCGTTCCTACTCAGTTTTCTCAATCATTAGGTAATGGGACATGTTCAGCATTGAGGGGGAATTTATTTATTGAAGGTTATATTCATCAGAGTATTGAATATACAGCATCTCACACTGGGAATGCAGTACCTGCACAAAATGGGTCATTAATTCATTCAAATCAAATGTGTCAAAACATAGTATTAGAAATAATCATTCATTTGCTACAAGCACAGAAAATTCGAGTGCCAAAGTTCTAAAGGATATTTGAACTTATATCTCTGCTCAAAAAACACTTTTAAAAAAACTCTTTTTAAAAAAACTAGTGTATATGTCCATGTATGGATTAAATACCTACATATTCTAGCGATATGAGTACTCTCATAAAAAAAATGAAAAGAGGGAACATTTTGAGTGAACAATTAGATAGTCAAGTGAATCACGTTAGTAAAGCTGAACCTTGTCCGGTGGCATCAACTGAACAAATGCCATTAACTAGTGCTACTACCCCAGTAGTCGCTACACCGATTACGGCTCCAACTATTAAAGTTCCAGTGGTACTTTCAGAACCAACACTTCAAATCGTTGTGGAGTCGGATATTACGCTCACTCCTGCAGCAACTGAAATCAAAAGAGTGAAAAAAAATGTATTCTTAAATCAAGTTAAATTAGTACCGGTTGCTTTTACACGTGTTGACAACACTGACTTTTTTGCGGTAACAAGAGCTAAGTTATTTGTAGCGGGACATATTCGCAAAAATATAGAATATGCTTCATCAGCATGTAATGGGGCGCTTCGTGATAGAATTGCCGATGTTCCGTTTTCTGGTTTTACAGACCTTACTTTCCCACAAACACCTGGAGGCCCTACTCCAATCTTAGGAATTTCCGAGTTTGCCGAAGCGAACTTCCTTAATGAAAAAACGCAAATGGATGCTCGATTGGATAAGGCTTTCTTCCAAAATCTTGTTAAATACAATGAGCAACCATTTGGCGAGTTAGTAGCTGCAAACTTCTTTGAACTTGATTTCTCACCAAAAATGGCAGCACCAGAAGGCACTTTCAGCACATTACGTGAAAAAATTGTGCTGGAGCTTACTGTAAAAGTACTGCAAGTTCAACAAGTCCGCCTTGGAGCTGGCACTAATGTAATAACTCCTAATCTTTTCGGACTTACTCCTCCTACTAGTCTTTGATAAACTCTAGTTTTTAGAGGAGCAGAACAAATAAAAAAGGCAGTTTACTGCAAAAAAATGTAATCGAAAAATTAACCATGTAATATTAATTTGGCACTAATAAAAATCCTATATTTGAGTAGGCAGTTGAAAGTTAGATTGAATCTAATTTTCGACTGCCTTTTTACAATTTTATAACCAAAGGAATTGATTTCTTTTGAGGGTTTATTGGGAGGAGCTAGAGGGTTGTAAAAAGATGTGGGGAATAGCAGGTGTCTTAATTAAAATAGATGGATCAAGAAAGATAAAATGGCTGTTTTTGGTTTTAGTGGAACAGCCTATGAACAAGCAGGTACTCAATACTATGGTACCTGTTTTTTCGTTCAAAAAAATAAGCTTAGCCAAAAAGCTAGGCTCATTATCTTTATTTGTGCTATTATAAGACACGTTAATAATTTTATTTATTGTAGTGTACTCTTGAAAGGATGATATATATTATGAGTAACGAGCGACCGAAAATCGTGAGTTTCCATACTCTAGGTTGTAAAGTAAATCATTATGAAACAGAAGCAATTTGGCAACTATTTAAAGAAGAAGGCTATGAACGTACGGAATTTGATCGTCAAGCAGACGTTTATGTCATTAATACATGTACAGTAACAAATACAGGGGATAAAAAATCCCGTCAAGTTATCCGTCGAGCTATTCGTCAAAACCCAGACGCTGTCATTTGTGTAACGGGATGTTACGCTCAAACATCTCCAGCTGAAATTATGGCGATTCCTGGTGTTGACATTGTTGTAGGGACACAGGATCGTACAAAATTACTTGGCTACATAGACCAATATCTTACTGAACGCCAACCGATTAATGCTGTACGCA
This sequence comes from Lysinibacillus sp. NPDC056185, assembly GCF_047737915.1. Taxonomy (NCBI): domain Bacteria; kingdom Bacillati; phylum Bacillota; class Bacilli; order Caryophanales; family Bacillaceae; genus Lysinibacillus; species Lysinibacillus sp. NPDC056185. Next base: position 32,939 of record NZ_JBLLLQ010000008.1, read on the forward strand.
ACATTATGAAAAATCGTGTTTATGAAGAATTAGATGTGCCTGCATTTACAGACCGTACACGCGCATCTTTAAAAATACAAGAAGGCTGTAATAACTTCTGTACGTTTTGTATTATTCCATGGGCACGTGGGTTAATGCGCTCTCGTGATCCTCAAGAAGTATTGAACCAAGCCCAACAACTAGTGGATGCGGGGTATCTTGAAATTGTTCTAACTGGTATTCATACAGGTGGCTATGGACAAGACTTAAAAGATTACAATTTAGCTCAGCTACTACGTGATTTAGAGGCAAATGTGAAAGGCTTAAAACGTCTTCGTATTTCTTCGATTGAGGCAAGTCAATTAACAGATGAAGTGATTGAAGTTTTACGTGAATCAAAAATCGTTGTTAATCACTTACACATTCCAATCCAATCTGGCTCTGATACAGTTTTAAAACGTATGCGTCGTAAGTATACAATGGAGTTCTTCGGTGAACGCTTAACTAAACTACATGAAGCGTTACCAGACTTAGCTGTCACTTCTGACGTAATCGTAGGTTTCCCAGGAGAAACTGAGGAAGAGTTCATGGAAACATATAACTTTATACGTGATCATAAGTTTTCTGAATTACACGTATTCCCGTTCTCTCCACGTACAGGTACACCAGCAGCGCGCATGGAGGACCAAATTGACGAAGACATTAAAAATGAACGTGTTCACCGATTAATCGCATTAAATGACCAATTAGCAAAGGAATATGCTTCTCGCTTTGAAGATCAAGTACTAGAAGTAATTCCTGAAGAATTCGTGCATGATGGAAGCGATGAAGAAGGGCTTTTAACGGGTTATACAGATAATTACTTAAAAGTAGTCTTTGAAGGTCCTGAAAGCCTAATCGGTCAGCTTGTGAAGGTGAAAATTACTCAAGCTGGGTATCCACATTCTAAAGGGCAATTTGTTCGTGTATTAGAAACTGTAAAATAAAATAGGTAACTATGAAAAGAAACACCGTTCGAACTTTGGACGGTGTTTTACTTTATTTTTGATTAATGATATCACTCTTATAGAAATCGCCTAACTATAAAAGAAATTAGACGGCAACGTTAAAAAATGTTATGATGCCAAAGAGGTACGTACAACTTGTTGATAGAGGAGAGTTTAATAAAAATGGAACAAAATTTCGCGCGTATGATTGATCACACATTATTAAAGGCTGAAGCAACAAAAGAGCAAATCGAAAAACTGTGTGCAGAGGCAAAACAATTTAACTTTGCTTCTGTTTGTGTAAATCCAACTTGGGTAAATTATAGCAGCGAGCTTTTACAAGGCTCAGAGGTCTTAGTTTGCACAGTAATTGGCTTCCCTTTAGGCGCTAACACGCCAGCTGTTAAAGCATTCGAGGCGAAAGATGCGATTGCTAACGGTGCTAAAGAGGTAGACATGGTTATAAATATCGGTGCTTTAAAGGATCAAAACTATGACCTTGTGCAAGCAGATATCGCTGCAGTTGTTGAAGCGGCTGAAGGCAATGCACTTGTAAAAGTAATTATTGAATCTTGCCTTTTAACTGACGAAGAAAAAGTAAAAGCATGTGAGCTAGCTGTGGCAGCGGGTGCTGATTATGTGAAAACATCAACTGGTTTTTCTACTGGGGGCGCAACAGCAGAAGATATTGCATTAATGCGTAAAACAGTTGGCCCAGATTTAGGTGTAAAAGCCTCTGGTGGTGTACGAAGCTTAGAGGATATGAAAAAGATGATTGAGGCTGGAGCAACTCGTATTGGAGCAAGCTCTGGTGTTGCTATTATGAACGGATTAATTGCAGATTCTAATTATTAATAGTAATGAAAATCCTTATATAGTAAGTGTTACGGGGCTGTTCGTTAGGAACTAGCCCCACTTTTAGCCCCAATTTCATTTAAAGTTTGACTAAATGCCGCTACGGATGCCTCTTCCATTTCTTTTAGAACATGACCATATATTTCATAAATCATTTTAGGAGTGTTATGTTAGATTGAATTTCGATATGCTCCCAACGTTGTATTTAAATTTGTTTTTGATAAAGCCTTTTGAAAATTGTGCATCCCCAATGACGACTAATCATTTAATTGGGTTGTATATTACGATTCAACAAAGACGAGTTAAATAGAAATGTTCAGTTTTTGTTGAGGATAATGTAGTGATCAATCAATTCCATTGTAAACAAACAAATGAACACGCATATACCAATGACAAAGCCCAGGTACTCAATTAATTTTGAGCCGGGGCTTTTTTTATGCGTATCGATTATATAATCGTTTAAAAACTAATATCTGGCTTAAAGTACTTACCACATCTGTAAAAGTTTTAAGACAAGTATTGAGACTTGAAAATACTACAATATGGGTAAGTTATTATAAATTTAGGTAATAAATCGTAGCATCTGTACCGGGAAAGGTGACTGTATCACCCGAATTAGCACTCACCTTTTGATCTGGATGAGCCAATATATCATCTGGACTAGCATTTCCAGTATCATGATCTTTTACATCCCCATAAAAAACGAATGTATTATTAGGTGCATAGAATTCCTAAGTATCCCAGTTATATAAGGCGCATATCTATTTTTTAAGAATTATGTTAATTATTATCAAATGAAATATATAAAGTTGACAGCCAATACAAGAGAGAGTAATATTTATTATGAATTAAAAAATAAATTAATTCATAATAAAGTAAGGGGGGTGTAATGGATGGCAAAAGGACCGAAAGGCTTTTCTGATGAAGAAAAAGTTGAGCTAAGAACAAAGCTTTGTGCTGAATGTGAGAGGAGTTGGGCATTACATGGATACAAGAAAACAAGTATTGGTGAATTAACAGCAAAAATAGGAATATCAACAGGTTCTTTTTATTTATTGTATTCGGCTAAAGAGGATTTGTTTTGCGACACTTTAGAGCGCGTGCAAAATAGATTAAAAAGCAAATTGCAAGAAATTATTAATAGTGAAAAGGGCAAAACTGGTTTTATTAGTGCCATGAAATGGCATTTTAAAGAATTTGATAAATCACCATTTCTATATGATCTGGGAACTCCAGATTTCTTGGCCTTTTTAAACAAATTACCTAAAGAGCGTATCGAAAAACTACACTTTGATAGCACAACTTTTTTCTACGATACCATTAATCTTGCAGGACTCAGACTGAAAGTTGAAAAAGAAAAAGCATATGCTGTAATAAGTTCGATGCTATTTATAGTGACAATGAAAGATAAACTTACTTATGACCGTTTTGAAGTATTTGAATTTCTATTAAATAGTACGATAGATACAATTTTTGAATAAAGAGAGAAAAATTAATGAAGGAAAAGAAGATGGCTGATAATTTTTTGAAGGAATTTTCCGGATTTTCAAAAAACATTAGCACCACTATTCATTATTTTAAATATTGCTGTCAGCATAATTTTGCTTGTGATTGGAGTTGTCTTACTTTAAAAAGTGGATAAAACAAGAAAGCAAGAATTTGCGGACAAATTTTAGGATCTATATCTAACTGGGTGTTTCTTTTTTCACATTTTGGAGCATTCCTGTTAGAAGGATTTTTGTGGGCTTAAAAAAAAGCCCTCTTGTATGATCATGAGTGTCAACGCCTAAATTGATCCACCATCACACAGGAGAACTCCATTAATGAATTCTAATACGAACCAAAAGATTAATCAAGGCTCTGAAAAAATCTCGTCATCGGTATCGATATTACCAAGTGTACATATTACGCATACGCGGTTGATGAAGAGGGGCTAATGATGGCACGAATAGAAATCCGTATTAGGCACTGCAAGCAGTGTAGTAACAGGTATACAAACAAAGTGATAAAACTTGTGTTTCTAAAAATATATTAAGATTACGTAATGGAAATAAGGAGACTTTAAATGAGAAAAACAAATAGGCTAGTTGCTTTTGTAACGACCGTAATTACAATTTTTAGTTGCTTTTTCTACCTTCCTATGTCAGCATTTGCAAGTGCTGAAGTAACCCCATCAGGTGTGGATATTTCAAAAATCGAAACAATAGTTGATGATATTATGGAAGGTGAAATAGGGGTTACCGTACCGGGAGCGGCAGTTACTATTGTTAAAGACGGAAAGCTAATTTTCAGCAAAGGGTATGGGGTAGCAAACATAGAGGAGGATATTCCTGTTAATCCCACATCTACTGTATTTGAAATTGGATCGGTCAGCAAACTTTTTACATGGACAGCAATAATGCAGTTAGTTGAAGAAGGAAAGATTGATCTGCATACAGATATACGAGAATATATCGGGTATGAGCGCCTTAATCTGGTTTATGATAAACCAATTACGATATTAGATTTAATGAACCATACCGCAGGATTTGAAGAAAATGCAAGCGAAATGCTTACTTTTGATAAAGAAAAAGTTATTCCTCTTGAAAAATGGGTGAGTGCAAAACATCAACCCAAGCAAATATATGAACCGGGAACGGTTATCGCATATTCGAACTTCGGTACAGACATTGCCGGATATATAGTGGAAGTTACCTCTGGGGAGCTATTTGAAGAATATGTAAAAAACCATATCTTTGATCCTTTGCATATGCAAAGAAGTACTGCCTATGCAAATTACTATCACCTGCCTGAGTTTGTAGAAAATAAAAGCAAGGGTTATGGCAGTGCGTCAGAAGGATTTGAGCTGCTACCAGAAAACTTTTTAAATGAGGCACCTGCTGGAGCGATTATCTCAACCGCAGAAGACATGGCAAAGTTTATGATTGCCCAAATGGATTATAAGGGTGCTTTAGATAACTCATTATTTAACTCGCCTCAAACGCTTAAAGAAATGCATACCGATTCCCTTTCTGTTTCTGCCGGTATGCCTTCTAATGACCATGGGTTTTGGATGCGTCAGGAAAATGGAGTTCGTTTGCTGGAACATGGAGGAAATACAACCAATTTTTCTGCATTTTTAAGTCTCGTCCCAGAAGAGAATTTCGGTGTTAGTGTGCTTACCAACGTAGCTGGAGAATCGGGTGGTGTACGGACTAAAATTGTAGATAAGCTTTCTAGCCAGTTTTCTCATCAAGCAACGGTTACTGTGCCAAATATCCACACCCAAAATCTTAGTGGAACTTATTATTCGGGCCGAATGATACATAGTAACTTCCTGTCTAGTTTTTATTTGCTTTCTGCTGATAGTATTGTGGTAAAGGACATGGGGAACGGGGAAATTGAAGTACGGCCTTCCATCGATCCGAATCGAGAAACACTTCACTTTGCAGAGGTCGCCCCCTTGGTTTTTGAACGAATGGATTCCAATCCATCTATATTGGAACGAAGCGGAGGGTCTCTCGCTTTTTTATCCTTTGAGTTAGATGAAAACGGTCAGGTTGATAAAGTTCGCACAGGAAATATTCGGGACTATTTAAAAATACCGCTATACAAAAACATCCAAATCAATCAGATTGCTTTTGTTTTTTGTACAATAATTTTTGTTATTGGCTCCATCGCTGCGCTCGTATCTGTCATTTTATTGATAAAACGTAAAAAGAAGGGTATCTCTCTTAATATACCGGCATATAAACAAACAAATCTATTACCGGTTATCGGTCTATTATGTATAGTTAACATGGTAGTGACTATAATGAGGTTTATGTCGGCTATGACCTCTCCAATTGGAGATTTTAGGATACACCTAATAATCAATGCTATTTTTTCTATTGGCATGGTAATTTTAACTATCCCTATTTTAAGATCATTTAGGGATAAGCAAGTTAGCCGAAAAAGAAAAATATGGAATGCTATATTGGTAGCAACTATCTGTATGTTTATTTTATTGATAATTCAGTACCGCTTTCTGTTGTTTTGGACTATATAAATAGTCACCAAATTTGCTACTGCTACTTTTAATGTCAGTATAAGAATCTACCAAACTCCACTCTGGGTAACGTTTAAATACCATATAGATTTTAATAAAAACAGGCAAAGTTATTCACTTTGCCTGTTTTTTTGAGTTTCTGTCAGAAGTGGTAGAAAAAATAATTGGAAGAAGAACAAAAACGTAAAGAAATGGAATCCCAGCAAAATGCGAATAAAGATGAATAATAAAATAAGCACTTGCTACGGCAGGTGTTTTTTTGTGGATGCCCAAATAAAAAATGGCTGTTAAAAAATTGTTTAATAATACAAAAATTAGCTAATTAATGTATAATTAAGTCGGTATATTTTGACTTAGTATCGTGTGAAAGAGAAAGTGGTGGAAAGATGAAAAATAAAAAAGGGATAGTTATTGCTAGCATTATATTATTATACTGTGTAATTGATGTTATCTATACGCTTTTAGTAGTTGGAAAAATCAATTGGTCTATATTATTTTTAGCAATATGTATGATTGGTTTAATAGAAGTTGCTATCTCCAATAATAAATTACTTAAAAAGAACTTGAATAAGTAAATATAAGGGCATATTCTAAAACTCAAATTTGCATTTTATACCTTACGTAATGGTGAAATTAACATAAGAAGGGAGGTATTCTATTGTATAAAGATGTTTCAAAGTTTCAATTGGTGCTATCCTTTTGGATGATTTTTGTCGGTTTTTCGCAAGCGTTTAACAACTGGGGAGAAAAGAGAGCTTTATCTTTATTCTTTTTGACTTCTAGTATTTTAGTTTTAATTCTTGCGATTAATGCTTTGATTGTTTATAGGAAACGGCAAATAACTAAAGACTGAAGAGTTGTTTCACCTATTCCTGTACATACGCTCGCCGTATTTTATTAGCCCACTACTTAATACATTATTTTGCATTATTAAAAAATACATATAGAAGGTGTAAAGCTTTGAAATAAAGGAATTACACCCCATTATCTATTGAGTTTGCATTAAACCAAAACTACAGATTCTAATTATTAATAGTAATGAAAAATACTTATAAGTAAGTTACGGGGCTGTTCGTTATGGACTAGCCCCATATACATTTAGAATTTAAAAACCCCTTTTACCCCCACAATTAAAATCCCCCTAATACTTGAGCAAGTTCATCAATTTCCTTAAGTGATTTATGACAAATATTTAATCAATCGATCTATTGTCATTGTTTCATTCACAATAACCCTCTTTTTAACTTAAAATAGATGATGTATTATTGAGAGTAATCGCAAAAATGTATAGGAAGGAATATGATAATTTTTATGGTTTTATAATCAAGCTTTTTATATGTAAAATTTATTATTGGACTAATAAATTTTTTCTTTATAAGAACATTGTATAGGTACGAACCGACTTCTTACATAACTTAATAACATCGATCACATAAAATATCGTAAAATTAACAGGTCAATCATTCGTTAACTATTATATTTTAATCTGAATGACCTCTCATTTTTTAAACTTCTTTCAACAAGTGTTTTGGTAGCGAAAGCGAAGACTCAGCTACAAAAGTCTCCCGCCTCTATAGGTGGTGAGATAATGCGGGATTAAGTTACTTTTCAGCGGGTGTACTAACATCTGCAATTGTGCCGAGGTATAATTGATTAATCATTCCGCTGTTCAATTAGCAAAAATGGGGTAATATATGATATTTGAAAAAAGTAACGAATTGTATTGAAAAAGGAGAAACTATCCGTGGAATTCATAAGCAGTTTTATAAGTCAATATGGATATCTTGCTATATTTTTACTTTTATCTTTAGGGATAATTGGTTTACCCGTTCCCGATGAAATCTTGATGACGTTTGTGGGATTTATGTGTCAAGAGGGGCATTTAAACTATCTATTGAGTATACTTTTAAGTTTTCTTGGCTCATCTACTGGTATGATCATTAGCTATTTAATTGGTAATAAATTAGGGAAACCTATAATATTAAAATATGGAAAATGGATTGGTCTCAATGATAAACGGTTCATTAAAGTTGAACGATGGTTTCATCGTTTTGGACCATGGACAATAATTATAGGATATTATGTTCCAGGTATTAGACATGTAACAAGTTACATGTCTGGAATAACCCAGATGAAGTTTAGGACTTATCTTGCTTTCGCTTGTTTTGGAGCTTTGACATGGGTAATTATTTTTATTTCTATAGGATATTTTCTTGGTGTAACTTTATAAAAATGCATAATAATATGTACAAAATACAGCTCGCGTTTTTCGAAATGCGAGCTACTTTTGTGTTCTTGGTACGCGAAGGATTACCAATCTTGTTTGGTAATGTGACTTCCTCCGGATTATAACACCACTCTGAATAAAAATTTCATCTACCTCATATACTCCACTGATGTAATTGAATACAGAAGGGAGGATACAATGTTCACTCAATATAAATATTGGAAGCCTTTTATTAGCCCATTCGATCCATGTCCACCTATAAGGGTTAAAAGTTTTTCTACACCGCCCCAATTGTATATGAGTTTTCAACCGCCTGGGCTACCACAATATCAAACCCCTCAAGAAGCTCTCAAATCAGGCACATTATGGCCTCAATTATTTAGCCCCTATCCAAATCCCCAAGAAGGAGGGATGAAGAATGAGTAAAGAAATGCCACCAGAATTTTATAAGCTACTTGAAGAAATACAAGCCATTGATTTTGTAATAGTGGAATTAAATCTTTATTTAGATACTCATCCTCACGATTATGATGCTATTCAGCAATTTAACGAAAACACTGAAATAAGCATGCGACTTAAGGTTGCATTTGAGCAAAAATTTGGTCCGCTTATGAATTTTGGGAGAAGTTATTCAAATTATCCTTTTAATTGGGTAGATACACCTTGGCCATGGCAAGTTTAACTTTATCAGCAAATATGTTTGGTAGCGAAAGCGGAGCGTCAGCTATAAATGTTTTGGTAGGGTTCCGGATGCAATTATGCCTGGCATAATTGATTATAAGTAACTAGGAGGAATTTTTTTGTGGTATTACGAAAAGAAGCTCCAGTATCCAGTAAGGGTGAGTACATGTAACCCAATGCTAGCTAAGTATTTAATTGAGCAGTATGGAGGTGCAGATGGAGAATTAGCAGCGGCACTTCGATATATGAATCAGCGCTATACTATTCCTGATAAAGTAGTGGGTTTGTTGACAGATATAGCTACAGAGGAATTTTCTCACTTGGAAATGATTGCCACGATGGTTTATAAACTTACGAAGGATGCCACTCCAGAGATGCTTAAAGAGGCAGGTCTTGGAGAACATTATGCCAATCATGACAGGGCATTATTTTATCAGAATGCAGCTGGAGCACCGTTTACGGCAACTTATATTCAGGCCAAAGGGGATCCGATTGCTGATTTGTATGAGGATATTGCAGCTGAAGAAAAGGCACGAGCGACATATCAATGGATTATTGATTTATCAGATGACACAGATTTGAATGATAGCCTAAAATTTTTACGCGAACGAGAAATCGTCCATTCTCTACGTTTCAGAGAGGCGGTAGAGATTTTAAAAGACGATATGGATAGCAAGAAAGTCTTTTAATTTTTTCAGCCATTGTTTTCTGTAGCGTCAGCGCAATTATGCCGAAGCAAAATTGATAAAATATAACAGGCTGTTTCAAGGGGAAGCCTTTTGACGCAGCCTCTTTTGATCCCTTTTTCTATTCAATATTTGAAAATACAGTGAGATCCTTTCTATGCCCAATCATAACTAATATATCTTTTTCCTTAATAGTCTCATCAGGAGAGGGTAAAATGGTAATATTACCGTCTCGAACTATGGCAATAACACTGACATTATATTTAGCTCGAATGTCTAAATCTCGTAGATTATGGCCAGCCATTTTTGAAGGAATCATAATTTCCTCTATACTGTATTCTTTTGACAATTCAATGTAATTTAGCATATTCGGTGAAAGTAGCTGATTGGCTACACGTTCCCCCATATCTCTCTCAGGGTAAATAACCCATTCAGCACCCACCTTATCTAAAACTTGTCCATGTCTTTTTCCGAGAGCCTTTGCAATTATTTTTTTGATACCTAGCTCCTTTAATAAGGAGACCGTTAAAATACTTGATTGCATATCAATACCTATAGCAACAATGACACAATCGAAATTTCTTATCCCAATGGAGTTAAGAGCTTTTTCTTCTGTCGTATCAGCAACTACTGCATGCGTAACATATTGTTCGGCATCTTCGACTCTTTCCTCGTTAATATCGATTCCTAAAACTTCATGTCCAGCTTCATACAACTTGCGTGCTACGCTTACTCCAAACCGTCCAAGACCTATAACAGCATATTGTTTGATAGACATTGTACTCATCGCTCCTTTATCATGGTTACCCGATCATTATATTTCCTTTTGGATGACGGAAAGCCTCTTTTTTTCGTCGATTTGTAATAGCAAAAGCAATTGTTAAAGGGCCTAATCTTCCGATAAACATAGTTAATATGATAAGAAGGCGGCCACCAGTTGATAGCTCGGGAGTTAGCCCCATTGAAAGTCCAGCTGTTCCAAATGCAGAAGTAGCCTCAAATAAATACATCATAAAACTATGACGTTGTTCAATAATACTTAAGACAATGGTAACAAGTACGACAATCATCATCCCACACATTGTGACTGTTAAAGCTTTTAAAATCGTTTCATGAATGATTCTACGTCTAAAAAGCACAACATCTTCTTGCCCTTTTAATTGAGACCACATCGTAGCAACTAAAACAGCGAAGGTCGTTATTTTAATACCTCCAGCAGTTGAACCAGAACCGCCTCCGATGAACATTAGCCAAATGATTAAAAATAAAGTTGAATGTGTTAAATCACCAATAGGAAGGGTATTAGAGCCAGCAGTTCTAGGTGTAACTGCTTGGTATAATGAACCAAGAATTTTGCCCCATTCAGATAGTTGCCCAAGGGTTTTACTATTACCGTATTCAAATAAGAAAATTAAAATCGTTGAGCCGACTGTTAAAATAAGCGTTGTTGTTAATACAATTTTTGTGTGCCCTGAAAGTCGTTTCGTTCCGCGGTATTCATATAGTTCATTTATAACAATAAACCCTAAGCCTCCAATCAAAATAAGTGCACAAATAGTAATTACGACGAAAGGATCGTCTACGTACTCTGTTAAGCTCTTATAGCCACCCATTAAATCAAATCCAGCATTATTAAAATTCGATATCGCATGGAAAAATCCGAAATAAAAGGCTTTACCTACAGGCATATCGAATGAAAAACGAATAGATAAAATGAAGCCACCTATAAATTCAATCAGTGCTGTAAATAACAGTATCCGTTTAACTAATTTAACTAGACCAGCAATTGTAACGTTATTAAATGCCTCCTTTAACAAAAGCCTTTCTTTTAAAGAAATCTTTTTTCCTAATAGCAAAAATAAAAACGTCGCGAACGTCATAAAGCCCAGCCCGCCAATTTGGATAAGAAAAAGAATAATTAATTCTCCAAATATCGAAAATGTATCACCGGTATCTACAACAACCAGTCCTGTTACACACGTAGCTGAGGTAGCAGTAAATAAAGCATTTAAAAATGAAAGACCTTTATCATCGACCGTTGCAATGGGGAGCATTAACAAAAATGTTCCGATTGAAATGATGACGACAAAGCCTAGCACAAGTATTTTTGGAGGATTTAATTTATTTTTAAATGTTTTCATTTTTATCTCCCCATTGAACCTTTAATTTAAAACTTTGTATGTTTATGGTGTCCAAAAGCAAGCTGAAAATTCTTAAGGTAAAAAAACCAAAAATTCATCAGATTAATTCGTACACTTTCTATTGACCATTTTTAGACAATACGTTATAATTCTTTAGTACACAGCAAATGGTTATTTGCCTATTTGTGTATTGACGTGTGTTCGGAGGGAGGGAAAGAGAGATGTCAAAAACTGTCGTTCGCAAAAACGAATCGCTTGAAGATGCTCTTCGCCGCTTCAAACGTACTGTATCAAAAAGTGGTACAATTCAAGAAGTTAGAAAGCGCGAGTTCTACGAAAAACCTAGCGTAAAACGTAAAAAGAAATCAGAAGCTGCACGTAAACGTAAGTGGTAATTTAATTTCCCATTAAAAATCCCTACGTTCATAACACGCAATTGTATGATTCACTGAGCAGACAAAGATATACCTGAAATTAATCGCGTGTCGGTTAATTTCAGGTATTTTACTTTAAGCTCTCAAATTACGTACATATTGAAGAAGCCGAATGTGATCCATGAGATTCATTCGGCTTTTATGTTATATACTGATTGTATAAACATAAATTAAAAATTCACGGTATAATAAAATTATTAGGATTTATGAAACTTTTTAGTTAGTCAGTCGTATATACAGGAGAGAAGCATGTTAGAAGGGAGGGAAAAAGATGCGGAGACGAAGAATCCTCAGTTATTTATTAGTTATTTGGATGACATTTTTGTTAGCGTTTCCATTAACATCTGCTTTTGCAAGTAGTAAGGTCTACCACATACCTATTCATGATGAAGTAGAGCGAGGACTTCACGCATTTTTAGAACGAGCTTTTAAAGAGGCGGAAGAAAACTATGCAGAGGCGATTATTTTAGACATTCATACGCCGGGCGGTTTCGTGAATTCAGCTGGTGATATTGCTATGCTAATGGATGCAACGGATATACGTAAAATTGCGTATATTAACAAAGATGCGCATTCAGCAGGTGCCTTTTTAGCCTTACATGCGGATGAAATCTATATGGTGCCAAGTGGAACGATCGGGGCGGCTGCAGTTATTGATTCAGCAGGAAATGCAGCAGACTTAAAGGCTCATAGTGCATGGGTTGCTCAAATGGAAGCAGCTGCAGAATCGAAAGGTCGCAATCCAATCTATGCACGAGCAATGGCTGATGTATCTGTTGATTTACCAAAATTTCGAGCGGAAGAAGGAAATTTATTAACTTTATCTGCCTCGGAGGCAAAAAAAGTTAAATATTCTAATGGGACGGTTTCGAATTTCCAAGATCTTTTAGAAAAAACGCAATTAAATGGTAGTGATATCGTTCCAATTGAACCTACTTTTGCTGAAAAACTTGCTCGTTTTATTACGAATCCGATTATAGTTCCGATTTTATTGTCGATTGCAAGTTTGGGACTTGTAGTTGAGCTATATTCGCCAGGTTTTGGTGTTCCAGGTATAATGGGATTGTCAGCACTTGGATTATTTTTCTTCGGTCATATGGTGGCAGGCTTGGCAGGTTATGAAGCATTACTTTTATTTATTGTAGGCTTAGCGCTTGTTGTAGCGGAATTTTTTGTCCCGGGAGGTATTGTTGGTATTTTCGGCGGTGTGCTAATATTACTAAGTCTAATACTGGCAGGTGCAAACATGATGCAAATGATTATAGCGATTTTCATTGCGCTTGTTGTAGCGATAATAGGAATGGTGATCCTGATGAAATTTTTTGGTAAAAAAATGCATGTTTTAAACAAGCTAGTCTTGATGGATGCGACAACAACGGAAGAGGGCTATGTATCTAACGTGAATCGCACAGAGCTGCTCGGAAAAGTAGGTACAACGGTTACACCACTTCGTCCGGCAGGTACAATGCTATTTGGTAGTGAACGCATTGACGTAGTATCGGAAGGTGGCTATGTTGATGCTGGGAAACATGTAGAAGTTATTAAAGTAGAGGGCTCACGTATTGTTGTGAGACGAACAGAAGAAGAGATGGAGGAATAGTAAATGGATTTTGATTTAGCTTTAATAGGTCCAATTGCAGGGCTAGTCTTATTATTCATTGTTGTCGTGGTATTCTTTACCTTTGTACCAGTGGCGCTGTGGATTTCTGCACTTGCTGCAGGTGTCCGAGTTAGTATATTTACATTAATCGGTATGCGTTTACGTCGTGTAATCCCATCACGAATTGTGAACCCATTAATTAAAGCACATAAAGCAGGTTTACCTGTGACGATTAATCAACTTGAAAGTCACTATTTAGCAGGTGGTAATGTAGACCGTGTTGTAAATGCGTTAATCGCGGCGCACCGTGCAAATATTGAATTATCATTTGAACGCTGTGCAGCTATTGACTTAGCGGGTCGTGATGTATTAGAAGCGGTACAAATGTCTGTTAATCCGAAAGTCATTGAAACACCATTTATTGCAGGTGTAGCGATGAACGGGATTGAAGTAAAAGCAAAGGCACGTATTACTGTGCGTGCTAACATCGAACGTTTAGTCGGTGGTGCGGGTGAAGAAACAGTTATTGCCCGTGTAGGTGAAGGGATCGTTTCTACAATTGGTAGCGCTACTAGTCATACGGATGTTCTTGAACATCCAGATATGATTTCTCAAACTGTATTAGCAAAAGGCTTAGATTCTGGAACAGCATTTGAAATCTTATCGATTGATATTGCGGACGTTGATATCGGCAAAAACATTGGTGCTGAATTACAAATTGAACAAGCACAAGCTGATAAAAACATTGCCCAAGCGAAAGCTGAAGAACGTCGTGCAATGGCTGTAGCGAACGAGCAAGAAATGATTGCACGCGTACAAGAGATGAAGGCAAAAGTAGTAGAAGCAGAAGCTGAAGTACCACAGGCAATGGCAGAAGCTTTACGTTCGGGTAATCTTGGTATTATGGACTATATGAATTACCACAACATTCAAGCAGATACAGCTATGAGAGACTCCATTTCTAAAGTAAGCTCAGATAAATCAGAAACAAATGGACCTAACGAATAAAAAACTGAAAGGAGCAGTACTAATAAATGGAACAATTAATTATATTTGTGATAATTGCCATAGTCAGCTCTATTTTCGGTAAAGCAAAAAAGAAAGAACAAAAACCAATGCCTCCTTTTAATAAGGATTCTCATGTTGATCCACCTATTATAGAAAAAGCAGAGATGTCTTCAGAGCAACGTCCTGCTTCTAAATCACAGAGCTTTGAAGATTTTGCACGTGAATTTTTAGGTGAATGGAAAAATGAGCAATCTAAAGTGGAAGAGCCGAAAAAATTTGTCGAAGAAACAGTGAGTAAGGAAGTTCCAAACTATGCAGCTCCACCGTTAATCCCGACTGAGAAAGTAAGTCGTACTACGAATAGAGAAAGTATCGGTCGTTTGGCAGCTGAGAAAAAAGTTGTGGGAGTAGCTGAATCTCAATCTGCTTTTCAATTGCCAAAATCAAAAAAATCATTAATGCAGGCTGTTGTAATGGCAGAAGTTTTAGGTCCTCCAAAAGCAAAAAGAAAATAACTAGCATGTCCTCCTTTTTCGATGCATATATTGCCGAAGAAGGAGGCATTTTTTATGAGAAAACTATTTCAATTAACGCCACTACTTGAATTATTACAATATGAAACATTAAAAATCATTGGCCCATATCGTTTTCTACATGCTGATGCTTCATCATGCTCTTTTATTTATGCAGACTATCATATTACTGTGCGTGGGAAATCGGTGGAAATTAATGCTCTTAAAGAAGAAATGCTTCATCTTTCTGTAGAGGATTTGCAGGAGCTTCATCTGAAAATGACAAAGGATATGGGTGTGAGCGATAATGTGGAATAATCGGCCAATTATCATACGTATAAAGCGCCATGAAAATGTTCATCCTTTTATTCAAGCATTGCATGCACAACATGTGCCATTAAAGCGGATTGTCTTTCGTGAGCAAGAGGTTGCTTTTGAAACAACGATGCATTATCTACCAAAGATACGCCGTGTACGTAGACGTTACCGACTTAAAATGGCTGTCTATTATTCAGATGAGCTTCAAGTTTTACGAGCGCAGCTTTGGACTTTGCTTGGCCTAGCGTTGATGATATTAATACCATTGCTATGTGCACAGGTTATTTGGCGTATTGATATTAAAGCGGCAACGCCAGAGTTAGAGGTACGTCTAGGAAAGACCTTTCAAGATACATTTCAACTAGAAACACCCATTTCTAAAAAAGACTTACCCTCAGATGCTGTCATTCGACAGAAGCTATTAGAAGGGCATCGAGATCTTTCTTGGGTGCATATTGAAAAGCATGGTGGACGTGTAACTTTACGACCTCAGGAATCCCCGAAACAAACTAAACAAACGAATGAGAAACTAGCGACGCATTTAGTGGCAACAAAAGGTGGCGTTATTACCCACTTTAATATTCAAAATGGTGAACGTAAAATTACAGTCAACGATACTGCTTACGAAGGTGATGTTCTCGTAAGTGGCGTAATTGAAAGTGGTGAAGATCAAGTCTTTGTTGGGGCAAAGGGAGAGGTCTACGCTGATTATTGGCTCGAATGTTCATTTAAAATTCCGAAAAAGCTAACGATGGAAACGCTACAACAGAAGCAGTGGCGTGTATTAGTGAAAGGCATTCATCAAGAAAAAGAAAAAGAAAAAGTTGACTATGTACAAAAGAAAGATTTACCAAGCTGGCTCGATCCGTATGTTTCAATTGTTGAAGAGCAGAACACTAAAAAAGTGCAAGTAGAGCTTGATGAATCCAAAATAGATTCATTGCTCATACCATTACTTCATGAAAAGGTAATACGTTCATTACCTGCTAAAACGGTTATAAAAAAAGAAAACCTTTTACAGGTAAAGTGGGGGGATGGTACAGTTGAAGGGAAAGTTCTATTTTTAGTCAATGAAAACATTGCCAGTCCAATACAAGGCCCACAAGGAGAATGATTATGTCAGAACATTTAACTGTATTACAAGTGGATAATCCAAACGAAGCGGTTATGCTACTCGGAATTTCCGATGCAAATATGAAGTTAATCGAAGAGGCACTACAAGTCCACATTATTACACGTGGTGAACAAATTCAGCTTGCTGGTGAAGAGGATGCAAAGGAACAAGCGACATTCCTTTTACATGCTCTTCTAAAGGTCATTCGTAAAGGAATTAATATTGATCAGCGTGATGTTGCAACTGCTATTGAAATGACACAAAAAGGAACGATTGAATATTTTGCAGAACTTTATGATGAAGAAATTGCACGCACGACGAAAGGAAAGCCTATTCGTGCAAAAACAATCGGTCAACGAGAATACATACAAGCAATCCGTCATAAAGACGTTGTTTTTGGTATCGGTCCAGCTGGTACTGGGAAAACGTATTTAGCGGTAGTCATGGCAACGCAGGCGCTAAAAAATGGGCACGTTAAGCGTATTATTTTAACACGCCCTGCAGTAGAGGCAGGAGAGTCTCTAGGCTTTCTTCCGGGGGATTTGAAGGAAAAGGTAGATCCTTATTTACGACCTCTTTATGACGCTTTAAACGATATTTACGGGACAGAACAAACTCAAAGACTTATTGAACGAGGAACAATTGAAATTGCACCTTTAGCGTATATGCGTGGCCGTACATTAGACGACGCCTTTGTTATTTTAGATGAAGCTCAAAATACGACACATCAGCAAATGAAGATGTTTTTAACGCGTCTAGGCTTTGGCTCAAAAATGGTCATTACAGGCGACAAAACACAAATGGACCTACCGAAAAATACGGAATCTGGGTTAATCGTAGCAGAACGCACACTAAAGTATGTAAAATCAATACATTTCCAAATTTTAGAACAAGGCGATGTAGTACGCCACCCAATCGTAGCAAAAATCATCAAAGCCTACGAAGAACAGCAACTTTAGAATTGCGCTATGCGCAATTCTAAAGTCTGCACCGAAAGTGGAGTGAAACGGAACGACAGGTGCAACGGTTTTAAAAAGTCTGCACCGAAAGCGTAGTGAAACGAAGCGACATGTGCAACGGTTTTAAAAAGTCTGCACCGAAAGCGAAGCGAAACGTAGCGACAGGTGCAACAGAGTTAGAGTAAATGCGACGGGTATAAAAATTAACAAACGTGAAAATACTTGGAAAATGGAAAAATTTGTGACAGCTATACAATTTGTATAGCTGTTTTTTTGCTTTCTTATACATTTTTCGGGAAAAATGTTTTTTGAATTGGTATGATAGTAGATAGATAGAGGAGGTGCCGGATGGAGAAACAATTAAAAAAATTTACAGAACTTATTGGCTTCCGCTACTTTTTAATTGTCGTTCTCATCTTAACAGGAGCCCTACAATTTACTTTTATGTATGGCAATGTTAAAGGTGTTACATATGATTTTAAACCATTACAACTAGCGCCTGAAACAGTACGATCTACTAAAACGATAGAAGATACTTATAAAACACAACAGGAACGAGAAAAAGCAGCGAATGCGGTTGAGCCAGTCTATCAATTTTCTGCGGATGTTGCTAAGCAGCGAGCTGCGATTGTAACGTCTTTATTTGACTATGTTCTCGACGTAAAGGCGGATGTTGAGAGTAGCAAAGAACCTATTCCGATTGCCGACCAAGTGGCGAAGCTGCGCAAAAAGTTTGAATCCATTGATTCAGAGCAAATGCCAATTATCTTTACTGATTCACAGCTAGAGGGTTTGTTAGTACAAAGTGAAGCAGATTTAAAAAGAACAAGTACGCAACTATCAAAATCCGTGCAGGAATATTTGCAAAAATCTATTCGATCAGAAAATGTGTTTGCGGGTCAAAATGATTTTGAGACAAAAATTCGTGGACAACGAGGATATCCAGATAAAATATTTAATACGGTAGTTTTAATTGGACGTACTAGTATTATCGAAAATGAGACGATAAATGAAGAACAAACGAAAATTCGAAAGGATCAAGCGAAGGAATCGGTTGAACCAACTCGAATTCTTCAAGGTCAAATCATCGTACAGGAAGGTCAAATTATTGATAATGAGGCGTTTCGTCAATTAGAACTTCTAGGTATGGTGAGTAATAAAGCATCGATGAAACCGATTGCAGGGCTGATTATTTTAATACTTTTGGAAATGACGTTCATGTTTGTTTTATTTGAACGTTTGGATACAGATGAGCACAAGAAACGTAATGCGTTGTTGGTGACAGTAATTGTTTATGGTTTATCCATCTTGCTGATGAAATTTATAAGCCTAGTTTCTAGTGGCTTCGATGTTACGGTTGCCTTCCTTTTCCCAACAGCTTTGGCAACAATGCTTGTAAGGCTATTAGTGGATGACCGTGCTGCGGTACTTATTACGGTTATGACAGCGGCATCTGCGGGTGTTATTTTTCAGGAGGGTTATTCATCTGTTATGCAGATGGAAATTACACTGTATATAATTTTTGGAGGCTTTGCGAGCTTATTCTTTTTGGGGAGTATGGAAAAGCGTTCGCATATTCTACATGCTGTAGGTGTTATCGGGCTAGTAAATATGTCGTTTATCGCATTTTATTTACTGATGACACAATCTACTTACGGTTTGTCAGAGTTGGTGTATTACTTTATAGCGGCATTGATATCGGCTCTATTATCAGGTGCTCTTACAATGGGTCTTTTACCATTCTTTGAATCAGCGTTTCGTTTATTGTCGTCGCTGCGTTTAATTGAATTATCGAACCCAAATCATCCGTTGCTGAAAAAATTACTAATGGAGGCTCCAGGAACATATCATCATAGTGTAATGGTGGCGAACTTAGCGGAGGCGGCATGTGAGGAAATTGGAGCGGATGGATTACTGGCTCGTGTAGGATGCTATTATCATGATATTGGCAAAACGAAGCGTCCTGCCTTTTTCATCGAGAATCAAATGTCTGGTATTAACCCACATGATTCATTGCCTCCAGAAAAAAGCGCGGAAATTATCATCGCACATACAACTGATGGAGCTGAAATGCTGAAACGTTATAAGATGCCACAGGAAATTATCGATATTGCCTTGCAGCATCACGGATCTAGTCTGTTAAAGTTCTTCTACTTTAAAGCGAAGGAAGAAGGAAAATGTTTAGATGATACAAAGTACAGATATCCAGGTCCGAAGCCACAAACGAAGGAAGCGGCAGTTATTAGTGTTGCAGATAGTGTTGAGGCAGCGGTTCGATCGATGAAAGAACCGAATGCAGAGAAAATTCAAAAGTTGGTACGAGCAATTATTGATGATCGAGTACAAGACAATCAATTTGATGAATGCGATATTTCGATAAAAGAGTTAAAATGTATAGAGCGAGTACTTTGTGAAACGTTGAATGGAATTTTCCACTCACGAATTGAATATCCAAAGGCAGATAAGTAGGAGGATCTATGATTTTAACAATTGATTTTACAGATGAAACAAATGAAGTAGCTGCTGAGCATATGGAGCTTGTTGAAAAGCTTTTACAGCATGCTGCGAAAGTAGAGAATATTGAGCCGGAAACAGAAGTGTCAGTGACGTTTGTTACAAATGAAGCGATTCAAGAAATAAACCGAGAATATCGTGACAAGGATCAGCCGACAGATGTTATCTCGTTTGCCCTTGAGGAGTTAGGTGAGGGAGAAATAGAAGTAACATTTGAAGGGATGCCCCGTGTGTTAGGAGATATTATTATTTCAACGGATCGTACAAAAGAACAAGCTGAGGAATATGGGCATACATTTGAACGAGAACTAGGCTTTTTAGCGGTTCACGGTTTCTTACATCTACTTGGCTATGATCATATGGTGCCAGAAGATGAAAAGGTGATGTTCGGTAAGCAGGATGAGATTTTACAATCTTTCGGCTTAGGACGAGAATAAATGAATGTTCGCAAATTCGTACGCTCTTTTGGGTATGCCTTTAAAGGTATTCTTACAGCCTGTGCTGAGCAAAATTTTATATCCCACTTGCTAAGTGCGGGAATAGTTTTGATTGCTGGCTATTTTACGGAGTTATCACGTATGGAATGGTATATTGTGTTGCTATTAATAGCACTAATGTTTGCACTTGAAATGATTAATACTGCAATTGAACGAGTAGTAGATTTAGCTTCACCTACTATCCATCCACTTGCTAAGCAGGCAAAAGATCTTGCAGCAGGCGCAGTACTTGTATTTGCGATATTCAGTGCTATAATCGGATTACTCATATTTATACCGAAATGGTTTTAAAAATATTACTCGGTCATGAAGTAGTAGCTATTGTGCTGGAGAATTATGATTATTAGGTTCGTCACCAAAAGTTAAGTGATGACATTTGTTAATCCATGCTATAAGTTGATTGTAGTGGAGGCTGGGCGACTCCTTGGGGATCAGCAATAGAGGAACGAAGGCTACCAACATCGTGTTGGCCGCAAGCGAAGCGGCTCATCGGACGCGCCCAGGAAAGCGCCCAGCCGGAACGGAATTCAACCCACGTTATGGTGATGAGCTATTTTTTATTTTATGTAGAGGAGAACATTAATGACAATTGATATGCATGCATTACTAGAAGAATCAAAAAAAGCGCGTGAAAAGGCTTATGTACCTTATTCAAAATTTAAAGTTGGCGCGGCGATTTTAACGAAAAATGGAGAGGTTATTCATGGCTGCAACATTGAAAATGCTGGCTATAGTATGACCAATTGTGCTGAACGTACAGCATTTTTCAAAGCCGTGTCAGAAGGTATTTATGATTTTGAGGCGATCGCTATTGTAGCTGATACGGATGGACCATGTGCGCCATGCGGAGCTTGTCGTCAAGTGATGATGGAATTTTGCAAACCATCTATGCCTGTATATTTAACAAACTTAAAAGGTGATGTCACGGTAACGTCTGTAGGCGAATTACTACCGTTTGCATTTACAACGGAGGATTTAGAGAATGCTGGAAAATAACAATGGCTATAAGTCAGGTTTTATCTCCATAATCGGGCGACCAAATGTAGGAAAATCAACATTTTTAAACCGTGTCATTGGTCAAAAAATTGCGATTATGAGTGATAAACCACAAACAACACGAAATAAAGTACAAGGTGTACTAACAACAAATGATAGCCAAATGATTTTTATAGATACACCAGGAATCCACAAGCCGAAACATAAGCTAGGGGATTTTATGCTAAAGGTTTCTAAAAATACTTTGCGTGAAGTGGATGTTATTATGTTCATGGTAAATGCAGAGCAGAAACTTGGAAAGGGTGACGAATTCATCCTTGAAATGCTGGCGGGTAATCCAACGCCTGTCTTCCTAGTGATTAATAAAATCGATCAAATTCATCCTGATGAATTAATAGGGATTATTGAAAGCTACAAAGAGCGTTATGACTTTGCGGAAATAGTTCCGATTTCAGCGTTACAAGGGAATAATGTAGAAAATTTATTAACTACATTAACGAAATATTTACCAGAGGGGCCACAATATTACCCAGCAGATCAAGTAACAGATCATCCTGAGCGTTTTATTATTTCAGAGTTAATTCGTGAAAAAGTGTTACATTTAACGCGTGAAGAAATACCTCATTCCATTGCTGTTGTTATTGATAAAATTCGCCGTGATGAAGAAAACGAAGATAAAATTCGTGTAGCAGCAACGATTATTGTGGAAAGGGATTCTCAAAAAGGGATCGTCATTGGTAAACGTGGAGCGCTACTAAAAGAAGTAGGGATACGTGCAAGAAAAGATATTGAAATGCTTCTTGGTTCAAAAGTGTATTTAGAGCTTTGGGTTAAGGTGCAAAAGGATTGGCGAAATAAATCAACACATTTACGTGACTTCGGTTTCCGTGATGATGAATATTAACTTATTTCAGCGGCTGTACTAACATCAGCTGAAATAGAGGAACTCAGTCTAAGAACGTCACGTCCCGTGGCAACGACTGAGTGACCAACATCATATTGGCCTAAAGCCTCTGGCAGATGTCACGGAATTATGCCGAGGCATAATTGATGAGATATGCTGTAAACACAAAACAACTTTACAACATTCCTATCTGTCGCTGTAGTTTTAAATGGAGCTGTCCAATAATTTATTGGACAGCTCTATTTTCACTTCTATTTGGACACCCGCTGATAGAAGTGAAAGCCTCCGGCGGATGTCACGGAATCGGAAAGGAGTTAATAAAGGGGTTAGCCTAAAATCATCGCATCCATGCGATAACGGCTAACTGACCTGCATCGGTAAAAACGCCACGTCCTGTGGCATTACCGAAATGACCGACATCGTGTCGGCCCTCACGCAGGCCAAAGCACAAAGCCGATTCCGGACGCATTGTTTATCTGCGCGACAGCGGCAATTATGCCGAGGCATAATTGATTGCAAAGGTTGAAAAGGAGGGGAATCGATGCTTCATAAATGGGAAGGAATTGTCCTAAAGGTGCGTGCCTATGGAGAATCAAATAAAATTGTAACATTACTAACAAGAGAAGCAGGAAAGGTTGCAACGATGGCTCGTGGAGCGAAGAAGCCTTCCAGTAGGTTAGCATCTGTGACACAGCCATTTACGTATGGCATGTTTATGGTACAGCATCATACCGGTATGGGGACATTGCAACAAGGAGAGCATCTAAATTCAATGCGTCATATTCGTGAGGATATAATGGCAACGGCCTATGCAAGTTATATAATGGAACTTGTTGAGCGTGTAGTAGAAGAGGGAAAACCTGAGCCACTTGCATTTGATGTGCTCCTTCAAGCATTACAAGCAATTGAGGAAGGTTACGACCCGGAGGCTATTACATTGTTCGTTGAATGGAAAATGCTGCCCTATACTGGCGTACAGCCTATTTTACATGCTTGTGCTGCTTGTGGTGCAGTAGACGGAGAATTTGCATTTTCTTTTGTCCAGGGAGGTTTTTTGTGTCATCGTTGTTATCATCATGATCCTTATATCATTCGATTAACACCGACTCAGCTTAAGCTTATCCGAATGTTCTATACTGTACCGATTGACCAGATTGGGAAATTAGAATTAAAAAAGGAAACAAAATATTTTATTAAAAAAATAATTACAACAATTTACGAGGAACAAACAGGAATTCGTTTTAAGACTAAAAAATTTATTGAACAGCTTGAAAGAACGCCTGAATTTCAGTTGAGAACGAGTACTGATCAAGAAAAAACGCCAGAAGATCATTAATATTGATCTTCTGGCATTTTTACATTAATAATCTTCTGAATCATCCATGAAATCGAAAGAAGTAGCCCATTTATTAGCGATTTTTAGAAATTCAATATATAGGTAAGCAGTTTCACCATTTTTACCTGTAATATGTAAAATAGATGTACCTTCTGTTAATGGTGTAACATTTACTGTCTTATCCTTTATTGAAGCTTTCACAGCTGCTGGCTCAGAATTAAATTTTTCTAAGGCAACATGTGTTGGCTCGAACGATAGATCGCTACTTGAAAACGTTAACTCATCTGTAACTTGATACAAATCAATACTACGCACGAAATCATATGTATCGACAATAGCAGCCATCGTTTGTTGTTGAGTACCATTAGTGAAAGTAATCATATATTGCCCATTTTTAAAGATAGAAAGTGTAGCTGAATTATTCGTTGATTTAAAATTATATAATTCAGGAGATAAGGCTTGACCATCTGCAGTTTGAATACTTACATTAGTAGGAACAAATTTTAAATTACTTTCCTTTAAGTTGAGTGGTAAGTTATCTGCATAATCCTCTTCTTTTACTTTTTGAAGTGTTGTTTGTAGCTTCCCGTTTACATTCTTCACATTTACTAAGTAAAAGACATCCAAAAATTCTTCAGTATCTTCTTTAAAGCCCGTAATAACTAATTTTCCCGTGCCTTCTTTTAGCGGTTTAATTGTAATGGACTCTGTCATATAATCTTCTTCATCTTCAACCCATGTAAAGATATCCTCTGCAGGCTTAATGCCGCCATAAGAAGCATAGATATAGTCTTGCTTAAATTGACTAGCAAAAACTGTGACGTTGCCTTGAGCTTTTTCAGCACGTACAACAAAAAGTGCTAATTGGGAGCGCTTTACATTAGTTTGTGGTCCAAAGGTAGTAGGGGTTGTACCTTTTGTGATGGTGTTGGCAAAAAGCGTTTTTATATATGGTTCGTATTCACTACCTTCATTGACATCATAGAAAGGAATGTTAATGCCGTTTGTAATTGGTAATTTAAAACCTTTCACAATCATTTTTGACATTTGTCCACGTGTAATATTTTTAGTTGGGTTGAAATAGCCATTGGTTCCGCTAATAATACCTGCATTTGCTAAAGCAGCAATCGCACCATAATTTGCATCGCCAGGTTTTATATCCTTAAAATTAGGATTTTTCACATGAACCGTATCAAGCTTTAAAATACCAGCTAAAATTTTTGCAGCTTGTGTACGAGTAATTGAATTCTCAGGTTTAAATGTGCCATCAGGGTAGCCTGATATAATACCGCGTTGAGCTAAGTTAATAATAGCTTGACCTTCCTCACTTGACACATTTTTTACATCAGAGAATCCCGATGCAGCATGTGCTGGGGGTG
The DNA here is from genome assembly GCF_047737915.1 of Lysinibacillus sp. NPDC056185. NCBI lineage: Bacteria > Bacillati > Bacillota > Bacilli > Caryophanales > Bacillaceae > Lysinibacillus > Lysinibacillus sp. NPDC056185. The sequence continues at coordinate 58,092 of NZ_JBLLLQ010000008.1, forward strand.
CAATGACAATAGCGCTTGTTGCTAGTGCTGATGCCATAGCGATGTGATAAAAACGATTGCTCTTCAAATAAATTTCCTCCAAAGTACATAAAAAAATTTTATAGCTAGGACCTACCTATTACAACGGGCTGAATGTAATAGGTTGGAATCTCCATGAATTGTTAAATTATTGTTATTTAACATTTAGGATTAACTACAATACTTTATTTATATCAAAATGACGAAGATGAGAATAGAGGGAATTTTATGATGTTAAAAATTAACATGGATAAAATACTTGTTCATCAACATGAATGAATAGTATTTCTGACTCGACTGGTGTGCTTTTAAGGCCGAACAATGAGCTGTTTAGGGATAGGGGATTTGTCTCTGATCTATCGTACCAATCAGTATTAACAAATGTCATCTCCGACTTTTGGTGGTGAGATAAAAGTTGAGTGAAATATATATAAATGATTAATTTTCAATATGCCCTAATGTGAAAATGAGTAGTTATTTTCCTAAATGGTAATATTTATCTGTTAGTGTTGGATTTTTGTTAATAGTATTAGGAGAAATTGAGTAATCCTTTATGATTTACAGAAATATTATTTAATGAGATAAATTTAACTATAAAATATAAATATACGCTTTTAAGTCCTTTGTATAGGACTTTATATCTTTTTTTTATTAAAAATTAATAGTTGTTGTTAAAGGGATTCTTTGGATATAAATTACTAATTTTATAATAGTTTTTAACGTAAATATAGTAGTAACTATCCATGTAAATTCCATAAACTAGTTGAAAAGGTGTTTTAATCTATGATATTGTAAATGATATAGTTGAATTTTAACTTCTTTCAGCGTGGGTCCAAACGTCTGTACCTGTCGTTACGCTTTTGGTACAAAAGACATCCGCTGAAATAGAGTAACTCAGTCTAAAAAGGCCGCGTCCTGTGGCAACAACTGAGTGACTAATATCGTGTTGTAGCTGCCGCTACGTTGACACTACGCTTTCGCACAGACAAAACACGTTGCTGCCGCTACGTTGACACTACGCTTTCGCACAGACAAAACACGTTGCTGTCGCTACGTTGGCACTACGCTTTCGCGCAAAAATTATTTGTTGCCCTAAAGCCTCCGGACGCAATTATGCCGAGGCATAATTGATGAACAACGCAGTCTTATCGAAGAAGGAGGGAGTCACATAATGCTTGGACATTGCGTATGTGGCAGAAAATATGCTAAGAAAAGTGACGTTAAGTATTGATGAAGTTGAAGCCAATGATATTTTAGCTGAAGATATTTTTTCTGATTATCGTTTATTAGCTAAAAAAGATCTAGTTTTAACGGAGCGGATTATTGTCTTACTTAAACTTAGAAAAGTAGACGAACTATCTGTATATTTACCAACTGATTCAGTCCGAATTGTTCATGATTTGAGTGTTCAGCGTACAAGGGATTACGAGGATGTATTTGCACCTCTGATGGATAAAAAGGATGAGGTAGATGAGTATAAAGATACGGTAAAAAATCTTTTTATGACTACATTAGAGAATGTTGTGCATGAATTGCGCTATGGTCAAATTTTAAAAAGCACCCAAGATACTGCTTATGTACGAGGTATTTTTGAACAAATTTTTGAAAAAAAACATCGCTATGAATTACTCATGAGATTAAAAGAATGGGATGAGTATTCTTTTGTTCATTCATTTGATGTTTTCGTTTTAGGTACAATTTTTGCGCGTTATTTAGGTTTAACCGATATTGAAACGCTAGCAAGGGGCTATTTGTTCCACGATATTGGGAAGGTATTTATCCCGCAAGACATATTAAATTTAAAACGAAAATTATCAGAAGATGAGTTTGACATTGTTAAAACTCATACGACTAAAGGTTATGAGTTGCTCATAGAAAATGGGGAAGACGATATTGCCTATTTAGCACGTGATCATCATGAACGTTTTGCCGGTAAAGGTTATCCAAATCAGCTTTGTGAGGATGATATGTGTGAGGGGGTTCAATTACTGCAAATTATAGATGTTTATTCCGCTATGACATCAAAGCGTGTATATCATTCGGGATATGCTGCAACAGATGCATTAGCTGTTTTATATCGTGATCGACATTTATATAACGAGAAATTTATGCATAAATTTGTAGAGTGCCTAGGGATTTATCCTGTCAACTCAGTCGTTCAATTATCGGATAATCGAAGTGCACAAGTAGAACTTGTCTATGATTTATTCCCAACGTTACCTAAAGTTAAATTGCTGGATGAACAAAAGTCAATGATTTTACCTTTAAATTATAGTGTGAAAATTGCGAAAATGATTGATTACCGTGCTAACAGCTTTGAAGAAATTTTTAACTTATTTATAGAACAATTAATTCGCTGTGACGAAAATAGCTTAAGAGTCTATTTTAATAAATTAATAGATCATTTACATCCTAAAGAAATTATTTTAAAAATATTTTTACCTGCCTTTCGAATTCTACGTTTATTAACAAGAGAAATTCAAACGGACATGACAAAATACAGGAATTCTATTAATATATTAAAGAAACTATTAGAAGATCAATTACATGTATTGTATATGGATTATCAGCATGAGAAAACAACTATATTAGTTGTGGAAACTTCACTTCGTGAAAATTTCTTCATAAAACTTGTGCAAAGTATTTTGTATATTGATAAAATTGTGCCGTTTTTTATTAATCCAGATGATGAACGGCGCATTACGCAATTAATGGAACATTGTAACGTAAATATAGCTTACTTTATTGGAGATGAGCTTACAGTCGATAAGAGAGTTCGCCCAATGGGAGAAGGAACATTCCTTTTTTATTCGCTTGTAGATATTGAAGAATTACTTATTAGCTTAGTAGGTATGGAAATGAAAAGGTTTTCATTTGAGGAGAAGATGCAAGAGCGTTTGTTTGCATTGTTAAAAACATAAAATAAGAGGGAGTCGCTTAAAATGCGACTCCCTCTTTATATACTGATGAATTTTAGAATTGAAGATGTTTTTCGATGTATGCTTTAACATCTGTAATTGGCATACGAACTTGAGACATTGAATCGCGATGACGCACTGTAACTTGACCATCTTCTTTTGAGTCGAAGTCATACGTGATACAGAATGGTGTACCAATTTCATCTTGACGACGGTAACGTTTACCAATTGATTGTGACTCGTCAAAATCAACTGGGAATGATTTACGAAGCTCTGCCCAAACATCAGTAGCTTCATCCGAAAGCTTTTTAGAAAGTGGTAGGACTGCAGCTTTAAATGGTGCTAGAGCAGGGTGGAAGCGTAAAACTGTACGCTTATCATCGCCTTCAAGCTCTTCCTCGTCATAAGCATCGCAAAGGAATGCTAATGTTACACGGTCTGCACCTAAAGAAGGCTCGATACAATATGGAACATAACGTTCGTTTGATACTGGGTCAATGTAAGTGAAATCTTCACCAGAATGCTCCATATGCTGTTTTAAATCGAAATCCGTGCGATCTGCTACGCCCCATAGTTCGCCCCAACCGAATGGGAATTTAAATTCAATATCAGTTGTAGCATTTGAGTAGTGAGACAATTCGTCGTCCTCGTGATCACGAAGACGCATAGAATCTTCTTTCATGCCTAAATTTAACAACCAATTTTTACAAAACTCTTTCCAGTATGCGTGCCATTCAAGGTCCTCGCCAGGCTTACAGAAAAATTCAAGTTCCATTTGTTCAAATTCACGCGTACGGAAAGTGAAGTTACCTGGTGTAATTTCGTTACGGAATGATTTACCGATTTGTGCAATACCGAATGGTGTACGTTTACGCATTGAACGTTGTACGTTTTTAAAGTTCACAAAAATACCTTGTGCTGTTTCTGGGCGTAAATAAATTTCATTAGTAGAAGATTCTGTTACACCTTGGAATGTTTTAAACATTAAATTAAATTGACGAATATCTGTGAAATCAGCTTTACCACAATCCGGGCACACTACGTCATACTTAATCATCGTTTCTTTCATTTGATCAAATGTCATACCATCGACAATGATTTCATCGCCTTTTGCTAGCGCAGCGTCCTCGATGATTTTGTCAGCACGATGGCGCGCTTTACATGCCTTACAATCAATCATTGGGTCATTAAAGTTGCCAACGTGACCAGAAGCAACCCAAGCTTTTGGGTTCATTAAAATTGCAGCATCTATCCCAACATTGTGCTCTGATTCTTGGACAAACTTTTGCCACCATGCTTTTTTAACATTGTTTTTTAATTCAACACCTAATGGACCATAATCCCAAGTGTTTGCTAAGCCTCCGTAGATTTCAGAACCAGGGAAGACAAAGCCGCGATGCTTCGCTAAAGATACGATTGTTTCCATTGATTTGTTTGCCATAAAAATAGCCTCCTTCATAGTTTTCACAGAGTGAACATTAATTTTGTTTAAGCGAATTTATACAATTCGCTAGAGATATTTTTTAATTTAGGTAGGACTAAATTAAAAAATAGCACCCGTCTCCGGGCACAATGAATGCCCAGGGACGAGTGCTAAAACCCGCGGTTCCACCCTGATTGTTTTAAACGCGTTGTTTAAAACCTCTTTTCAAAAAGTTAGCTCAAGGAGTGCCTTTTCTCTGTTGCTATGTAGACTTTCACCATCTTCTACTCGCTTTAAAGTGGAACAGATACTTTTTTTCCCATCATCGCCTATATAACGCAAATCGCTCGAAAATACATTTAGAGCAAGCGTATGTGTCAATATTGTAGCATGTAGTTCTTTTCTTCGCAATAATTATTAAAATAGTATATAATAATTGAGCATAAGTATAACACTATTAGATTTGAGGCGGTGAGTCCAATCGAACTCAATAAACGTCAGGAAAACATTTTACAAATTGTGAAAGAAAACGGCCCAATCACAGGCGAACATATTGCAGAACATCTCAATCTGACAAGAGCAACTTTAAGACCAGATTTAGCAATACTCACAATGGCGGGCTTTTTAGATGCTAGACCTCGTGTTGGCTATTTCTATTCAGGTAAAAAAGCATCCGTTACATTGACGGATAGTATTAACAATTTAAAGGTGAAAGATTTTCATTCAGGACCAGTTGTTGTACCGGAAACAATGACTGTTTATGATGCGATTTGCTTCATGTTTTCAGAGGATGTTGGAACACTCTTTGTCGTAGATAAAAATGAATTTTTGACAGGGGTACTTTCTCGTAAAGATTTACTACGTACAAGTATTGGCACGCAGGATTTAAACAAAATTCCTGTACATATAATTATGACACGTATGCCAAATATTTCGTACTGTGAGAGATCAGATTCTTTAGTTGTTGCTGCGAATAAACTAATTGAACGGGAAGTTGATTCGCTACCAGTAGTAGAGCCACAAGAAGGTGGTTTGAAAATCGTTGGTCGTCTTACAAAAACGACGATTACACGAGCTTTCTTATCACTTGTACAGAATGTCTAAATATTTGAAGGAGAGCAGCATGAAAAGACTACGGGTTTTTGTTGTATCTGATTCAGTCGGTGAAACTGGTGATCAAGTAGCGAAAGCGGTTATTAGCCAGTTTCGACCTAGTTTGGAAAACACGGTTATTCGCCGTTTTCCTCATATACAATCAGAGGAGCTCATTCGGAAAATTGTATGCCTTGCAGCGAAACAGAATGCATTTATTGTGTATACGCTTGTTCGCCAGGAGATGCGATCGTTATTACATGAACTGTGTGAGCAAGAAAATGTCTATGCTGTCGACATCTTAGGGCCTGCTTTAAAAACAATGACAACATTTGTGGAAGAATTCCCATTAGAAGCACCAGGAATTGTGCACCAGCTAGATGATGATTATTTTAAAAAAATAGAGGCTATCGAATTTGCGGTAAAATATGATGATGGTAGAGATCCACGTGGTCTATTACAGGCTGATATTGTGTTAGTCGGTGTTTCACGTACCTCTAAAACACCGTTATCACAATATTTAGCACATAAACGCTATAAGGTGGCGAACGTACCTTTAGTACCAGAAGTGGAGCCACCAGAAGAACTATTACAAATAGATCCGAAAAAATGTATTGGTTTAATTATTTCTCCTGATAAATTAAACTCAATTAGAAAAGAGCGATTAAAGTCTCTTGGATTGAATGATGATGCTATCTATGCGCAGCATAATCGAATATTAGAAGAAATCCAGCATTTTGAAAAAATTGTCGCTAAAATCGGTTGTAAGGTTATTGATGTGACAAACAAAGCTGTTGAAGAAACAGCGAACGTCATTATTGAGCATATCTCGAACTGTAAATAAGAAACGAATGATGATAAACCACCTCATGTAAGAGGCGGTTTTTTTGAGTCGGTTTTGAAAATAGTATAGATAAAAACTAATTTTTGTTTTATAATAATAAAATTGTGGTAAAAATATTTATTAAGAGAAAAATCCTGTTTTTTTGTCGAGAAATAAAGGATTTTTAAATCGGATAGCGAATTGTGTTTTAGAACGTAATTAAAGATGGTGATGAATGTGGCAGGGAAGATTCCTGAAGAAGTGATTGAACAGATTCGCTCACAATCGGAGATTGTTGATGTCATAAGCGAATACATGCAGCTTACAAAGCGTGGGCGCAATTGGTTTGGGCTCTGTCCATTTCATGGAGAACAAACGCCATCTTTTTCTGTGTCATCAGACAAACAAATTTTTCATTGCTTTGGTTGTGGTGCAGGCGGTAATGCTATTACTTTTGTTATGGATATAGAAGGTATTTCTTTTCCTGACGCTGTCGTGAAACTTGGTGAACGTGTTGGCATACAGTTAGATATTGGGCCAAGTTTACCTGAAGTAACGAAAAAGGTATCTAAAGCGGAAGAAAGGATGAAAGAAGCTCACGCTTTTGCAGCAGATTTTTTTCATCATTTACTGTTAAATACTGAAGATGGTGAAGAACCTTTAAATTATTTGCTAGAAAGAGGATTTACAAGGGAACTTATAGAATCTAATAGCATTGGATGGTCTCTTCCAAGCTTTGATGCATTAACGATATTGCTTGAAAGAAAAGGTTATAACTTACAAGAAATCGCGGAAAGTGGTTTAGTAATCAAGCGTGAAGGGGAAGAACGCTATTTTGATCGTTTTAGAGGGCGTATTATGTTTCCCATTCGTGATGAGAACGGGAAGATTATAGCGTTCTCAGGACGAATCCTTGCATCAACTGGTGAAGAGGCAAAATATTTAAATAGTCCAGAATCACCAATTTTTCAAAAGAGTGAAGTGCTATATAACCTAGATAAAGCACGAACCTCGATTAGAAAAAATCGTCAAGTAGTATTGATGGAAGGATTTATGGATGTTTTAGCAGCAACTTCTGTGGGTGTAACGAATGCTGTAGCAACAATGGGCACTTCGCTTACGAATCAGCATATCACAAAGCTAAAGCGCTTAGTAGAGCAGATTACGATTTGCTATGACGGTGATAATGCTGGGTTTGATGCGGCGAAAAGAGCGGCACAGTTACTTCAAACGGAACGTATGAAAGTCAATATTGCGGTGTTACCAGATAAGCTAGATCCCGATGAATACATTCAAAGTTTAGGTGGACAAGCATTTAAAGAACAAATTTTGGAAAACCCTCATGCGTATATTGCTTTTATGATGATGCATGCTAGACGAAATAAGAACTTTCAGTTTGAAAATGATACGCTTCAATATATTCAAGAAGTTCTTGAGCAACTGGTAGGTAGATCATCACCAGTTGAACGAGATTTGTATATAAGACAGCTATCGAATGAAACAAACATCTCGGAAGAAGCGATTTATGCTCAATTCCGAAAGCTAGAGGCAAGTCAGGTTCGTTCTGCAAAAGTAGAAATGCCTGTTCAAACGCCTTCGATGCCGGTCACTCAGCAACATAAGCCTATGGACGCAGCTGAACGTGCCGAACGTTTATTACTGGCTCATATGCTTCATAATATAGATGTAGTGGACAGGGTATTACGTAGTGAGCAAAAAGATCCATTTGTACGAGATGCCTATATGGCAGTTTTTGTTCGCTTAGTAGGATTTTATGAGGAATATGGTCATCCTGATTATCAGCGTTTTGTTGAGATATTAGATGACTCTGAATTACGCAAGATTGTAATGGAAGCGGCTTTAGCGGAACGAGATCCCGACCAAGCAGATGCAGAGGTCGCAGACTCAATTCGTCAGTTGCAAAAATATAGAATTGAGCAAGAAATTCAACAAAAGATGCATGAGTCAAAGGAAGCGGAGAAGATGCATGAGTATGCACGTGCACTTGAAATCGCCCAACAGATTATTCATTTAAGAAAATCGTTATCGGCGATTTAACCCGATTCGGTTGTTTAGAAGGAGGAAGGTTTATGGCGGACAAGTCAGAACGTTCAAAAGAGGTAGAAGTAGAAATTACATTAGATGAAGCAAAAAAAATACTACAAGAAAAAGCAAAAACAGAAGGTGAAATTTCTATGAAAGAAATTTCAGAGAAACTAGCGCCTTATGAATTGGAGAACGAAGAGATTTTCCACTTTGCTGAGGACCTTGAAAAGGCTAAAGACATTCAAATCATTGGGAAAGAAGAGTTTGAAGAAGAAAGCTTAATGAAAGAAGAAGCAAACGAAGAGACTTTCGATTTAAATGATTTGAGTGTACCACCAGGTGTTAAAATAAATGACCCTGTACGTATGTATTTAAAAGAAATTGGTCGAGTTGATTTACTTTCTGCCGAGCAAGAAATTGCATTAGCTGAGCGTATTGAGCAAGGTGACGAAGAAGCACGTAAACGCCTAGCTGAAGCGAACTTACGTCTTGTTGTATCGATTGCAAAGCGATATGTTGGCCGTGGAATGCTATTCCTTGATTTAATTCAAGAGGGGAATATGGGGCTTATCAAGGCTGTTGAGAAATTTGACTACCGTAAAGGTTTTAAATTCTCCACTTATGCAACATGGTGGATTCGCCAAGCGATTACACGTGCAATTGCGGACCAAGCACGTACAATTCGTATTCCAGTGCATATGGTAGAAACAATTAATAAATTAATTCGTGTACAACGCCAATTATTACAAGACTTAGGTCGTGAGCCTTCACCAGAAGAAATTGGCGAAGAAATGGATTTAACACCTGAAAAAGTACGTGAAATTTTAAAAATTGCACAAGAACCAGTATCTCTTGAAACACCAATTGGAGAAGAAGATGATTCACATTTAGGAGACTTTATTGAGGATTCTGAAGCTCAATCTCCATCTGACCATGCAGCTTATGAATTGTTAAAAGAGCAATTAGAGGATGTGTTAGATACATTAACTGACCGTGAAGAAAATGTCCTTCGCTTACGTTTCGGTTTAGATGATGGTCGCACACGTACATTAGAAGAGGTAGGGAAAGTATTTGGTGTAACGCGTGAACGTATTCGCCAAATTGAAGCTAAGGCTCTTAGAAAGTTACGTCACCCTTCTCGCAGCAAACGTTTAAAAGACTTCTTAGAATAAAGATAAAAAGTTGGGCTATCTAATTAGTAATGACTAATTGGATAGCCCTTTTTTAGGCTACTATTATATTTGCATGAAATAGGAGAATACCTGTGAATGTGAAGTAAATAGCCGCGCAAAATTTTCATAATTTTTCCCTAGAACATACTAAACATAATAGATATTTTTTCGATAAATGTTATAGCGAGTAATTAGAATGAAACAGTCTTATTATTTTTGCTACTTTATACAGATGTGTTATTAAAGGTATTAAGATAAAATTGTAATAATAACCATTATTAAGCAATGTTTGGAGTATAAACTATGACAAATCCTCGAAAAAAAATAATCTTGAATGAGATTTTGTTTTGGAAGCAGAATAAGCTATTACCAGAACATTACTGTGATTTTTTAGCGGCTCTATATGCAGAGGGGGCAGATGTAGAGGAGTTAGAACCAGTACATCATAAACAGGCTATATTGCCTTCAGAAAAGAGAAGGCTATTATTTATTATTGCAGGTATATGTATTGCCATGATTACACTGTTGTCTATTTATTTTACAATAGCATCCTTAATGATAATTTTAACGGTTGTTGTTGGAATAGCTGCTGTGATATTATTTCTGACAGCATTTAGAATGGCACGTAAAAATGATTTATTAGCCCCTGTTTTCCATTTGTTGGGTGCTGTTTTATTGTTTAGTATGTCTATTCGAATTTACACTACATATTTTAATGGGAATAATATTGCTTTGTTTTGCTTGATTGCAGCAAACTGCGGGGTTTGGCTTTGGTCAGGTTTAAAAATGAAGCTACTTTATTTCACGGTCTCAGGTGTCCTAGGTTTACTGGCACTGATTAGCTATTATACCATAAACTTATTATAAGAACTCATTTTGTAAAATAGTTTCGCTGACAATGACAAGAATCTGTTTGCTTTCAAATAGCTAACAGATTCTTTTTTTATCAAAATGTGATCTCGAAATTTATCCCATGTAAATTGCTGACGAATAAAAAAAACAATAATCTGAGTATTGTGTTGCTGATATTGGAAAATATAGAATATTAATGGGGTTCATTACCGAAAGTTGTGGATGACTTTTATTTTAATGTATGCAATATATAAGTTGATTGGAGTGAAGGCATGAGCCATGATAATAGGACTTATTGCTATGGCTTATTCTATTAGCAATATCAATAAGTTATTTTGATTTTCTTGGTATATGATGCGTAAAGAGAGGAAAGATAACAACATGTAAGGAAGAAAATATAATTGCTAAAAAGGTAATAGATAGTCCAAATATTGGTGATTTCAAGACATATTTTATCCAATAGATACAGAAATGTCGAAATTGTTACAAACAAAGGAAAACTTAGCGAATAGGCTTTTCGTTTCATGGTTAATGAAGTACAATATTAGATGTTGACTGATTCTATATTATCATAGAAGTAGATTTACAATGAGGAGGGGAAACATATGAAAAACAATCCAGTCGTTCCTTACATCTTAATTTTAGCATTTGGTATTGGTCTTATTTTCTTTATGTCTTTAATGGGCGCAGAGAACAAAAAGGAAATCGCTGCAGAAAAAGAAGGTGGAGGCGAAAAAACAGAAGCTACTGATGACGGCTCAGCTTTAGTACAATCTTGTATTAGTTGTCATGGTGATGACCTAAGTGGTGGTTTTGGTCCAAGCTTACATGGGAAAGATGAAGCTCGTATCGTAGATGTTTTAACAAACGGAATCCCAGGAACTCCAATGACGCCTGGTATGAAAAACGAAGCGGAAGCGAAAGAAATCGCTAAGTACATTTCAACTCTAAAATAGTCTAAAAAATGTAGCTGTACTGAAAGCGTTTAATCGTAATCAGTACAGCTACAATTTATTTATCTTCATTTCAGTTAATGAAAAATGGAGTTGCTCAAAATTTGAGTCAACTCCATTTGTTTTTTTTCACGACATCATACATACTAAGAGTGGACACTATTTAAGACAGGCGGTAAAAAAAAATGAATGCAAAAAATTTATCAAAGCGATTAGAAACAGTAGCAAAATATGTACCCTCTGGTGCGGTTGTAGCTGATATTGGCAGCGACCATGCATATTTGCCATGCTACTTAATTCATAAAGGTATTGCTTCTTATGCAATAGCAGGGGAAGTTGTGAAAGGACCATTTGAATCAGCAGTTGGACAAGTACAAAAGGAAGGCTTAACAGAAAAAATTACAGTACGACTTGCGAATGGTTTAGCGGCCGTTGAAGAAGCCGACCATGTAGATACAGTTACTATTGCTGGGATGGGTGGACCTCTAATTGTCTCCATTTTGGAGAAGCATCCTGAAAAATTGCAAGGGGTAACAAGGCTTATTTTGCAACCAAATATTCATGCTAAAGTGATTCGCGAATGGGCATTAGCAAATAATTGGGCAATTCAGGACGAAGAGATTTTAGAGGAAGACGAAAAAATTTATGAAATTCTCGTTTTGCAAAGAAGCACAATGACGTTAACGGAACCGGAAATTTTATTTGGGCCGAAATTAATGCAACGAAAATCACCATCATTTATAAAAAAATGGTCACGTGAAAAAGAAAATTGGCAGCGTGTATTAAAGTCCATTGAAGGGGCAGATCAAACACCTGAAATTGAAGAAAAACGTGCAGAGTTAGAAGCTCTACTCAATTTAGTGGAAGGGGTTCTATGAGATGAAAACAGTTAACGGTCAGGAAATTATACAATTGTTCGAATCATGGTCGCCTAAAAAACTAGCCTGTATGGAAAATGACCCAATTGGTCTTGCAATCGGTACATTAAATAAACCTGTAAGTAAAGTATTAGTCACATTAGATGTTAATGAAGCAGTAGCAGATGAGGCTATTGCCCAAGGATGCGAGCTAATAATAGCGCATCATCCACCGATTTTTAGACGTCTTTCAAATATTCGTACGGACAATCCTGCCGGGCGTTTATATGAAAAACTTATAAAAAATGATATTGCCGTTTATGCAGCACACACGAATCTAGATGTGGCTGAAGGCGGTGTTAACGATTTACTAGCAGATGCTCTACAGCTTGAAAACCGTTCTATTTTAGAAGAAACATATGCGGAAAATATGTTGAAGCTTGCAGTTTTTATACCGACTGCAAATGCCAATGATTTACGTGAGGCATTAGCAAAGGCAGGAGCAGGTCGTATTGGAGATTATGAAGCGTGTAGCTATACTACCTTAGGAGAAGGGCGATTCCGTGCACTAGAGGGTGCAGCTCCACATGTAGGTTCTATTGGAGAATTACATGTTGAAGAAGAAGTGAAGGTAGAAGTTGTATTTCCGGAATCTATAAAAAATCGTGTATTAAAGGCAATGTTAAACGCACATCCATATGAAGAACCTGCTTATGATATCATTCGCTTAGATCAGCAAACGAATGTAATGGGCTTAGGACGAGTTGGTTATTTACCACAAGAAATGACTCTTCATGAATTTACGCAATTCGTCAAACAGCAGCTAGACGTACCCGCTGTCCGCGTTGTTGGTGATTTACAGTCGAAGGTGAAAAAAGTTGCGCTTGTCGGTGGCGACGGCAATAAATATATCTATTCTGCAAAACGTGCTGGGGCAGATGTATTTTTAACAGGAGATATGTATTTCCATACTGCCCAGGACGCTCAAGCAATTGGTCTACAAATCGTAGATCCAGGACATCATGTGGAGAAAGTGATGATTGCAGGAGTAGCTAAAAAGATGGCAAGAATGTGTGAGGATAAAAAGTACTCTGTTGAATTTGTCCAATCTACTATTCATACAGAACCGTTTTTATTCGTGTAAGAGAGGGGAATATCTATGGCGAATGAAAAACCTGTCGGCAATAAGGCCGGCAAGTTATGGATGATGATTGGTTTGCTGATTGCTGTGTTTGGGGTAGGTATGACATTGATGACGAATACGATGAATGCCAAAAAAATTGATACTATGACCGAGCAATGTGAAAAAGATGGTGGAGAAGCCATCGTCTCAAAGGAAAAAAGTTTTCTATCAACAAACTATTCATTTAAATGTAACCAGTAATAATAACAAGACTGAATTATAGAATTAGATATAATTCAGTCTTTTCATGTTGTTGAAAAACTATTGTGTCAAAGAAATTAAGGTCTAATAAATAAAGTATGGCTCTTCGACAAAACGAGGGGCTGATTTCCGTTCCGGCTGGGCGCTTTGTTGCTGCCGCTTCGCTTTCGCACAGATAAAACATTTGCCGCTGACGCTTCGCTTTCGCGCAGAGCAGAGCTTCCTGGGGGCGTCCGATGAGCCGCTTCGCTTCGCAGCAGGGTCTCGGGCCAACACGATGTTGGTCACGAAGGCGTTATCACAGGATGTGATGCTTTTAGCCTTCGTTCCTCTATCGCTGATCCCCAAGGAGTCGCACAGCCTCCACTCCAATCAGCCACTTCACATAACATATATTTTTTAGCGTGGCACTCTAATTTATAGTTATAAAAAAATGAGTGAAATTTATAAAAGTTCTACGCTATCGTTGGGGTAGTAAATGTCCAATACGACTTGACCTTGAGCAAAACTAAATCTAAGCAAACGGCTATATGCATATCCGTTTCTAATACCTGGGATGTGAACTTTTTTCTCCCTATAAAGATTAATGTCAATAATATTCCCTTTGACCACATTAACACTCCTCTTTTTTTATCTCTAGCCACCATTTCCGCTTTTAAACAACCATTTATTCCGAAGATCCAAATTACATAGTTGGTACTTCCATTATCAAAGAACGCCCCCGGAACTAGAGTTTTTACATAACCAGATTCAAATAAGATATACACCACAATTAAAAGTACTATCCATAGCACATTATTATATAAATTCTGGGGAAAATAAAAAAACATCCTTTTTTCAGAAGAAATGTTATTATTTCTAAAAAGGAGGTATGACTTTGAAGTATTCCTTTTATTTTTGTTGTTTTTTGTTAATTTTCTTGATAATAGGATGCAATTCTTCAACTTCTTGGGCATTTCAATTCGTAAATTACAATAATACACATTACATTGTGACTGAAGAAGTTTTAGAAAATAACCAACTTGGTGAAAAGTTAGGCGAAGTAAAATACCACCTCAACAAAGAGCAAGATAGTAAAGAATTGTCTTCAAATGTATATCCAGTTGGAACAAAAATTTATGCTATTAATAACATGGATATTTCGAAAGCGATTGCCGTAGTTAATGAAGATGGAGAAATAATAAAACTTGTAGTGGAGGAATAAGTTGTATATTTTGGTATGTAAACACTGAATTAGTTATAAGGTCTGTTGCTTGAATTCCACTGGTGTTAAATAGCCTAGTTCTGTGGATTTGAAAGTTATGGAACCAATGAACGTATTCATCAAGTTAAAGAGCGAGCTGTTCAAGAGAAGAGAAATGAGCTCTGTAAGTGAATTCCGTGTTAAATACCTTAAACATCGCTTCAGCCACAGCGTTGTTATAAGGACATCCTTTCATGCTCAGTGATCGTTGGATACCGAATGTTTCAAGACTCTCTGAAAATGTTACCAAACTCTTTCCCTTAGAGTGTATGATAGATGAGTATAAATGGCAATGAGAGGAGAGTTATGAATTGTTTATTCGATTAACAAAAGAACAACAAGAAACAATAATAGCTGATATTCAACGATTTTTCTATAATAATCGTGATGAGGATATTACAGAATTTGAAGCAGAAAGAGTATTAGACTTTATAAAGGAAAATATTGCTCCACATATTTATAATGCGGCTATCTCGGATGCAAAATATGTTGTAGAAAGACAATATGCATCGATTGAGGATGAACTTGCAGCATTAGAAAGACCATTAAAATAAAATAATTTAATCCGAATTAAATAACTGGAAATTTTTATAAATATATGGTATTTTTATCTTGAATTAAAGATAATTTAATTCGAAGTAAAAAACAATGGTTTCATTAGCCATCAATGTATTGAATAAAGAAATGGATTCCTGTACAACATGGCTAAGAGAACCGTTTTTAGTTTTAAATGAATTATTCGGTCACAATTTGAGGGATGAATAAAGGAGGAACAACATGTTGAAAATAGGGGTAATTTTAGGGAGTACGCGTGAAGGTCGTTTAAGTCCACAAGTGGGCGAATGGGTAAAGGAAGTTGCTGGAAGACGTGGTGATGCGGAATATGAAATTATTGATATTGCAGATTATAAACTACCACTTCTAGGTGAGCCAGGTGGAGATGCTTCAGGAGCAGCTACATGGTCACAAAAAGTTGCTGCATGTGATGGTTTTGTATTTATCGTTGCAGAGTATAACCATTCCATTACTGGGGCATTAAAAAATGCATTAGACTACTTACGTGTGGAATGGAATAATAAAGCGGCAGGTATTGTTTCTTACGGTTCTGTTGGCGGTGCAAGAGCTGCTGAACATTTACGTGGAATTCTTGGTGAATTATTAGTTGCAGATGTTCGCGTCCATCCTGCTTTATCATTATTTACAGATTTCGAAAACGGCACGGTATTTAAACCAAAGGAAGTGCAAGCAGATTCAGTAAATCAAATGCTAGATCAACTTATCCCTTGGGCAACAGCTTTAAAAACAATTCGATAATTACCTTTAGCAGTATGCATAGTAATAAATGCATATTGCTTTTTTATGCGCAGCACGAGCGCAATCTATAGGTGATTAAACCTGGGTTATGAAGACATAAGTAGTGGTGAGCCAATCGAAAGGGTGTGCATAGTGACGTGGAATATTGAATCATTACTTGATCGAATGATTTGGTTATTTTACACTAGCAGACACGAAACCAATCTTGATATCGCTAACAGATTGGTTAGGAGAATATTTAGTATGTACTTATGGAAGGTTTGGAAGAAACCTAGGACAAGAATAAGAAAGCTTATTCGATAAGGTATCCCTTATTAAGCCTATGAATGGGAAAATGCTTGCAAAGGGTATTAGAGAATACGAAAAGCCTAAATTAAGTAAAGCCCTTAACAACACCTACTGGAATCATCAAGGGCTCAAAAGTCTACAAGCTTGAAATAAAACCGCCGTATACGGAACCGTACTACAAGTAGTCGGGGGTGAGTCACCCCGGACTACTAGATACTTAGTAATTAGATATTACACCCATACCAGAACAGCTAGTTCCTGAGAAACAAGTTAGCTCTAAAGTATATTTAGCATTTTTAGTCATTGGAACTTGATAATTAGTAGAAGCTCCTGCAGCTAAACCTATAACCGGACCAATGTTCACGCCATCTTTCTTAAGAACATAACCAATACCAACTTTACCTGTATTTACAACACTAATACTACCTTGTCCGTTCGCTGTTATAGCTCTAGTTTGGTTTGATGAAAGACCATCAATATTTACTACAGCATTTTCGAAAGTGGCTGCATGCGCAGTATTACCACCTAAACCAAATACTCCTAATGACAAAGTAGCTGCTAAAACCAAATGTCCTAATTTTTTCATAACTATCACCTCCTATGTATTTAATAGCTATATTACATCAATATGGTTATAAAGTAAATATATTACTTGTAAAAATTATCTATTTATGAAAAAAAAGGTTTTTGTGCTGCGAGGATTTTATTTACTAAGCTATTATGTAGCCATAAAACCTAGATATAAAGAATAAAGTGGAATATAGTAAATTAAATTGAGTAAATGGTAGTATAAAGGTGAAAAAGCAAGTCGCTAGTTGAAATTAGCCTTTATGTACCTGGCTTCCAGACTTTATAAAAGGAAGGGAAAAGAAAATGAAAATGGTTACTGTCCATCATTATGATGCGTTTAGCACGATACCTAATATGGGGAACCCAGCAGGTGTCGTCGTAGAGGGAGATCAGTATAGTGAAATAGAAATGCAGGCTATTGCTAAGCAAGTAGGCTTTAATGAAACAGCCTTTGCGTTAAATCGGATAAAGCAGATTTACGTATACGTTATTTCACGCCAGGGCATGAGATGAATTTATGTGGACATGCAACAATGGCAACGATATATGCACTGAAAACACAAGGTTTACTAGAAGATAAGTCAAAACTAACTATTGAAACGAAAGCAGGAATTCTCCCAATTGAGATAAAAGAACAAAAAGGGAAAATTCATATCACTATGCAACATGCAGCACCTCAATTTAAAGCCTTTAACGGTTCAAAAACTAAGCTTGCACAATCTATTGGACTAACAGAAGAAGCAATACATCCTGAATTACCGATAGTCTATGGAAGTACAGGAATTTGGACATTGCTAGTACCTATAAAAAATTTATCATACTTTGAAAAAATGACTCCGCAAACTGCAGATTTTCCGGATGTCCTTGAAGAAATGCCAAAAGCATCCGTGCATCCTTTTTGCTTAGAGGCATTTGATAAGTATGCAGATATGCACGCACGACATTTTTCATCACCTTATTCTGGAACAATTGAAGATATAACTACAGGTACTGCCTCTGGTGTTATGGGAGTATATTTTGCAGAGTATATTGATCGACAAGCACAATTGCCGAAGACACTAATCATTGAACAAGGTCAGGAGCTTGGGAAGGATGGAAGTGTGCATGTTCATGTGAAAAGTGATGATGGCAAATTGTCTATCTCGATTTCAGGAACCGCTGTACATGTGAAGGAGCTAAAGGTGCAAATATAAAAAAGAGGGCTGCTTTAAGTAAATTCATTACTTTAGAAGCGGCTCCTTTTTGAAATGCGATCCATTCCATTAATGTTTTATTTCTTCAATGACCTTTTCTTTTAAATCTGCATCCATTGAGGAAAGCTTAACGTTATTTGTAAGACGTTCTTTTAATTCTCGATCTGTCATAATACCGCGTTCCTCTAAAATTTGAACAAGTAGATCTAACGTCATTAAATTTTTAATTTCTGCTGCTTTTGTATCCATGTTATAAACCTCCGAAAGTATAGTATTTCTACCTCTTTAGTGTACTCCTTTTTTAGAAGGGCTGCGTAAAATGGTCAAAACAAAGCGAAAATATTTCGCGTCCCGGAATATATTGAATGATTCTAGCAGTAGTGGAATACATATAATAGCTGGTTTTTATGAGAAATCAGCGACAAGTAGGTTTAAATGCAAAAAAATTAATTTATAATTTCTATATCAAAAAAACTCCTAACAATAGGAGTTTATTTTTTATTATCTATTTAAACTGGTATGTATTTATGTTGATTAGGAGCTTACTTTCCGTTGATAGAACTTTGTTTTCCGCTGCTAAAGCTGTCCGCTTCGCCGCTAAAACTGCTTATTCCGCCGCTAAAGCTGTCCGCTTCGCCGCTAAAACTGCTTATTCCGCCGCTAAAGCCGTCCACTTCGCCGCTAAAATTACTTTTTCCGCCGCTAAAGCCGAACACCCCTAGGAAAGCGCCAAGTCGGAACGGAAATCAAGCCCACTCTATGGTGATAAGCCTCCTAATTACTCATTGAGAATAAAGCCTGATACAATGCTGCTAGCAAAGCAACAAAGAGCGTATCGTCAGAGTTAAAAAGTTTAAAAGATATACCAGTACGCACAAGTTCAGTTTCTACATTACTAGCGCTAGCTATTTTTTCATCATTACAATATAAATAGGCGGTTGAAGTAAAATCCTTTTCAAAGCGAAAAGCTAGTCCATCCATTGTAAAAGAGTAGGAGGATTCAAGTAATTGAACCGTCTTTCGTTGTATCGGTAAAATGGATCCATCTGGCATAATAAGCTGATGGCTAACACCCTTTGTTAATAGTGTAGATTGCACTTGAAAAAGTGGTGCCCCTAAAGTAGTGCGTGATTCATAGCGATGCGGTAATGACTGTTGTGCAGCAACTAGCATAACAGCATTGATTATTTTTCCAACGGATGAACGTTCAACCTTTTGTAGCACGCAAACCGTCTCATTTTGTTCATTCACAATAGGGATATTTGAAAAGCTTTCGAAAGCTTTTGGGTAGGTAAGGGTAAATGTAGTCATAAAAAGCCTCCAATCTACTTACTATACGGAGAAGCTTAACCTCAGGTTTCACCTTCAACAAAAATTTTAACTTCTTTCAGCAAATGTTTTGTGTAGCGAAAGCAAAGCGGCAGCTACAAATGTTTTGTGTAGCGAAAGCAAAGCGGCAGCTACAAATGTTTTGTGTAGCGAAAGCAAAGCGGCAGCTACAAATGTTTCTGTACCGAAAGCGTAGCGACAGGTACAGAAGTCTCCCACAACTATAGGTGGTGAGCTGAATAGCAAGGGTATACCCTTGCTGCGAAATAGTGATTGTCCTAAGCTAATTCTGATTCTATAATAGTGAATGTAATAGTTTATTAACAATAATGAGGTGGCTTATGAAAAAGCAATGGAACTTAATATTAACACTAATTGTGGTCTTAATTATCGCAGTTTTTTCAGTTATCAATGTTGACATGGTAACGGTTAATTATTTATTTGGAAAAGCTGAGTGGCCATTGATCCTCGTCATTATTGGATCAGTCCTATTGGGAGCCCTATTAACTGGATTAATTAGTATGATGAAAATTTATCAACTTCAAAGAGCTTTGAAAAAGGCTGGTGGTGAAATAGATCAACATTCTTAAAAGTTGATCTATTTCAATCAGAACGGAGCCCTTTATTATTTTTAATTTAGTACCGTCCTCAAAATCAGGAAGGGTTATGCAGGCAGAAGCACAAAGCCGATTCCGGACGCATTGTTTATCTGTAGCGACAGCGGCAAATGTTTTCTGCGCGACAGCGGTAATTAAGCCGAGGCATAATTGATTCAATAGGCGATAAAGTTCGATTGATTTTTTATGCAAGCAACAAATGGAAGTACATTTGGATATGAAGTTTAATAATGAAAAAGGCTGGCCGATAATGTGAATTTCTTCACTACCGGACAGCCTTTCATTTTATTGTTGAGTTGTGACTTCTCCTGCAAGAGCACGTTTTTCCTGCTCTGGATCGAATTCTTTTTCCATTTTTGAAACGACAACTGTTGCTACACCGTTACCAATTAAGTTTGTAACGGCGCGGGCTTCTGACATAAAGCGATCGACCCCGATTAAAAGTGCAATCCCTTCTACTGGAATCATAGGGAATGCTGCTAATGTTGCTGCGAGTGTAATAAAGCCAGAGCCTGTTACACCGGCTGCACCTTTAGATGTTAGCATTAAAATAGCAAGTAATGTAATTTGATGCCAAACATCTAAATCAACTCCATAAGCTTGTGCGATAAAAATAGCTGCCATAGATAAGTAAATGGACGTACCATCTAAGTTAAAGGAGTACCCTGTTGGAATGACAAGACCAACGACTTGTTTAGAGCAACCATAGTTTTCTAATTTGCGCATCATCGAAGGAAGGGCAGATTCTGATGATGATGTTCCAATAACGATAAAAATTTCATCTTTAATATATTTAATAAACTTAAAGATACTGAATCCGAAGTAACGTGTAATAAGACCAATGATGAATACGATAAAGATAAACATTGTAATATAAACGGAAAGCATTAAAAACCCTAAGTTTCCTAGTGATTTAAGACCGAAGTTTCCGATTGTGTAGCTCATAGCGCCGAATGCACCAATCGGGGAAACTTTCATGACCATATTAACAATTTTAAAGAATATATCTGCTACTTGTTCAAAAAATTTAATAACTGGTTTAGCTGGTTCACCAATAGCTGCAGCAGCTATGCCGAATAAAACAGCTGAGAATAAAACAGGTAATAACTCTCCATTTGCAAGTGCTCCGACAACATTATCAGGTATAATTTGCATAATAAATGCACCAATACCATGCTCTGTAGCGGCTGCTGCCTCTGTATATTGGGATACATCTGCACCGTTTGCAGCTGCTGTATTAAAGCCTTTACCAGGTTTTACAATATTGACTACGATTAAGCCGATTGCTAGTGCGAAAGTAGAGACAATTTCAAAATAGATTAATGCCTTCCCGCCAATTTTACCAACTTTTTTTACATCGCCCATACTACCAATTCCAATAACAACTGTTAAGAAAATGATAGGAGCTATTAACATCTTAATTAATTTAATAAAAATATCTGCTAATATTTTCAACTTCGCTCCGAATTCTGGGAACGTAGCACCTACAATAATACCTAGCACAATGGCAATCAGTACTTGTACAGTTAAGTTTTTAAAATTTATACGCATGAAGTTCTCCCCTAACACTGTTTATGAATATTATGTGAACGCTTTCATGAGGTTATCTTAGCTGAAATTTTCCGACAATAGTTTTTATGACCGTAAAGTTTCTATTGTTCATTTTGTTCATTTTTTCGTTGGGAAATCAATAAAACTAGTGATATCAAGGGTTCGTGGCTGTTTTATAGTAGTTTTGTAATTTTGGAATCTATTATAATACACAAGAAAAAAATCCCCACTCTAGTGAGGATTTTATCATTAATGAACAAAAGTATTGTTCCCGCAGTGATGAAATACTTTAAGGAGAAACAATTTTTTCAATTTCCGATAAAACATCGTTTTCTTGTACATTGTTTCTATAAAAATCATAAACAGGCGCTAGTTTTTCCTTAAAGCGTTGGCGTTCCTTATTACTCATCGTATAGATTTCAAAGTTATCTTGCTGCTTAAGTTTTTGCAAATTTTCTTCGTTCATTTCTACAGCTTGTTCAAATTGCCAATCTGTTGTTTCTTTCATAGCCTCCATAATCTGTTTTTGGATTTCCGGAGGTAGAGATTTCCAAAACTTGTCGTTTATTAAAACGGCGTAGCCTAAAATGCCATGCTTAGTTAATGTCATATGTTTCTGCACTTTATAGAAACCTTTAGAATAAATATTTGACGCTGTGTTTTCTTGAGCATCGATGGCATTCGATTCTAAATCAGTAAAAACCTCGCTGAATGGAGTTGGGATTGGTGTAGCCCCAACAGCCTCGAATTGCTTTTCAAGGGTTTTACTTGGCATTGTACGAACACGTAAGCCTTTTAAATCTTCAAAAGTATGAATAGGGTGATCGACAGAGGTTAAATGTTTAAAGCCATTATGCCAAAAGCCTAGTCCTTTTATATGAAAAGGCTTAAGCTCATTTAACAATTGTTCACCAATCGAACCTGTAAGTACCTCATGCACTTCATCATCCGTATTAAAAAGGTAAGGTAAATCAAGAACCTGCCAATTTGGTATATAGGATGTCATCTTTGAGAAAGTAGGGATAATCATTTCTACTTGTCCATTTTGCAATGCCTGAAACTCGTTTTCATCATTAAACAAGGAGGAGTTTGGGTAGACGTGTACCTTCACTTTGCCATTTGTTTTTTCCTCTACAAGCTCGGCGAATTTACTTGCCGCCTGTCCTTTTGGCGTATTCTCAGCAACAACATGACTTAAATGAATCGTAATTTGCGTATTCAAACCTTTTTGCTCATGGTCATAGGGAAGAGGCTTTGCGAATAGTAAGCCTTGTTGAACACCAAACGCTATCGTTAACAATAAAACAGTTGCTATTGTTCCAATAATAAATTTTTTCATCTATTACACCTAATTTATTCGTATTTTCTGATGTTTTTGTTATTCTAACATATGGAGTAAGTTAAAATATAGTAAGAGGGAGGCGTACATCTTGAAATTTCAAAAAATATCGATGAAGAGAAAAATTATGTCTCTGACTTTTTTTATTCTCATGCTCTCCTTTAGTATAGGTGGAACATTTTTGCTAGGGTTCGTCATGACTGTGCAAAAGGATAAGCTTGGAGATCAGGCTTTACTTGTGGCAAAAACAGTATCACAGCTTCCCGAGCTGAAAACTTACATATCAAATAATAATTTTAACGAGGCTACCAAACACATAAATCCTGTAGTGGAGGAAATACGTGATATAAATGGCGCACAGTATATTGTTGTACTGGATATGCAAAGGCGCAAGTACTCACATCCAAATACAGAGGAGATTGGGCAAATCTCGGAGTCAGGAGATCTAAACGCTGCGTTTTCTGAGCATTATTATACATCCATCGCACATGGTGAACATGGAGATATGGTACGAGCATTCGTCCCAATCATGAGTAAAGAAGGTAAACAAATAGGCGTAGTAGTAGTAGGCTATAGTGTTTTAACTGTGGCAGAGTTGCTACAATCTATTCAAACAGAATTAATGATTACTATTTTATTATCTCTTTTCTTTAGTGCATGGGGGGCTCATACATTAGGGCTTCATATGAAAAAGCAAATGTTTGGGCTAGAGCCCCACGAAATTGCTAAAATGTATGTAGAACGAACGGAAACATTTAACGCGATGCATGAAGGGATTATTGCCATTGATAATGATTTGACAATCACAATATTTAATGAAAAAGCATGTGACATATTGGGGGTTCACAAAAAACCTTCAACATTAATAGGGAAGAAAATTTTTGACGTTTTACCTGATACACGATTACCGGAAATATTGGAGCTAGATCAGCCCATTTTTAATCGTGAGCTTTATATTAATGATAACAATATTATGAGTAATCGTATTCCTATACAAGTTAATGGAAAAACGGTTGGAGCTGTGGCCATGTTTAAGGATCGTACAGAAGTGAAAAAGCTTGCAGAGGAATTAACGGGTGTTAAGGCATTTGTACAAGCATTACGCGTACAAACACATGAGCATAAAAATAAATTGCACACAATTGCTGGTCTTTTACAACTTGGACATCATGAACAAGCACTTTCTTACTTAACACAAGTAAAAGAAGAACACGATGAAATTACAAACTTTCTAAATGAACGGATTAAAAATGAAAATATTTCTGGGCTATTGCTTAGTAAAATCTCCTATGCAAAAGAACAGGGAATTCTACTGGAGATTGACAGAGAAAGCCGTTTGACAACATTTCCTAACAATTTAGATCATCATGATTTCGTTATTTTATTTGGTAACTTAATTGAAAATGCTTTTGATGCATTAAGGGATGTACAAATTGAAGAAAAAATAATCCATGTTTCTGTTGATGAAGATGAGGATGTTCTGGCAATATTAGTAACGGATAATGGTAAAGGCATGACAAATGAAGTCAAGGCACATATTTTTGATAATGGCTATTCGACAAAAGAGAAAAAAGGTCGAGGCATTGGACTTTTTTTAATAAAAGAAATTGTACAAAAAGGAAAGGGAGAAATCGAAGTCATAAGTGAACCGAATAAAGGGACAAGCTTTTTAATAACTTTTTACCATACTTAATAGGCCCATCATCAAATGCTGGGCGACTCTTTGGGGTTCATTTGACATCCCTAAGAAAGCGCTTGGTTGTCATGAAAATCAATCCTATGAGTAATGCAATATGAATAGTTGAAATAGAAGCGAGAAATTCTATGGGAACAGTGTGGCGCTCTCGTAGATATCTTCCTTAAGTGAAAATTTGCACATATAGAGATAGAACAGAGTGTATGGAGGACTAACAGTGACACAAACAAAGGTTTTATTAATAGAGGACGATCCAATGGTGCGAGAGGTTAATCGCCAATTTATTGAAAAGATAGCTGGATTTGAAGTAATTGGACAAGCCTCAAATGGAGTTGAAGGGATTGCTCAAATTCAAAAACTGAAACCAGATTTAGTATTTATGGATATTTTTATGCCAGAGCAGGATGGAGTGACAAGTTTACGGAAAATTCGTGAACTCAAGTTACCGGTAGATGTCATTACGGTAACCGCTGCTAATGATATGGAAACTGTAAAACAGGTCCTGCATCTTGGCGTCTTTGATTATATTATGAAACCTTTTTCATTTGAACGAGTGCAAGGAACGCTTGAAAATTATTTGCGCTTCAAAAAGCAAATGCAAACAGAGCGTGAATTAACACAAGGAGAGCTTGATCAGTTATTCCATTATCATGGAGGGGATAATGAGGTTCAGCAATCCAATGTCTTACGGTCAGAAAAAAGTTTACCTAAAGGTTTTAATCGTGCAACACTAGAGAAAGTTGTGCACTATTTGCAATCTGTAGAAGGAGCATCAGCAGAGGAAGTAGCCAGTGGTGTAGGTATTGCGCGCGTAACAGCAAGAAGATACTTAGATTATTTAGAGAAGCAAGAGGAAATTACGATGGATGTGCATTATGGTGGCATTGGTCGTCCAGTCAATTATTATTTTAGTAAATAATGAGAAATCCTGATTGTCAAAATAGACAATCAGGATTTTTTACTACTATAGATTTTTAAGTTGTGGATAACCAAAGTCATAGTTATGGTCTAAGCTAAAGCGCTACATCCTCGAGGTCGCTTCGATCCCTCGGGCAAAAGTGGTGGAGCGTTTACTTTTGCTTCGGGCTCTTCAAAGCTTTAGCGCATTTGTTCTTAGTAAGGCATAATTTTATCAACAGGCTTTGGCGTTTTAATTTTAGGTAAAATTTTATCTAATGTAACTGTACGCTCAATGATATGTGTTGATTCATCATTTTCATCGAAATGATCAAGGAATGAAATAACCTCTTTTACAATTGGTGTTGGCGTAGAAGCACCTGCTGTAACAGCGACAGAATTAATTCCTTTTAACCATTCAACTTTAAGCTCAGAAACGTCTGCAATTCGATAAGATGGCGTCCCTGCTATTTCAACAGAAACCTGCGTTAAACGATTCGAGTTATTGGATTTTGGGTCACCAACAACAATAAGTAAATCTGCCTCCCCAGCTTGCTGTGCAACTGCCTCTTGGCGGACCTGGGTTGCCAAACAAATCTCCTTATGCACTTCAATATGTGGGAATTTCTCTTTTAAACTATCCATTAAATGAGCGACATCCCATTGACTCATCGTCGTTTGATTTGTTACTAGTAATTTATCATTCGTTAAATTTAATGCATCAATATCCGTGGATGATTGCACTAAATGTACATGATCTGGTGCAACCCCAATTGCTCCCTCTGGCTCGGGATGGCCTTTTTTACCGATATATATAATATCATAGCCATTTGCTGATTTTTCACGAATTAAATCGTGCGTAACTGTTACGTCAGGACATGTAGCATCAATGGATACTAAGCCTTTTCGCTTCGCAATTTCACGAATTTCAGGTGAAACACCATGTGCTGTGAAAATAACAGTGCCAGTTTCAACTTGTTCAATAATTTCTAAACGATTCTCGCCATCTAATGTGATGATGCCATCTGCTTCAAAGGCATCCGTGACATGTTTATTATGCACAATCATACCTAAAATGTAGATAGGTCTTGGTAATGTTTTATCGAGTGCGGCGTTTCGAGCGATGACCATCGCATCAACAACACCGTAGCAATAGCCACGTGGATTAACTTTTAATACTTGCATGGTTGTGACTCCTTTCAAGCTTACCTACCTACATTATAACGGACAGGGACGGCGAATACAAAGAAACCTTCATCTACATAGGCGGCTGGAATATACGGGGCTTAGATGGAAGTGGTTCAGCAGGAGTAAATGATCCATTTTGTCGAGACGCTTTTCGACTTTTAGTTGAACCTGCTCCTGCACTAGCCGCTGCTCCAGCTGCTACTGCTCCAGCCCCTGCGGCAGCTCCTGCAGCAGGAAGACCTTGAAATCCTTTATACAATTTTAAAAGTGACGGAATATTTTTTACCATTGGCATTGCTTGCTGAATGTAAGGTGTATATGTTTTCGCTGAGTTAAATAAGCTATTCGCTTGCTGCAAAAATGAACCGATTTTTGAAGGTTCCTGCATTGGCATTTGTCCTCCAAATGCTCCTATTCCACTAGACATAGGAAAGCCACCGGGAATTCGTGGTTGATTCGGGAAGCCTCCAGGCGGGAAAAAGGACTGCGGTGACATTTGTGGAGGTGTTGGCATTTGCATCGGCATTTGCATCGGCATTTGTTGCATTGGCATTTGCATGGGCATTCTCATGCCACCAGGATACATCGGGAACTGTGGTCTAAATACCATAACGATCTCCTTTCGATAGTGATTTGACATTGATGACATACCTGATTATAAATATGATATGCAGAAGGGTAAGTTAGCGTTCGACACGCACAAAATAAATAACTAGGGCGATTATAAATGTATCTCACTATATCAGTAAGGTTTACTTATTATAGATGTAGACAGTAAGTGGTAAAAAATTCTTAAAAACTACACAGTTTTTCTCTATTCCGGTCGATAAGAAAGGTATAATGTTTTGTTGGTAAATCATCAAGTTAGAAAAAGATGATTTTAAAGTTAGTTCTGTGAAATATGTTACATTAATGTAAATAAATTGTTAAAATATTTTTTACTAGACTAAAATAGCAGAGGTTAAAAATAGGAGGTATTTTGTGTCAATTAAAGTAAGAAGTATAGTGTCGTTTGGCCTAATCGTAGTATTAGTTTTAGTTATGGGAATTTTTCAGCAACAAAATGCTAAATCCCAACTGGAGCAAGTACATTTGATGAAAGAAAAAACACTTCAAACGACGTTATTAGCAGATGAGATGAAGTTAGCAGTTGTACAGGTTCAGCAGTATTTGACTGATATTAGTGCCACAAGAGCACTCGATAATTTAGATGATGGATTTGAGCAAGCAGAAAAATATAGTAAAATCTTTAATAAAGATTTGGAACAAGTGAAAAAAATGCATCAGGAAGACCAGGAAAGATTAGATGCGATTAAAGTAGCGTTTGATGAGTATTATAGTACTGGTCAGAAAATGGCTCATAGTTATATTCAAGGCGGGCCTGAGCAAGGGAATAAACTGATGCTTGAATTTGATACTACTTCAGTTGAGATTAATGACAAAGTAGATTTGTTTCAACAAGAAAACATTACAGACATGCAAAATTCTTTAGCACATGTTGAAAAGCTTATTGATGATAATAAACAATGGTTCTTATGGATGTTCTGTATTATTTTAATGATTTGTGTAGTAGTTGGAATTATATTTGTACGTTCCATCGTTGTTCCTGTAAATAAGCTAACTTCTGCAGCAAGGGTAATTGCTAAAGGAGATTTATGTCAAAAGGATATCGAAGTTAGAACGAAGGATGAAATTAAAGATTTGGCTGATTCTTTTAATTTGATGAAGTCTAATTTACATTCACTAATACATAGCATGACGGCAAATGTTGAGCATACATCATCAGCTGCTGAAGAACTAGCAGCAAGTACAGAAGAAATTTCAAATTCCTCTCATGATATTGCAAACCTTGTAGAGAGAATGGCGATTAGTGATAATCAAGCAGCTGTTACAGGTCGTGAAAGTTCGATAGCAATGGATGAAACCGCTCAAGGTGTTCAACGTATTGCTGAAGCTACTCAAATGCTTCATTCTAAAGCAGTAGACACACAATCTATTGCAAATGATGGTGAAAAAACGTTGTATATTGCAGAAAACCAAATGTCAATTATCCAACAATCTTCAAATACAACAAATGAACGTATTAAGAAGCTAAGCACGCAATCAGCTGAAATCGTTCATATTACGAAAGTAATTACTGACATTACTGAGCAAACAAATCTTTTAGCTTTAAATGCTGCGATTGAGGCCGCTCGTGCGGGAGAGCATGGTAAAGGCTTCGCAGTCGTGGCAGATGAAGTGCGCAAATTAGCTGAGGAATCCAAAGCTTCTGCCAATCAAATAGTGGATGTAATAGCACTTATTCAGCAAGAAACGAAAGAAGTAGAAAAGGCCGTAAATGTAACAGTATTGAATGTAGATGAAGGTGTCACATTTATTCAGAATGCCCAAAATGCCTTCGATGGAATTTTAAAAGCGATTGGTGAAATGACATCTCAAATCGAGGATGTATCTGCTTCTACGCAACAAATTTCTGCAAGTACTGAAGAAGTGGCAGCATCGGTCAATGAAATGTCCTCTTCTTCCAAGCATGCTGCACAGCAATCTGAAACAATAGCATCGACAATAGAAGAGCAAGTTGCGACCATTCAAGAAATAAATACTGTTGCTAAGGCATTAAGTGAAGAAGCGGTGACTGTGAAGGAAGAAATCAATAAATTTAAAATTTAAGAGGCTTATCAGCAAAGCGAGTGGTTGATTTCCGTTTCGACTGGGCGCTTTGTTGTTGCTGTCGCTACGCTTTCGCACAGATAAAACAATTGCTGACGCTACGCTTTCGCACAGAGCAAAGGCTTCCTGGGGGCGTCCGATGAGCCGCTTCGCTGCGCTGCAGGGTCTCGGGCCAACACGATGTTGGTCACGAAGGCGTTATCACAGGACGTGATGGTTTTAGCCTTCGTTCCTCTGAATCGCTAATCCCCAAGGAGTCGCCCAATCTCCACTCCAATCAACTTATCCAATGGTATACGTTTTAGCAAAATGTCATTTCAAAATTCCTACCCTCCATGTATAAAAGTGCAAAAAAAAAGCGAGATAATTTCCAACGAATTAACAGTTTGGAAATACCTCGCTCTATTTATTTAGTAGTAAAATCTTTCAGTTGAGAAGGGGGAACGCAAGTGTTAGAAGAACAACTTTTCTGTAATGAGCATGATGCGCATTTGCCCTTCTTCTGCTTCTTAATGCTCTTATATAAAGTAATACCAGCATAGCCAAAAATAATACAACCGATTAAGATATTAATCAATAAACTCATTCTTTACACCTCACATGAATAAATTCCCAATGCCATAAATCATAAGTGCAATAAGATAAGCTACAACAAATGGATAAATGGTTGCAAATAAAGTCCATTTCACAGACTGTGTTTCCCTTTTTATTGCGCCTACTGTGGCTAAACAAGGCATATAAAGTAAAACAAAGGCCAAGAATGTATAAGCACTTAAAGCAGTAAAATGAGTTGTCATTGTAGAGGATAAGACACCTTCACTTACGCTATAAATAATCGCCATTGTCGAAACAATTACTTCTTTTGCCAGGAATCCAGCAATAAGGGATGCACCGGCTTGCCATGTTCCAAAGCCTAGTGGGATAAACAACACACCAAAAGCGCCACCGATCATTGCTAAAAAGCTGTCATCCATATTGACATTAGCGCCATGTGGTCCTAAATAAGAAAGAAGCCAAATAATAACGGAGCCGGCAAAGATAATAGTACCAGCTTTGCGGAAAAATCCTTTTCCTTTTTCCCAAGTAGAACGCCAAAGTGTTTTAAGCTGTGGTACATGATAGGCTGGTAATTCAACAATAAAAACTGAAGTTTCATTTTTCAAAATCGTCATTGATAATATTTTTGTCACAATAAGCGCTACCACTATACCCATTACATATAGGGAGAATACCACTAACGATTGATGTTGAGTAAAGAATGCTGCACCGAACAAAGCATATACAGGTAACCTTGCTGAGCAGCTCATAAACGGCGCAACAAGAATTGTTAATAATCGTTCTTTCGGCTGTTCAATTGTTCTCGCCGCCATTACACCTGGAACATTACATCCAAAGCTTACAATCATCGGAATAAACGCTTTGCCGTTTAAACCGAAAAATTCCATAAGGCGATCCATGACAACGGCAATTCTCGCCATATAACCTGAATCTTCTAATAGTGAAATAAAGAAAAATAGTACAAAGATTTGTGGAATGAAAACTAAAACACCGCCAACACCCGCAATGATCCCATCACATATTAAATGAACAATAAAAGGAGCTGCACCAATAGCTTCTAAGCCCTGAGTAACAGCATCTGTAAGAGGGCCTCCTACAATGCCATCCAGGAAATCAGAAAGTGGGGTTCCGATCCATGCAAACGTTGCTTGAAACATTAAAAACATAAGCGCTAAGAAAATCGGAACACCCAAAATTGGATGTGTTAGAATTTTATCAACTTTCTCTGACCATTGTGTTTCACTTTTCTCTTGTATAATTACTTTGCTGTTGATGTTATAAATATATAAATCACGTTTTTTAGCAATAGCTTTATTTAATGGTTCACCAATTTGCTTTTCTAAAGCATCGCGCATTGCATCTAGCTTTTCAAAGTATTCCTTTTCTTTCAAATAAGCGTCAACGGCTTCATTTCCTATTAAAAATTGAATCGTACACCATCTTCTTTGTTCTTCAGGAACATGCTGTAACAATGCTTCAATTTTTGAGATGCCTTCTTCAATTAAGTCATCATAGGTTAATGTAAAACGTTGTTGAGTACGATCTGAGGCTTGAATAGCAGTATAAATACCTTCGACACCTTTACCAGTACGAGCGCTTATTGGAATAACAGGTACTCCTAAAGAACTCTGTAATTTTTCGACATCAATTGAAATGCCTTTCTTTTTCGCTACGTCAATCATATTTAAACAGATGAAAACAGGCTTTCTAAGTTCAAGTATATCTACTGTTAATTGCATATTTCGTTCGAAATTAGAAGCATCGATAATATTTAAAATTCCATCTACCTGATCTTCAAGTAAAAATGAAGTAACAACACTTTCATCTCTTGAAATCGGATTAAGCGTATATACACCAGGTAAATCAATTATTTCTTTTTGTAGTTTTTTTACTTGTCCTACTTTTTTTTCAACGGTTACACCACTCCAATTGCCAACGTATTCATATGAATTTGTCAACGTATTGAACAATGATGTTTTACCGATATTAGGGTTTCCTATTAAAGCTAATCTACTCATACTTGTTCGACCTTTATATCCATTAAATCTTTTTTTCTAAGCCCGATTTTTTGTCCTTGACATTCCAATATACAAGCTCCAGAAAACCATCCTTTTTGGACCATACAAACTTGACAGCCTTCTTTTATACCAAAAGCATTTAATCGTTTACATAAAAGAGAGTCAATTTGCTGTAGATCTTTCACTTTAACTTTTTCCCCCAATTGAACCGCGTGAAGGTTCATAAGATCTACCTACTTTCTTGTGAGTGATAATCATTATCAAAAAAATCTTATCATTTTTTATCTAGTGTATCAATATTAAGTTTGCTGTAGAAAGTAATATTGGAATAGCAAAGTTAAAGTAAGATTAAACATTATTCTTCATCGTGACAACGAAGCATTCTGTAACCAACGCGGACATGTGTCTGGATGAACTTTGGGTTAGCTGGATTATCCTCTATTTTCTTTCGAAGAGTAGCCATAAAAACTCTTAGACTTGGGACATCCGATTGAAGTGCATTATGCCAAACTTCCTTTAAAATAAAATTATGCGTTAAAACTTTGCCGACATGCTTTGATAAAATAACCAAGAGCTTATATTCAATAGGCGTCAAATGTACTTCTTTGTCATTTACAAACACTGTATTTGCCAAGTAGTTTATTTGTAAATGACCATTTACAAAGACAGAGGGTTCACTTTCTAGCTGATGCTCAAATGACATTCTTCTCAAAGCTACTCGAATTCGGGCTAATAGCTCTTCAACACTGAAAGGCTTTGTAACATAATCGTCTGCACCGGCATCTAAAGCATTGATTTTATCGTGCTCTTCGCCGCGTGCACTAACTACGATAATAGGTGTTTGAGTCCAGCTTCTAATTTTCGTTATAAGCTCTACCCCGTCTATGTCGGGTAGTCCTAAATCCAAAATAATCACGTCTGGATTCATAGCAAGAGCCTTTTGTAAAGCACTATGACCATCTCGTGCAATGTCAAATTCATACTGCTGAGTAGCTAATGTCATTTTAATTAAATTGCCAATGGCTATATCATCTTCTACTACTAGAATTCGTTTATTCATCGAATTTCATTACTCCTTTTTAGCTCATCACCATAAACGTGTGGTTGATTTCATTGTCGACTTGAGCTTTCCTGGGAGCGCCCGCTTCGGATCTTCCCTGTGGCACTGATCCCAAGAAGTCATCTGGCTTCTACTCCAATCAACTTATACGAACGTTTTAATAAATGTTATCTCTAACATTTGATAAAGGGCTTTTTTTTAGTGAAAAATTAAAAATCGTTCCTTTTGGTTTATTATCCGAAACTGTTATTTCACTACCATGTAATTTTAAAATAGTTTGACATAGAGCCAAGCCTAATCCTAAGCCTCTTCGGCTATCGCTACGCTGTACTTTTCCGGTAGTAAATGGCTCAAAAAGGCTGGTTTTTATAGCATCATCAATGCCAGGTCCATCATCAGAAATACTAAAGTGTACGAAACGTTCAGATTCTTTGATATTTATAGTAATAACACTGCCTGACGGTGTATAGGTCAATGCATTATCAATAATATTAATTAGAACTTGAATAATCAGTCGCGCATCCATTACAGCAAATAAAAATTCCGGTTCAATATGATAGGATATTTCATGTGTATTGTTTAGGCGAACGACATGTGTTAGTGCCTCCTGAATAATATCTTCTACAAGTTCCAATTGCATTTCTATAGCAAATTGTCCATCTTCTAACTTAGACACAGCAAGTAAGTTTTCAACCATTTGTACAAGCCATTTTGAATTTTTATAAATATCCTCATATATTTTGCTTTTTTCATCCTCTCGAATTAAAGGTGCATTAGATAGTAATATATCTGCATTACCGGAAATAGCAGTTAGTGGTGTTCTTAAATCATGAGAAACGGCGCGCAAAAGGTTTGCTCGCATTTGTTCCATTTCAGCTTCTCTAGCTACTTCTGCATTGAGTTTTTGTAAATACCATTTATCAAGTGCGAATGAAAAATCATTAATAATGGCATGCAAAATATTACGCTCAAATGCAGGTAAGGGTGATTGCTTTGACAGGGCAATACCGATAACACCTTTAACACTCCCATTTGAAATAACCGGTAAACAGTAGGCATTCACTTCAGGAAATATATCAGTGGAAACGCCTGCTACATGCTTATTATTGATAACCCAGCTTACTACACCATGCTCATTCGGATTCTCAAATTGGGAAGCTATCTTCTTATTTTCAATACTAGATATGCTCTCGGTACGGAAAAAAATAGAGTTCACAATTAAGTTATTTTCTATCTCAAAAAATTGTACTGGCTTTTCTACTAATTTAACGATTTGTGACATGCCTTCAGTAATAATTTCTTCTATAGACTTAGCATGTTGAAGTCTTCGATTTGTATCAAGGAGCACCTCCATTCGATAAGATTTACGAACAGCGACAATGGTTTGCTCCTTTATTTTTTTCGTTAAGCTACTTGTAATCACTCCTGAAAGGAACATGATCACAAAGGTTATCGGATAGTCGCGATGATAGGCGTTAAATGAAAATCGTGGTTCTGTAAACAAATAATTAAAAAGCAGTACCGCCATAATGGAGCTAATAATGCTCATCATCCATCCTGATGACCAAATGGCAAGTATTAAGACACCTAAAATGTAGATAGTGATAATGTTCGAGTCGCTGACACCAATTGTGTAAAAATATAGCCCAACAACTGATACTATGCCAAATACTACAGCCATTTTTAATAAGTCAAGCCATTCAAATGACAGCTTATTTTTTACAGTAGGGAAGTAGAACTGTTCGTTTTCCTGATCTGGCACTATATGTATGGCTAAATTCGGCACAAATTCATTGAGTCGATCACTAATTTTGGTGTTTGGTCGCCACCATTTTTTTCTCATGCTAGTTCTACCGATGACTAATTTAGTGACACCACTAATTTGTGCATAGTTGGCAAGGGCAACAGCTACATCATCTTCCTGAACAATTACGACATGGCCGCCAAGCTGTTCAACAAGCTTTATATGTTGCTGAAGTCGTTCAGAATTTGCGTTACTCCTGTCATGCTCCTGTACGTTTTGAACGTAAAGAGCCGTAAATTTCCCGTGTAATGCCTGTGCTAGTCGCGCAGTAGTTCGAATAACCTTGGCATTCGTAGGAGAGCTACTAATACCAACAAGTAAATGCTCTTCGATTTGTACATGATGATTTATAGATTCGTCGCTATTTACCTGCTTATAGTTAATCGTATCTGCAGCTCTTCGTAGTGCAATTTCTCGAAGTGATACTAGGTTTTGTTTACGAAAAAAAGATTGCAATGCTTTTTCGGCTTGTTGTTTTACATAAATTTTGCCTTCTTGTAGGCGTTGGATTAACTCATCTGGTTCAATATCGACAATTTTTATTTGTGCAGCTTGATCAATTAAATAATCTGGAATACGCTCTCGTACTTTTATTCCGGTTATTTCTTCTACTATATCGTGTAGGCTTTCAATATGTTGAATATTTACGGTTGTATAGACATGAATGCCCTTTGCAAGTAATTCCTCTACATCTCCAAAACGTTTCTTGTGACGCATCGTTGGAACATTGCTATGTGCCAATTCATCAATAATGACAATTTCCGGTTTGCGCTTTAGTACTTCATCAATATCTAATTCCTGAAAAGGTTTCCCTTTATAAATTATTTTTTTCGTAGGAATTTGCTCAAGTCCCTCGAGTAAAGCTAACGTATCTGGACGAGGATGTGGTTCTACATAGCCAACTACCACATCTTTACCAAGTTTTCGTGCTTGATGTGCTGCATCTAGCATTGCATAAGTTTTACCTACTCCAGCAGCATAACCAAGAAAGATCTTTAGCTTCCCTACAAATTGTTCTTCCTGTTGAAGCCTCGCTAAAAACGTCTCTGGAGTTGGACGTGTATTTTCCATCCTCTTTCACCTCATTTGTATTATAGCGTTATCTTCCATTAAGAAAGTATTAAGATTTTCCCTCTTTATAGTTTCTTAATAGGAAAAGCGATTTCCTAACACTACATTAATTTGAAAGTCAGTATGATGAGAGCATCCAAATAAAGGAGGGTGCTCGATTGATGGACTTTTATATGATTGGCTTACTCATCATAAGCTTTGCAAGTCTATATGCATTAACCGCTTGGTGCTTCAAGTTAGTCGATGAAAAGTAAGGGGGAATAAAAAATGTGGATTGTTATGGGGATTGTACTTGTATTCCTTTTCGGTTATCTAGGGCATGCATTACTTTATCCTGAAAACTATTAATAGGCTTGTAGGAGGTATTGCGGTATGTGGCAAATCGCCATCGTATTAATTATTTCTTTACCAATCGTTATTCTAACTGGTCACTATTTATTTCGGGTGACAATGCAACAAAAAACATGGCTTGATCCAATAATGGACAGATTTGATGCCGTTATATATAAATTATGTGGCATTAAGCAAGTAGATATGACGGGAAAACAGTATGTACTTTCATTAATTTTGTCGAACGCCTTTATGGTGTTTACTGGATACGTTCTTTTACGAATTCAAGCTATGTTGTTTTTAAACCCAAATGAGATTGACAATATGGAAGCAACACTTTCATTTAATACCATAATTTCATTTATGACGAATACAAATCTTCAGCACTATAGTAGCGAATCAGGACTAAGTTATTTATCACAAATGCTAATCATTATCTTTATGATGTTTACATCTGCAGCTACTGGTTATGCGGCTTGTATGGCGTTCTGCCGTCGTCTTGTTGCTAAAACCGACACTATTGGTAATTTCTTTGTGGATTTTGTGCGTGTTATCACACGTGTGTTAATGCCTATATCTATTGTTGTGGCCATTATTTTAGTATCTCAAGGTACACCACAAACCTTGAGTGCGAATAAAACTGTACAATCAATAGAAGGTAAATTACAAGATATTGCACTTGGACCTGTAGCTTCTCTTGAATCTATCAAGCATGTAGGAACAAATGGTGGTGGCTTTAATGGGGCGAATTCAACAACACCTTTTGAGAATCCAACGGTCATTTCTAATATTGTGGAAATGCTATCTATGATGCTATTACCAGGTGCTTGTGTAGTTGCCTTTAGTTTAATGGTTGCATATGGAAAAAGAAAAACGATCTTTGGAAAGCAAGGGCTAGCCATTTTTGTGGCAATGAGTGCGCTATTCCTAGTCGGATTGGTAACTGTGTATGTTGCGGAGAGAGCGGGTAATCCGATCATTAATGAGCTCGGAGTTGCACAGGAGCTTGGCAGTATGGAAGGAAAAGAGATTCGCTTTGGGGTGGCACAATCAGCGTTATTTACGACAGTGACCACTGCTTTTACAACGGGGTCTGTCAACAATATGCATGATACATTAACGCCGCTTGGTGGTCTTGTACCGATGTTTAATATGATGCTAAATGTTGTCTTTGGAGGCAAGGGAGTCGGCCTAATGAACATGATGATGTATGTGTTACTAACAATTTTTATCGCCTGTTTGATGATTGGTCGAACACCTCAGTTTTTAGGCAAGAAAATTGAGGAGAAGGAAATGAAGCTAATTGCTCTTTGTATTTTAATCCATCCTGCTATTATTCTATTATTTTCAGCACTTGCAGTTGCAACAACAGCAGGTGTAGCAGGCATAACGAATCCAGGGGCACATGGTTTATCTCAAGTACTATATGAATTTGCGTCTGCCTCAGCAAATAATGGCTCAGGTTTTGAAGGATTAGTTGACAACTCAACATTTTGGAATGTAACGACAGGGCTCGCCATGTTCTTCGGACGTTATTTGACGATCATTATTCAACTCGCAATAGCGTCTCTATTAGCGAAAAAAATGTTTCACAGTGACTCGGTAGGAACATTGAGAACAGATAATACTATTTTCACATTTTTACTTGTTGCTATCGTTTTAATGATTGGTGCTCTTACATTTTTACCAGCATTAGCACTCGGGCCAATTACAGAACATTTACAACTTTATTCATAAATAAGGAGAGACACCTATGGAAACAGCAAGAAAAGGTTTGCTTACGGGCAATATGCTAAAAAGCTCGATTATAGACGCTTTAAAGAAATTTAGTCCACTATATATGCTGAAAAATCCAGTTATGTTTGTAGTAGAAGTTGGGTTTATGTTTGTGCTGTTATTAACCCTCTTTCCGAATATGTTTGGTAGCGGAGGAGGAGAACATGATCGATTGTATAATGCGATCGTCGCGGTCATTCTTTTTGTAACCATTCTATTTGCAAACTTTGCTGAGTCGATTGCTGAAGGCCGAGGAAAGGCACAAGTTCAAACGTTAAAAAATACTAAAACAGTTACACAGGCTCGTGTCTTACTTAGTGATGGTTCTGAAATACTTAAACAGGCACATGAATTAAAAAAGGGTGATATTGTTTTAGTTCAGGCAGGAGAGGTTATTCCAAATGATGGAGAAGTTATTGAGGGAATTGCTACTGTGGATGAATCGGCGATAACAGGTGAGTCTGCCCCTGTTGTAAAAGAGCGGGGTGGAGACTTTTCATCAGTTACAGGTGGTACGACGGTTACGAGTGATTGGCTGATGATCGAAATTACTTCGATGCCTGGGGAATCATTTTTAGACAAAATGATCACGCTCATTGAAGGAGCCAGTCGTAAAAAAACGCCAAATGAGATAGCACTCAATACACTTTTAGTAAGCTTAACGATTATTTTCTTATTAGTTGTTGTGACGCTCTATCCAATGACAACTTATTTAAATGTACCGATTTCTATCGCAACGTTAATTGCTCTTACAGTTTGTTTAATTCCTACAACCATTGGTGGATTATTGTCGGCAATCGGTATTGCAGGAATGGATAGAGTTACTCAGTTTAATGTTATTGCGATGTCTGGAAGAGCAGTAGAGGCATGTGGAGATGTAGATACATTAATTTTAGATAAAACTGGAACTATCACTTATGGAAATCGCATGGCAGCTGAATTTCTCCCAGTAAAAGGTGTGGACAGTAAAGATTTAATGCAAGCTGCATGGCTTAGTTCTTTAACAGATGATACACCTGAAGGAAAGTCTATTTTGTCACTTGCTTGTGAATTAGGAGTGAATACTAAGGATGAAGAAAACATTATCAGATCAAGTGAACATATTCCCTTTACCGCACAGACTCGTATGAGTGGTTTGGATATGAAGGATGGCACAAAAATTCGAAAAGGAGCCTATGATACGATAAAAAAAGAGAGCTTAAAAACAGATCATAGCATTCCTACAAATTTGGAACAGCTGATTCAACAAGTATCTTCTGTTGGCGGAACACCACTAGTAGTAGCGTTAAACGATAAAATTTTAGGTGTCATTTACTTAAAGGATGTCGTAAAGGCCGGACTCAAGGAACGCTTTGATCAGCTTCGAGCAATGGGTATTAAAACGATCATGTGTACAGGAGATAATCCATTAACCGCAGCAGCTATTGCAAAGGAAGCAGGGGTGGACAGTTTTATTGCAGAAAGTAAGCCAGAAGACAAAATTCAAGTTATTAAAGATGAGCAGGCACAAGGGAAAGTAGTAGCTATGACTGGTGACGGGACGAACGATGCCCCTGCATTAGCACAAGCTAACGTAGGTCTTGCCATGAATTCAGGAACAAATGCAGCAAAGGAAGCTGCGAACATGGTCGATTTAGATTCAAATCCTACTAAAATTATTGAAGTTGTAGAAATAGGGAAGCAGTTGCTCATGACTCGAGGTGCGTTAACAACGTTCAGTATTGCAAATGATATCGCAAAGTATTTTGCAATTATTCCAGCTATGCTTATGGTCGCAGTACCAGAGATGGGGACATTAAACATTATGCATCTCAATTCTCCATCAAGTGCGATAATTTCTGCTTTAATTTTTAACGCAGTGATTATACCACTATTAATACCTATTGCAATGAGGGGTGTTAAGTATAAGCCGATGAGTGCTGAAAAATTATTAAATAAAAACTTACTTGTTTATGGCGTAGGCGGTATTATCGCTCCTTTTATCGGCATTAAGTTGATTGATTTACTAGTTGGACCACTATTCCATACGTTTGGGTTATAGGAGGAAGGACATGCGAAAACTTTTTGAGAATTCAAAGCAAGCATTTTTAATCACAATGACAATGTTCGTTTTATGTGGTTTTATATACCCATTTGCAGTAACTGCATTAGCTCAAGGGTTATTTCATCATAAAGCAAATGGTAGTTTAATAGAAGCAGATGGTGAAGCTGTTGGTTCAGAATTAATCGGTCAAGCTTTTACTGCACCGGAATATTTTTGGGGGCGTGTCTCCTCTGTTAATTATAATGTCTATACGAAAGAGGATACGATACCAGACGAAAATGGCCAGGTGAACTATAGTGGTGTTAGCTCTGGAACGTTTAACTATGCACCATCCAATCCAGAATTAAAGAAACGGATAGAAGCAGATATCGAGAAGTTTTTACTAGCAAACCCATCCGTAAAACGACAAGACATACCCGCTGATTTAATGACCGCTTCAGGCTCAGGTTTGGATCCGCATATTAGTGTGAAGGCTGCAGAATTACAAGTCGATCGAATTGCCCAAGCAAGTGGGCTTGCGAAGGATGAGATTGAAAAAATTATAGCAGCAAATACGGAAAAACGGACGTTGGGAACTTTTGGAGAAAATAAGGTAAACTACCTAATGGCCAATCTAGATATTATAAAAAAAATGGATGAGAAATAGGTTCATCACCAAAAGTTAGGGATGACATTTGTTAATAAGTTTACCATGTATATAAGTTGATTGGAGTGGAGGCTGGGCGACTCCTCGGGGATCAGCGTCACAGATGAGACCCTGCAGCGAAGCGAAGCGGCTCATCGGACGCCCCAGGAAGCTCTGCTCTGTGCGAAAGCGAAGCGTCAGCAATTGTTTTATCTGTGCGAAAGCGTAGCGACAGCAACAACAAAGCGCCCAGTCGGAACGGAAATCAACCCTACGTTATGATGATGAGCAATAGAGGGATAAAAATTTAACAAATAAAAACAGGTAGAGAAAAGCTTCTTAGTTTTCTCTACCTGTCGCTATAAATAAATTAAGCTTGTGAATTTACAAGGATTTTAATATGATTTTTTTCTTTCATTAGTGCCTCGAAGCCTTCTGTTACGACTTCATCAAGAGTAATTCGTTTCGTTACAAGTTTTTCAGCAGGGAAGTAACCTTGTTTCATTAATTCCATAACGGCTGGGAAAATATCGCGATAAGCAATAATCCCTTTTACAGAACGCTCTGTCAGTACGATATTGTTTGGCAGAATAGAAGCTTCAGTTTCCCAAATAGAAACGATAATTGTTTCTCCTTCAAATGTTGTAGAATCAATAGCTTGCTGTAATACTACAGGAACACCTGTTACTTCAAATGCAACATCTACGCCACCATTTGTTAATTCATGTAGACGAGCTACTGCATCCTCATCTTTAGGATTAATAACGGCCGTAGCGCCAAGTTCTAATGCTTTAGCAGCACGCTCTGCGGAAAGCTCTACCGCATAAATTTCGGCTGCTCCAGCTGCACGTAATGCCTCGATTACAAGAAGACCGATTGGCCCAGTACCAAAGACAGCTGCTGTATCGCCAGCTTTTAGTTTGCTTTGACGAACTGCATGTAATGCTACTGCCGCTGGTTCAACAAGTGCACCTTGTTCATAGGAAAGCCCCTTAGGCATTTTATGTACCATTTTTTCATCTACCATTGTATATTCAGAGAAACCTCCGCCACCGCCAGAAAGACCGTGGAATCCTAGGTGCTTACAAATATTATATTTCCCTTTTTTACAAGCAGCACATTCGCCACATGCAAGAATAGGTTCTACAACGACAGGATCTCCAACTTGTACCTTTGTAACGCCTTCGCCAACTTCTACTACTTCACCAGAGAACTCATGTCCCATAACAATTGGCGCAATATCTTTACTGACATAGTGAGGTTGTTCCACAGGAATGAATATTGGGCCAGCTGCGTATTCATGTAAATCACTACCACAAATCCCTGTCCAATGTACTTTAATTTTTACCTTTCCAGGTGAAATTACTGGTTCTTCAATGTTCTCTACACGGATATCTTTTGCTTTATACCATCTTGCTGCTTTCATAATAAGTCAACCTCCTCTAGTATCTTACATTTTTATCGTAACATATGGTAATTCTTCAAAGCATTAGTTAACAATAAATTGACATAAAAAATACTAATTCTTGGATTTTTCCAATAGCATTATAGTGCTATCCGCTTGTCGACAAAATAATAAATATAAAGTGTATCAAAAAACAAAGGTTAGCGCTTTTTTTATTGCATATTCACAGTATTTCGAGTAACTTTGATAAGGGCTTCGCTACAGCTATGATAAAAATATACAATTATGTTCATGCTTTAGATAATAGGACGTTAATATACCTAAAAGTTGAATCATGATACAATGAGAAAGATGTTAGGAGGAACGAATTATGTCAAAATATACTGATTATAATTTTCAGCCATTTTTGCAGGACGCAATTGCAAAACTTGGCTTTACAGAACCAACGCCGATTCAAAAGGAAATCATTCCGCTACTATTAAAAGGAAAGAGTGCAATCGGACAAGCGCATACAGGGACGGGAAAAACACATAGTTTTTTAATTCCTATTGTGCAACGAATTAATGCTGACAAGCAGGAAGTACAAGCTGTTATTACGTCACCTACACGTGAGCTTGCACAACAAATTTTTGATGCATTAAATCAATTAATTGAAGGAACAACTATTCAAGCGAAACTATTTATTGGAGGTACGGACAAGCAACGCTCCATTGATAAGTTAAAAACGCAACCACAAATTGTTGTCGGAACGCCAGGACGTATTCGTGATCTCGTTTCAGCGCAAGCGTTATTTGTGCATACGGCACCAATTTTAGTTGTCGATGAGGCAGATTTAGCCTTCGATATGGGCTTTATAGAGGAAATCGATGGTTTTGCTTCCCAAATGCCAGAAAACCTTGAAATGTTTGTATTCTCAGCAACAATTCCAGAAAAGCTTCAGCCTTTCTTAAAAAAATATATGGAAGCACCTGTTCATGTCCATATGAACGATAAACGCCCTGTCGCAGAAGGACTTGACTTTGTGCTTGTACCAGTGCGTTCTAAATCACGTAACAAACGTTTGTTGGAAGTTATTGAAGGAATCAATCCATTTTTAGCTGTAATTTTCACCAACACACGTAAAACAGCAGAGCACGTTGCTGGCTACTTAAATGAAAACGGGATTCGCTGTGGTCAAATACATGGTGACTTAAGTCCACGTGATCGTAAGAAGATGATGAAGCAAATTCGAGAATTGGACTATCAATATATCGTTGCAACAGATCTTGCGGCACGTGGTATCGATATTCAAGGAATTTCACATGTCATTAACTACGAAATTCCAGAGGACTTAGAATTCTTTATTCATCGTGTGGGACGTACAGCGCGTGCAGGGAATAAAGGAACTGCTATCACGTTGTTTGAGCCATCAGATGAGGATGCAGTAGTACGTGTTGAGAAAATGGGTATTCCATTTGTTCAAAAAGATGTAAAAGATGGCGAATGGACTGAACTAAAAGATCGCCATGCACGTAAAAATCGTGTGAAGCATGAAAATGAAATCGATGCGAAAGCAAAAGCATTAGTGCGTAAGCCGAAAAAAGTAAAACCAGGATACAAGCGTAATATGAAATGGGAAATGGAAAAAGTTAAAAAACGTGAACGTCGTTTAAAAGCTCGCGGTAAAAAATAAGGAGGCATTTAAATGCTACTTGGATCACATGTTTCAATGAGTGGAAAAGAAATGCTGCTCGGATCAAGTAAAGAGGCTCTCTCATATGGGGCAAATACCTTTATGATTTATACAGGAGCTCCGCAAAATACTCGTCGTAAAGCAATTGCTGATCTTAATATTATGAATGGTTTACTACACATGAAAGAGCATGGCATGACAAATATTGTTGTCCATGCTCCATACATTATTAATATTGCGAACACAGAAAAACCTGAAACTTTCCGTCTAGGTGTAGATTTTTTACAAACTGAAATCGAACGAACAGCAGCGTTGGAAGCAACACAAATTGTATTGCATCCAGGTGCCCATGTCGGTGCGGGAGCAGACGCAGGTATTGCCAAGATTATTGAAGGTTTAAATGAAGTACTGTCACAGGATTACCCTGTACAAATCGCATTAGAGACAATGGCGGGAAAGGGAACTGAATGTGGTCGTTCCTTTGAAGAACTTGCTAAAATTATAGATGGCGTAACACATAATGAGCGTCTTTCAGTATGCTTTGATACATGTCATACGCATGACGCTGGTTATAATATTGTAGAAGATTTTGATGGCGTCTTAAATGAGTTTGATAAATTAATAGGTGTTGATCGTATCAAAGTCCTGCATAT
The DNA here is from genome assembly GCF_047737915.1 of Lysinibacillus sp. NPDC056185. NCBI lineage: Bacteria > Bacillati > Bacillota > Bacilli > Caryophanales > Bacillaceae > Lysinibacillus > Lysinibacillus sp. NPDC056185. Next base: position 102,541 of record NZ_JBLLLQ010000008.1, read on the forward strand.
CAATGATTCAAAAAATGTTCGTGGTGCAGGAAAAGACCGTCACGAAAATATTGGCTTTGGTCATATTGGCTTTGATGCATTAAAAAATATTGTGCATCATCCACAATTAATGGAGGTTCCTAAAATCTTAGAAACACCATTTGTTGCTTTAAATAGTGATGCCAAATCAAAATCGGCTCCTTATAAACATGAAATTGAAATGCTTCGTAATGAAGAGTTTAAACCAGAGTTAATCGATGCTCTAAGAGGATAGAATAAAAAGCCCGAAATCAGCGGTATAGTTGCTGATTTTCGGGCTTTTTTTATTTTCATGGTGATGAGATGAATGCTGATGCGATCCTTTATTTCAATGGGTGTCTAAACACATACTAAAATAGAGGAACTCAGTCTAAGAACGCCACGTCCTGTGGCAATTTATCTGTGCGAAAGCGAAGCGACAGCGGCAATGTTTACTGTAGCGAAAGCACAGCGTCAGCTACAATTACGCCTGGAGAAATTGATTATTTCGTAAACAATGCAATTAGTTGTCTGGAACGCTTTCTACCTAAAACAGCTTCTACCTCTACAAGAATATCTTTTGGAATACCTAAAAAGAGCCACGTAAATGAGAATTGCTCCAAATAAGGCCGGAGTTTTCTTACTTCAGAAGTAGTAATTTCAAATCCTTCAGCACGTGCAATCGCAACAACTTCCTTATCACTACTTTGTGTTAATTGCTGTAAAAATTGAATACTCAAAGCTAATCCTCCTTTTAAAGTTGTTTAGTTTCTTGAAACAAAAATCATTCTTGTGAACGTCGTGCTAGCTATGAAAAAGCTTCACATTAATGTATTAGAATCAATGTCTATACCAACTCGAAATCGAAAACAGTAGAATAGCAATCTTATTTTCTTTACAAAAACTGTACTTTCATATATACTTACAACTTGTTAAATCGTAATGATTATGAATTAGAAAGAAGAGAACATACATGAAAAAATCATTAATTGACATTGAAAATGTGTCTTTTCAATATGACTATACGCAAGTATTAAAAAATATCTCTTTCCGTGTAGAAGAGGGAGATTTTTTAGCACTTCTTGGTCCGAATGGTTCAGGGAAATCTACATTATTAAAAATTATTTTAGGATTACTAAAACCAATGTCTGGAGAAATAAAGCTATTTGGTGAACCAAGTTCAACTTTTAAGCATCGTGAATGGATAGGGTATGTGTCACAAAAATCTAATGCCTTCAATTCGGGTTTTCCAGCAACTGTCCAAGAAGTAGTGAAAAGTGGATTATCGAAAAAATTAGGATTATTTAAAAGACCTGGACGAGATGCAAAGGAAAAAGTATTGGAAGCATTAAAAGCTGTTGGGATGGAAGCATTTATCAATCGTAATATTGGTGAGCTATCTGGTGGGCAACAGCAACGTGTCTTTATTGCAAGAGCATTAGTTAGTGAACCGAGGCTACTAATATTGGATGAACCAACTGTCGGCATTGATCATGAGAATGTGCAGTCATTTTATGATATGCTGGCGAAATTAAATCGGGAACAGGGAATTACAATGATTCTTGTTACACACGATGTTGATACAGTGTCGAATCGTATCAGTCATGTAGCATGTTTAAATCAAACTATACATTTCCACGGTTACAAAAATGAATTTGATACAATTTCTCATGATGCGCTTGATGCTTGGTATGGCCATTCAGTGAGAAAGATTCACTAGAAGGAGAAGGTATAATGATTGAAGCAATTTTTAACTATGAATTTTTACAAAATGCCTTTTTCTCTGGGCTATTAATTGGCATATTGGCACCGCTATTAGGTGTTTTTATTGTCGTTCGCAGGCTTTCGCTTATTGCTGATGCCTTGTCACATGTGACACTCGCGGGAATAGCGGGAAGCTTATATATCAGTCAATCTGTTACAGCTTTAGCAATGCTAAATCCGATTTACTTAGGCATATTGGCATCTGTCAGCGGTTCGGTTTTAATTGAGCGTCTTAGACGTTTATATAAGCACTATGAAGAGCTTGCTATTCCAATTATTATGTCAGGTGGGATAGGTATTAGTGCTATATTTATCTCGCTTGCGAGTGGCTTTAGCACGGATTTAATGAGCTATTTATTTGGTTCAGTGTCAGCTGTATCACGTCAGGATTTATGGGTAGTGGTAGGAATTGCTGCCGTTGTCATTATCTTTTTATTTATATTTTTTAAGGAACTTTTTGTTTTATCTTTCGACGAGGAATATGCTAAAGCTAGCGGTCTGCCTGCACGTTGGATTCATCTCTTATTTATGATCGTTACAGCGCTTGTTATTGCTGCAAGTATGCGCATCGTCGGTATTTTACTTGTATCATCACTTATGACGTTACCTGTGGCTGCTGCAATGCGACTTGCAAAGGGCTTTAAGCAAACAATCATTTATGCAATTGTCTTTGGCGAAACGGCTGTGTTAATCGGTTTAGTCAGTGCTTTTTATTTAGATTTAGCACCCGGTGGTACAATTGTCGTTACTTCTATCTTAATTTTGTTACTTGTAATACTAGTGAAGAAAATAGTTTTTAAAATGGCTACAAAACGGGAGGAGGTAGCGCAGTGAATGTTTCAAGAGCGTGGGAAATTTTAAAAGAAAACGGCTTTAAAAAAACAGATAAACGGGAGTTAATATTAGATATGTTTGCAGCAACAGATAAATATTTAACTGCTCGAGATTTATTAGATGTTTTGAAAAAAGATTTTCCAGGTATGAGTTTTGATACGATTTATCGCAACCTTTCAACGTTTGTGAAGCTAGGAATACTGGAGGAAACTGAGTTATCTGGGGAACGAAATTTCCGTATGCATTGTGAATCTGAACATCATCACCATCATTTTATTTGTATGGATTGCGGCAATGTTAAGGAGCTAAATCTCTGCCCTATGGAAATGCTTGGAGAAAAGCTGCCAGACTATGAAATTGAAAATCATAAATTTGAGATCTATGGTAAATGTCCAGAGTGTAAGCATGAAACTTTGTAAAATCTGACATGACAATATTTGAAGAAAGGGGTAGTTCCAAGTGAGGTTTCATTTGGAACCACCCCTTTTTTGTACAAAGGTCTTTCCCGACTATTATTGCGCATCGCTCTAATAATCTATGATTTTTGAGTGAAAGGAGATTGGTAATATGTCCGCTAGGCATTTAAAAAGATGTATTTTCTTTAATATTGAATAGAAGGTATTTGCTGCTATACGGGTATATGGCTTCTTTCTGTAAATAGTAAAAAGACGAATGATTTATCATTCGTCTTTTTATTATATTATTGATGTTTTTGTTGGAATTCTACCATGAAGTCACGTAATGCTTCACAAGCCTCTAATGGTACAGCATTGTAAGTAGAAGCACGGCAGCCGCCTACAGAACGGTGTCCATTAAGTCCAACAAATCCTGCTGCTTTTGCTTCTGCAAGGAATTGTTTTTCAAGCTCTTCATCAGCAACACGGAAAGTGATGTTCATTAAAGAACGGCTTTCAGGTGTTGCATGACCAGTATAGAATCCATTGCTATTGTCAATAGCATCATAAATTACTTTTGCTTTTAATTCATTATGCTTGGCAATTTCAGCAACGCCACCTTTTGATTCTACCCATTTTAATACTTCACCTAACATATAGATACCAAAAGTTGGTGGTGTATTGTATAAAGAGTTGCTGTCAGCGTGCGTTGAGTATTTTAGCATCGTAGGAATATTTTTATTCGCTTTCTCTAACAAATCTTTGCGAATAATGACTACTGTTACACCAGATGGACCAAGATTTTTTTGAGCACCTGCATAAATAAGACCAAATTTACTTATATCAACTGGCTTAGAAAGAATATCACTAGACATATCCGCAATTAATTGTACATTACCTGTTTCAGGGAATTCCTTCCATTGTGTACCGTAAATCGTATTGTTTGAAGTGATATGCAAATAGGCATCCTCTTCATTGAATTGAATGTCTGCTAAAGTTGGGATATTGCGGTATTTATTTTCTTTTGTGCTAGCAGCTTCTACGGGCGTACCAAATAATTTAGCCTCTTTGAAAGCTTTTTCAGACCATGATCCTGATAATACGTAGCTTGCTTTTTGATCTGCTTGTAGGAAGTTCATCGGTATCATAGTAAATTGAAGACTAGCTCCACCTTGTAGGAAAAGGATTTCATAGTTTTCTGGGATAGCATAAAGCTTTTTCAATAAAGCAATTGCTTCATTATGTACTTCGTCGAAAATGGCACTACGGTGGCTCATTTCCATAATTGACATGCCTGAGTCACGGAAGTTTACTAATTGTTGTTGGGCTTTTTCTAATACTTCTAGTGGTAGGGCAGAAGGGCCTGCGTTAAAATTGTATGCTCGTTGTGTCAAAGTGGTACACTCCTTGTTTGTTTTATAAGGTTAAACCTTAATCATAGGGTTTTTAGTCCCTACTAATTTGAATCTATCGGGCTTTTACAATCAGTTCATAGTCATCTAGCAACTTTATATATATAGGTATTAGATTAAGCGGAATACTGACCGTTAAAAGCACTTTACTGGATTATAACTTAATTTTCAAGAGAAAAAATAAAATTCTCACTATTCGAGCAGAATAATGACAGGCTCGCAACAAAATATACACAATTGAGTTAAAATTCATAATAGCGTTTTGGCTTTAAATACGAACAAACTGAAAATGGATGTGTATATATGAGTTGATGTTTCGTGATTTACACGTTGCTAAAACGGTAGAATTATAAAATGTTCGTGTTTGTTTAAATGAAATCTCTTTTGCTAAATAAGTACTCGTTTGCACATTCCACTCCAGAAGGACGCTTTCCGTAGGTGTAGTCTAGGGATAGTTAGGTAGAGAGATAGGAACAAAAAAAGCAGCCAACATTGACTGATTTCTAGCACTGATTCAGTTTTAAATATGGTTTATATTAAAAATAATATTGGTTTACATAAAAACTAATCAAATTTCGGGCGGGGAATTATTCTAACCTACAACATAAACCAAGTAACTTTCGGTATAATGAATTGTGAATACGGATAGAAGGGGTGTTTTAAATGTTTACAATAGAAGAAGCGTGTTTAGTTGTCGTCGATGTCCAAGGGAAGTTAGCGACAATTGTTGACGAAAGTGAAGCGGTGATTGAAAATGTGGCCAAGCTGGTACAAGCTATGCAAGCTTTGGAGGTACCTATTTTATGGCTCGAACAAAATCCTAGCCGTTTAGGTGGGACAGCATTAGATATTGCTCAGCATATTCAAGGTCAACAACCTATAGCTAAAATGGCTTTTAGTGCATGCCAGGAGCAAGAGTTTGTCGATGCAATGAAGGCAAGTGGTCGTTCTCAATTTATTGTGACAGGTATCGAAACACATATTTGTGTCTACCAAACAGCTCGACAGCTAAAAGAACAAGGGTTTGAGGTTGAAGTTGTTGCAGATGCCGTGTCCTCTCGTACAAAGGCCAACAAAGAGATTGGGCTTGAGAAGATGAAGGCACTTGGAATTTTACCAACAAGCGTGGAAATGATTTTATACGAGTTACTACAACGTGCAGATCATCCACATTTTAAAACGGTGTTACGACTCGTTAAATAACAAAAAAACTCATCAGAACGATGAGTTTTTTGTTATTATGCAGGCATATCAGTCGGTGTTGGTTTTGCATAGCCTTCTTTATATGTGTTATCAATTGTTTGGCGAATTTCTTTCAGGCTCATACCATCTTTATGCATTTTTGCAGACTGTACAGCAATTTCTAGGCAAACGAGACAACGAGTACCGTGATCATCCCAAACAATTGTGCCATCCTTACGTTTTTCCTCAATAAAGCAGTTTAAATTGCTTTTATGTCCGGCTGATTCGCCACATCCACAATAACATGGCATCCATTCTAAAATTTCTGTAGACTGACCAGCAATTTGATACACTAAACGAATATCTTCTGATTTATTATCTAAAAACGATGGTAAAACATCAGCAGAAGCAGTTTCCTCCTGAATATCTCCAGAAGCATGTCCATGTTCTTCATGTGAAGCTTCTTTTTGCGCGGCATTCTGATTTTTTTCAACAGCCTGCTGATCTTCACCACAAGCACTTAACACTAATAACGACAAAGTAAAAATAGATAGTAGTTTTTTCAACGAAAGCGCCTCCTACATGTTTACAATACTTCCATTATAACATTGTTCGTCGAAACATTTACAAGGAGGCAAGTGAAAATCAATGAAATATATCTAATCCGCGTGTTTTGTTCATTAAAAGTTCCATTTTCTCACTCAGTAATTTTTTCATGAAGAAACCAAATAGAATGAAAATGAGCCAGAAGAAAGATAAAAAGGCAAGATCAATCCAGACCTTTGACCAAATAATACCACCAACTGCCTCTCGCATCATTCCAATCGCATAAGTGAACGGAAGAAATGGATTTATCATTTGGAAAAACTTTGGTAGTAATTCTACAGGATATGTGCCACCGGAACCGGCAATTTGCAACACTAACATAACAATGGCTAACGCTTTTCCAACATTTCCGAATACGGATACTAGCGTATAGACAACCGTAATGAACACTAAACTAATAAATAGCCCAAATGGAATAAAGAAGTAAGGAGCACTAATTGACCCATCTAAAATAACAATATCTCCTATTGTAATAATGAGCGTTTGAATAAATGAAAAAGTTGCAAATGTTAATAAACGTCCAAAGTATATTTGGCGAATACTATATTGATTATTGTCGTGAATATCTACAGATAAAAGAGAAATTAATAATAAACAACCAACCCAAATGGAAAGCACAGTGTAAAAAGGTGTCATAGCTGTTCCATAATTAGCAATTGGAAACATTCTATGTTCCTCAAGCTTAATAGGCTCCTCAAAGAAATCTCGCTCGGCGTTAACGTCGTTTTTCAATAATTGAACGATTTCAGAAATATCAGCTTCGCTTTCTAATTTTCTTAGTTTGTCTGCAAGATCTTTAATTTTTGTACTTAAAGCAGGAAAATCTGATTGTACTGTACCAATTGTCTTATTAGCTGTTGCTAACATATTTTTAGCATTTGTTAAACGATCTGTAGCCTGAGGCAGTACACTTTTTACTTTTGTTAGCATGGTTGATGCATTTGTTAACGTATTTTTTGCAGAAGTCAAGGTCGTATGAATTTGTGGTTCTAGATGATCGTTATAATTAGTAAGAAATTGATGAAGATTGTTAGAAGCATTTTGTGCAACATTTTGAACATCGGCAAGATCTTTTTTGATTGTTTCGACATCAATATTATTTAATTGCTGTACTTTATTTGAGGCGTCCGTTAATAAAGTATTCAGCTGATTTAATGCTGTTAAAGAGCTTAAAGAATAATCAGTAAAACTAGGATTTGCCTGTAAATCTCCACGGATAGCTTCAAGCTGTTCAATAATTTTATTATTTGTTAGCAAAGTCTTAACATCTTCAGAATTGTTTTGCTGTAGGGCCGTCAGGATGTTTTGCACCTTGTTTTCAAGCTGTTTACGAGTCGAAGCATCAGCTTGTGTTAATTTTTGAAGTGCTTCGAGTGTTTGGATGCTAGAGTTTACTTTATCACGGGATGCATCCAGTTGATTTTTAATCGTATCCTTTATTTGTGCAATGGTAGCTGAATCCACATTAGCATTTTGTATTTTCCCTATTATATCTGTAAATCGTTGGGCAATATTTTGTACAGTTTCTAGATCTTTTTTTATGATAGGGGACAACTGGTTGAACAATGTATCAGCTTCATTAATCAATTTTAAGCCTGAGTTGATAGTTGTTAGACCATCATTTGTTAATTTTTCAACCTCAGGAACTTGGGTAATCGTGTGGTTCAGTAAAGTCTCAGCTTCTTTTCCGCCTTTAGCAGTTTTTGCTAAAAACGTTCCGATATCAGGAAGGTTATGTTCGATTGTAAAAATGTAATTTTCGAATTTCTTAAAATCTGGAATTTCCTTTTCCATCTCCACACCGACCGTATTAAAAATAGAAAAAAGTGTTCCGCTGACAGTTGAGATAAACTCACTAGAAACCTGTTGCGTCAGTCCACTTGCACCTTTACTTGTAATTTTAGGTGCGATTGGATTTATTTTTTCATTTACATAATAATCGATATGCGCTTTAGTAGGCACATTTGATAATATGGAGGTCAGTTTTTGAGAAAAATCACTGGGGACAACAATAACCGCAAAATAGTTTCCATTTTTTAAATGATCAATGGCTTGTTCATGAGAAGTAAATTCCCAAGTAAAGTTTTGATTGGTACTTAAATTGTCTACTACCTCGTTACCGACATTAATATCTTCTCCTCTAACATTCGCTCCTGTGTCTTCATTGACAATAGCAATTTTCATGTTGGCTGTATGTGCATAGGGATCCATAGATGCATAAATATTGAGCCACGCATAAAGAGAAGGTAAAAAAATGAGTCCACCAATAATGACAGCAACTACCCAGTTTGTTAAGATATTATGGATATCACTTTTATAAATTTGAAAAATATTTCGGATAGTGTGTTTCATATTAACCACTCCATATTCGTATTGAGCATTCTATATGTATGTTCCCAAATTTGGGCCAGATTATGTTTGAATTATGGAAAAACTTATTTCCGAAGACTTATTAGTTTACTAGGTTTTAAAAACACTTTATAATCAATCGCGGATACACTAAAACTAGGATTTTTTGGTGTAAAAAAGGAGGAACACATTCCCATGAAAAAACTACTAATTATTGGCTCAGTAATTGTTTTGTTATTTGCAGTAATTATTGTGCTAACAAAAGTCTCGAACAATAGCAAATTAGAAAACGCAGAGAAACTTTATGGCGACAAAGAACTAAAACAAGAAACAATTGATCAATTGGATGATAAAAATTACCAAAATATTATGTTGCCTGACGAGCTTGAAAAAAAAATAAAAGCTGGTGAAGATGTAAATGCTTATTTCTTCAGTCCAACTTGTATGCACTGTAAAGCTTTTACACCTGAGTTAATGCCTATTGCCAAGGAGCTTGGTGTTGATATTGCCCAAATAAATGTTTATGAATACGGAGAATTAGGGGATAAATATAACATTGAATACACACCAACATTCATTCACTTTGAAGGTGGTAAAGAGGTTAAACGTTTTGTAGGTGCCTTATCAGAAGAAGATTTACGCACATTTTTAAATAAAGAAGTATTAAAAAAATAAGTAAAGCAGAGACTGGATCAAAAGTTATTTTTGAACAGTCTTTTTTTAACTTCTAGTTAGAGCCTCCGGACGCAATTATGCCGAGGCATAATTGAATTTTGTAGTGTATACTAAATATACTGAAGAGTTGTACATTGGAGGAATATTGAATGACAATGGATGATTATTTTTATAATGGTGAGCTAATGAAGTGTTATGAGGCGGCTAAACAAGTTACAGATGAAAATGAGAAAGTGTTAGCTGATAAATATATTAAATTATTAGAAGAGTACGATTTTGCTAGCTATCCAAAGCCTGCACTGGTTGTTGAAACTCAACATGCAGAACGAGCGGATGAAAGTTATCCTGAATCGGATACCGTAGTCGAAATTCGTGCGATAAAAGATGAAACAGAGTTTTCAAAGCGTATTAAAGAACTTGAGGATGTAGCAACAACAGGTACTTCAAATGAAAAGGCACAATCATATTTTACACAAGGTGAACTGTTTTTGTTTGCACATCATTACAATGAGAGTGTCCATTGTTTTAGACAAGCAGTAAAAGAAAACCCTAACAAGGCGTTATATTGGGGCATCACAGGTCAAACGATGCATCGCTTTGGGTGGTTGCCATTTGATGCACTTGGCTACTTAGAGCAAGCTATTAACTTGGATCCAAAAAATGCGCGTTGGAAATGGAATAAAGCACTTGTTCTTATTCAATTAGCGAAAGATTTGCAAATGGCACCGTTTATGGCAAATGCTGCGATTACATTAGAAGAGGCAATAGCTGATTGTGGCGAACATCAGCGTTCCTTAAAAGATGCGATCCAAAATACGATAGATAATATGGATAGCTATGTATTTTCATAAAAATTATTAGATGTCTCAATAAGTTGAGGCATCTTTTTTATTTTCATTCAGCACATGTTTTTTGTAGTGATACTTTTTATCTCGAAAAAGCCTGATAAGTGAAGATTAATATTCAGTGTAGGATGAAGAACCCCTCCTACTGATTGAAGCTTCACTTTATTTTAATATTTAGTCCTAAATTTTTATTTTTATTTAGTTGAAAAGTTGGTTTTTAGTGATAGTTTTATAGTATAATTATCCTAAATGCATCAATAAAACAGTATATGGAAGGAGATTATTTAGAGATTAAGAAGGGGTGTTATGATGTGGAAATTTAATGAAGATTTTTCATTTGTGAAGCAGGGCATTCAATTTATCCTATTATCACTGGTGTTATTAATCGTAATTGATTTGGGTAGTGATAAATTTTATTGGATATTTGGAGAGAACAATTATGTAACGCTTCATTTAATGATGGAAATGCTTATTACTGTAGTGACAATGTCTATTTCGATTCAGGCATGGTTAATTACGCCTTATATTTTATCGAATAAAGTCCTCTATGCTGGGTCATTATTTTTAACGATTAGCTTATTAGAAATGGCTCACGCACTTTCCTATAAAGGAATGCCATTTTTTATTACTGAAAGTACGCCGTATGCATCAACATGGTTTTACATGTTTTGTCGATTACTATTATCGATTGGTTTTCTCATTATTTTTTTTATAAAGGAAAAGGAAATAAAATCGATTTATCGTTGGTTTATTTATAGCTTACCGTTTGTAATAATCACGGGTTGTTTTGTCGTTATCTATGCCCCAACGCCTATATTGCCACCACTTTTGATAGAAAGTGAAGGTCCCACTGTTTTAAAAAATACTTTGCAATATATAGCTGTAGCTTTCCATTTGGTGATTATGGCTCTATTACTTCTAAAGTTTAAAAAAGCACCTAAAATTATATTTTTATTATTATGTAGTTCGATTTATTTAATAATGAGTGATTTTCTTTATACCATGTATCAAGATGTTTCTGATATTAAAAACTTCATAGGACATATGTTTGAGTTAGGTGCATCTTATCTTTTATTTAGAGCTATTTATTTTTCATCTATCGAAAAACCTTTTCAGCAGTTAGTTGATACACAAGAGCATTTAGAAAAATCTCGTGAAAAGATGCATCATATGGCTTACCATAATGAGATTACGAATTTACCAAATGAACGTTTTTTAATGGAATCATTAAAGAGAGAGTTATACATATCTAAATCCCAAAAGGCAATTCTTGCTATCGGTATAGAAAGAATTGCTGCTATTAAAGCGTCTTTAGGTAGTACATATGCAGACCAAATGATAAGTCTAATCGCGCAAAGATTGAAAAATGTTTTACCAGAAAAGTATTTACTATGCTTACTAAGAGAAGATTATTTTGTCGTTTATATTGATCAGGTGAATGATACCCATCAATTGACGCAGCTAAGTCAAAAGCTCCAACTTGTCATGGAAGAATCATTTCAAGTACAACATTTTTCTCTCAATAGTCAATTAAATATTGGTATTGCTTTATTTCCAACTGATTCTTATAGGGAAGAGGAACTTATTAGATTTGCATTTTATGCCATGCACGAAGCACAGAAAACGCCAACACGCATTAGGTTCTATGAGTCTTCAATATCTAATGAAACGACAGAACGACTTTTATTAGAAACTGATTTACATGATGCATTAGCGAAGCAAGAGCTTTTTTTAGAATATCAACCACAACTAGATTTACATACGGGTCAAATTAAGTCAGTAGAGGCTTTAGTTAGATGGCAGCATCCAAAAAAGGGGTGGATTTCGCCGGGAGTCTTCATTCCAATTGCTGAGGAATCGGGATTAATTATACCTATAGGACAATGGGTACTAGAAACAGCATGTAAACAAGTAAAGAGTTGGGAAGCAGCTGGATTGCCACCGATTAAAGTGGCAGTTAATCTGTCATTAGGTCAACTTTTTCAGCAAAATTTAGTTGAAATAATTCACGATGTTCTTGAGGAAACGCAATTAGAGCCAAAATATTTACAGCTAGAGATAACAGAAAGTATGACCATCAATATTGATCATATGACGACGATTTTACACAAATTGAAGGCGCTTGGGATTACGATCGCTGTAGATGATTTTGGAACGGGCTATTCGTCATTATCTTATTTGAAGGATTTTCCTATAGATTGTTTAAAAATCGATCGGTCTTTCGTTCAGAAAATACAATCGGACTCTACAGATAAGGCACTAGTTGACATGATTCTCTCTATGGCAAAGCATCTACAGTTAAAGGTAGTTGCAGAAGGAATAGAAGAGATAGAACAGCTATCATATCTAATAGACAGCAAATGTGATACTGTACAGGGCTTCTTATTCAGCAAACCTGTACCTCCGCATATTTTACAGGAGAACTATCAATCGCTTCACAATGATGCAAAGTCTATTTTAGATTCAATTACTACATCTGAAGTATAAAGTGTTCATGCAACATCCTTGTTTCATCTTATAACAAGGATGTTTTTTTGTTTGCTATGTAAAACTATGAAAGCCTACATTGTAGACCTAAACGTCAACCGTTTCTTTCTTTTCTACAATCATGGTATGATAGTGGGGAAATGATTTGTAGATATAAAGGACGGGTTTTTTGATGGCACAAGAAGTCGCAAATAAATTTATTGAAAATGTATGTAATCATTTAGTGCGCAATATGAATATTACGAAGATTGAGGAGCACTTTAAAGAAGTAATAGAGATGCAGCGTAAATCGGCACAGTCTCAAATTGATTTTTGGGATATGTTAATGATGAATATGCTGTATTTTACTGAAAATGAGCAAGTTTGGGAAAACGAATTTCTGAAGATGCTTGAAAAGAAAGAGTGGTTAAAGGCCACTGTACTTGAGGAAGAGCTATTGATGCATCAAATGCGTATTCGTCAGCAGGTCGCGGAACAAATGGATGCCGCTAAAGAATTGTTTCATAAACAATATGTGACAGACAATGTGACAGAGGAAGATATTGTTTACGATTATGCTTATAGCTCTGCTGGACATTCAATGCGCATAGATTTATTAACGGTACTTGCCTCAACTCCAGAGCAATCAAAAGTGCTATTTAACGCAGATCCACAAGAAACGATTCGTATAGTTAACGGCTATATTGCTTATCATACTGATGGTCTTATTAATAAGACAAAGTTAATATAGTTTGGCTCATTCCAAAAGTTGAGATAATATTTGTTTTATGTCATGTATATAAGTCGATTGCAGTGCTTAGAGCGAGTTGAGAGAGAAATGAAGGCTAAAAGCATACGTTCTATAATAACGCTTTCGTTTATAAAAACATCGTGTTCCAAGTGTCGTATCGTACGCACCAAAAACTATTTATGATAACGAAGCAATCCTGTTTTTGTCTAGATATTTTTTGCAGTATAATAAGGTGACACTAAGTTCACCTGAAAGGAATTTTTTAATGAATACACCATTTACATTTAAACATACACAACCAACGAATATGGATCCAAATAGAAAATATCCAGCGATTTTTTTATTGCATGGAATGGGAAGCAATGAAGATGATTTACCACAGTTAGTGCAGGACTTTAAAGAGCAATGTCATATCTTTAGTTTACGTGGACCTATTACGCAAAAGCCTGGCTATGCTTTTTTCACAATCCAAGACATCGGTAAACCAGACCGTGAAATTTTCGATAAAGTATTAGTGGCTCTACAACGATTTGTGCTAGAGGCAATTGATGAATATCAAGTTGATCCACATAAAGTGTACATGCTTGGATTTAGTCAAGGAGCAGTTTTGGCACAGTCACTTGCTTTTGCAATGGGTAATTTAATTACAGGAATAGTAGCTTTAAGTGGCTACACACCGAAATTCGTGACAGAGGAATATGCAATTCGCCCAATCGATCACTTACATGCATTTATTTCTCATGGTGATTATGATTATGTCATCCCGTCGCAATGGGGTACTGAAAGTAAAGAAATATTTGAGCAATTTGGAGCGACTGTGACATTTAAGCAGTATCCAGACGGTCATGGTGTTACACTAGAAAACCTACGTGACTTAACTGCATTTTTAGCACAGGAATTACAGGATAATATTCAATGAAATGAAAACCGAGACATGAAAGATGTCTCGGTTTTATTTTTATTCTTTAGTAGATCAATCAAGCTCTATTTTGATAAGCTTCGATCTTTGTCGGTCACTGCAGTAACTGCATCGTGAATCGTTGTTTCAAAATGATTACTTTGTAATGAGGATACACCTTGAATAGTTGTCCCTCCCGGTGAGCATACCTGATCTACAAGGGCCCAAGGATGTTCCTGAGATTGTATAATCATTTTTGCACTGCCGAGTACTGCATTTGCTGCAATATCAAGAGCCATGTTTTTTGGCATCCCTTCACGTACAGCAGCACGTGCCAAAGCGTCAATATACATATAGGTGAAGGCTGGTGAAGCACCACCAATCGTTGTAAATATGGAAAATAGGTGTTCAGGGACCTCGATTATTGTGCCAACTGTTTCGAACAGTGAAATGACATGCTGTAGCTGCACATCTGATACTTCTTCACTCGCTATATAGCAGCTTGTAGAGGCACCGATAAGCGCATTAATATTTGGCATTACACGAATAATAGGGGTAATTTCAGATAGATAACCTTGAAAATATGAAATGTTTTTACCTGCCGCGATAGAAACAATGACATGGTTGTCTTGTAAATGCTTTTTCACCTCTGGTAAAACATCTGGTAACATTTGGGGTTTGACACCGAGGATAATGACGTCACAATTCGACATAATATCTTCAATAGAGCTTGCGGCTTGAATACCGTAAGAGGTTGTTAATTTTGTTGTTTTTGCTTTGGTACGATTATAGCCATAAATAAAAGTAGGATCAAAATCTCCGCTTTTACACATTCCTTTAATAATGGCCGTTGTCATATTTCCAAGGCCGATAAATCCGTATTTCACGTGGTAGACACTCCTTTATATAGTTAAAACATACACCTTAGTATAGAGTAGTTTGTTTTACTTGAATAGTAATATGCAAAGAATCAAGCCAATTAGGTTCAAATTCACGTCAGTCGGTGGTATCATAGAAGATGTTGTGAATGAACGTGTATCTCTATTTTCGTTAGGTAGAATATAAAGAGTAAGAAAATGATGTACTTTATGTGAACATTGAGACAGACTCTATCTAAAAGAGGTAGAATAATAATTTGATATGACTAATGCAAAATTTGTCGCTTTCTAATGGTAAAGCGTGTAGAAATTAAGAGAGAAAAGGAATTAAGATGAATGGAACAAAATCTAAAAACGGAGCACAAACTACAATCTTCCAAGAAGTCCTTGGAGAAGTCCTCACGCTCTTCTATTTTAGCGCAGACAGTAAAAACAGGAATCATTAAATCCAATTTAATTCCTATGTGGGCTGGTTTAACGCTAGGTATGTACAAAAATAAAATGACTTTTGTAGAGAATATACCTGAAATTATTTTCGCAACGATTGGCTCAGCACTTGTTATTGGTGCTGCTGGAGCATTTAATAATGTGTATGACCGCGACATTGACGCAATAATGCCTCGTACGCAAAGTCGACCAACTGTAACTGGTGAAATGTCAGCTAAAACAGCGTTAACTTTAGCTTTTGCCATGCTCATTATCGGGGCAGCTGTGTTGGCCCTTGCTTCTCCATTAGCTGCGGGCTTTGGTCTTTTAGGGGTATTTTTATATGTAGTACCTTATACAATGTGGACAAAACGACATACGATTTATAATACGGAAATTGGGAGTGTAGGTGGGGCGATTCCAGCTTATATTGGTTGGGCCGCTGTTTCTTCTGATATTACACATCCTGCGATACTTGGTCTATTTTTAGTTATGGTTATTTGGCAGATGCCCCATTTCTATGCCATTGCCATTCGTAAGCATGCTGATTACGAAGCGGCCGGCGTTCCAATGCTTCCAGTTGTAAAAGGGATGCGTCGTACTTATTATCAAACGAACTTTTATTTAATCTTATTAATATTATCAAGTTTTTTATTTGGCACTTTAAGTGTTGGCATTATGCTTGTTGCTCTATTGCTAAGCATTGCATGGCTTGTGATGAGTATTTACGGTTATCATAGTAATAAAGATCAAATAAAGTGGGCGACAAAAATGTTTGTTTTCTCACTTATCCATATGACAATTTTATTTACAACGGTTATTGTGTACTCTTTAGTAGGTGTTATTTTTAAATTGTATTAAAACTATTATCTTCATTCAGCACGAAAAGCCAACAGGTTATTCTACACTTGTTGGCTTTTCCTTTTCCACCGATATTATTTGATGACTTGGCCATTCTAAAGCATGTAACTGACCTCCAAAAACAGCTCCACCATCTATACCAATGATATTATTTTCGCCAAAATAGACACTGTAATCTGTTGGATTTTGGTGAAGTCTATAGGTAGGTGTATGGCCAAAGATTACAGTTTTCTCGCCTTGATAACCTGCATGAAATTCTTCGCGAATCCATAAAAATTGCAAGGGATCTGTTTCTGCTAAAGTTACACCAGGAACAACACCGCCATGTACAAAAATGGCATCCTCTAATTCGATGTAAGTATCAAAGGTTTCGATAAGCTGTAAATGTTCTTCGAGCTTTGGTAAGGACTGAATAAAGCTAGGTAATGTCTCATCTTCAATGACTTCCTTAAAATCGTCTAACTGATAACCATAGCTTGCAAGTGTTGCCTCGCCACCGCAAAGTTCCACCCAATGATTCCACGGCTTAGGATGACCAGAGCGGCAGGCTTTTAGCATAATGGCTTCATGATTTCCTAATAGAACACGTGCACCTTTTGCCTGCAATTCTCCGACTAAGTTTAAAACGCCACAAGATGCAGGCCCACGATCAATATAATCACCAAGTAAAAATAACTGATCTTGCACAGTATCATAATTAGCTTTTAATAATAATTCTTCAAAAAGTTCTAATTCCCCATGTATATCACTAATTGCTAGTATTCGATCCATAAAAGAGCATCCTTTCCAGTATTAGAGAAGCTATTATTTAGTATAGAGAATAATTTTACAAATTTCGACTAATGTAACTTTTAACCAAAAGTTTGGTTGTAATGTTATTACTCCATACTATCGGTTTCTAGTTACACTTTATCATATGACGAAGTGATTTCATTTCTGTATTCATTCGTCTATAGTGTTGGAATAGAGGAAGAGTGAATTTGCTACAGCTATTTTAACGGAATTATGGAAAACACATCATTTATAGGGTTTAAATGAAATTTAAGACTCGTGGTGTAAATGAAAAGAGCAAGGAGAGGTGAAGTGGTACAACAAAAACAGGAGACCCAAATTACAATTAGTCCATTACTGGCGGTATCGTACAGCTTTTATAAAGGTTCTTTCTACTTGTGTATAACGTAGAAGTATTTGGATGCAATGCTTCTACGTTATGTGCAAGTACAGTACTTTAACTTCTTTCAGCGAATGTTTTTTGTAGCGAAAGCGAAGCGACAGCTACAATTATGTCGAGGCATAATTGATTATTCTTGAAAGTTTTCCCATGCTTGCTTAACTATTGACTCGTCGAATGTTGATAGTAGTCGATAGTTGTTTGTATCTAAAATTCGAAAATGCTGACTAATGACGTTTTGTTGTAGACGATAACCTTTGTACTCGCTAAGATTTTTCCACCATATGTATCCACCCATCGTCTTTTCCTTAGGATGTAATGTTCCGTTGTTAGCGATTAAGTCGACAACCTCAAGTGGATCCCCGCCAAGCTCATGCTGTAAAATTGTGCTTTCTCGACATAATGCACAAACTGCAACCGTTGTAGTCCAGCCAGTATAAATACGACCTTTTTCAATTTGAACAAGTGTTTTTTTAGAGAGTCCTAGTAAATCACTCATCTGATCCTGTGTTAAATCTTTTTCGGTACGGATTAATTTCAGTTTTTCCGAAATAAGTGTGATTAATTGTTCACGATTCATCCAAAACACCCTTTCTTTCAGATAATTAAATACCATTATACATGAAAGTAGTATGAGATGTTTGTTGTTTCGCGGGTAACTGTGGTTAATTAACGGGTAAAGTATTGAATATTGAAACGAAAAAACAGACTATCCCGCAATCTATTGATTGGACAGCCTGTTAGATATTTAAATCTCATATTTTTTTGTGTCAGAAATAACGCGGAAATGGATACCTTTAATTTGAGCACTTACTTTATGACGTAGTGTATCAATATCTACTAGTTCCTCATTTTCATTGACACATTCTGCAATCTCTTGTAATAGCTTCGTAAATGCCTCTTTGAAGAGTGAACGCATATTATCAAAATCTAGGCTACGGAAGTTTCCGTCAATATCAAATGCCTCCACAGAATTTAATTGCTTTGAAGCACCAGCAAAACGATCATCGTATACTGTGTAGTTTTCATCTGTTACGACGATAATATATAATACTTCACCTGTAATTGTTTTTAATTCAATGTTAGTTTTGTGTTTTTTGACGTCAGTAATGATATGAATACCGTCCGAATGATATAGTTTAAACAATTTCATATGTATTGCCCCCTGAAAATAGAATCATATCCATATATTTATTATATATGGATATGCCTAATAATGGAATGAGACAAAAGTATTTGGAAAAACTAGAATAGGCCCATTTAAATGATAGTAATGGAGTTAAAACTGTTATAAACTATTAAGAAAACCGTATTAGTCAGATTATGCTTCTAATACAGCAGGCAAAATGTTGCGAAGGGGACGAACTTCGATGTAATGAATACGATGGCCTTGCTGCTCATAGATACTAAATATATAAGGGGCCAACTCAATATTTTTAGTTGCTTTAATGCCGTTATTTACAGTTAAAAACCAACCGCCCAATGTTTCGACTTCTTCTGCTTCAAGTGTTACATTTAATAGTTTTTCAACATCTTCAATGAGAATTTTTGCGTTTAAAATATAGTGATTGTCACTTACTTTTCGGATTTCTGCAATTTCATCATCATCGAACTCATCTCGAATCTCACCTACTATTTCTTCTAAAATATCCTCGACTGTTACAAGCCCTGATGTCCCGCCGTATTCATCCATTAAAATAGCCATATGAATTCGCTCTTTTTGCATACGCACAAGTAATGCTTGAATAGGAATCGTTTCAATTACTCGTATAACAGGATTAATGAAATCTTCAAGGATTAATGAATCGTCTGTAAGTTGTTCAAGCAAACTGTGTGTAAACAATTCCTTAACGTTGATAAAGCCTAAAATATTATCACGATCACCATCATAAACAGGATAGCGAGTATATTTTTCATCGGCGATAAATTGAATCATATTTGTAAAAGATTCATTTTTTTCAATTCCAACAATCTCTGTTCGAGGAACCATAATTTCACGAGCAATACGTTCATCAAATTCAAAGACATTATTCACAAACTTTAGCTCTGTTTTATTAATTTCACCACTTTCAAAGCTTTCAGATAGCAGTAATCGTAATTCTTCCTCTGTATGTGATAACTCATGCTCTGAAGCAGGCTTCATACCAAATAGGCCAATTAATACTCGAGCTGAGCCGTTCAGGAACCAGATAAATGGATACATCACTTTATAGAACAACATAATAGGTTTGGCAAAATGGAGTGTAATCGTTTCAGCCTTTTGGATCGCAGCAGTTTTTGGTGCCAACTCCCCGGCAACAACATGTAAAAATGTTGCAATGGCAAAAGCACTACCAATTGTAAAGATCGTCATATATTTATCTGAAATGCCAATCAAGTTAAAAAGAGGGTGTAGCATAAATTCAAAGGTTTTTTCACCGACCATCCCGATACCAAGCGCTGTTACAGTAATACCAAGCTGACAGGCAGATAAGTACTCGTCTAAATGATCGACAACATACTTTGCAGAAATGGCTTTCTTGTTGCCCTCTGCAATTAATTGGTCAAGTCTTGAGGAACGTACTTTTACAATAGCAAATTCCGTTGCTACGAAAAAGCCAGTTAAAGCTAATAAAATGGTGAAAATCGATAAGTTGAGTATGGTCTCCAAATAGTCGTTCTGTATGAACAGAACGTCACCTCCTAATTATGAATAAGTAAAAATAAAGATTGCATGAGCGCAATACTTTCGGGTGAAACATTTTTTTTAATCTTTTCGATATATTTATTGTCTTGTTTGTTTATTTGTTCAAGTAGAGAAGTTACATCCTGCATTTTTACACGTAGTAATTGCACATCGATTTCTTCATGCGAAGTGTTTAGTTCATGTTGTATTTCTATGAGTGAAAGACCTTGTTGTTTGCGTTGCTCAATAATATGAAGTCGTTCAATCATTGTAGGGGCATAGTAGCGATAATTGGATGCAGAACGTTCGGCTTCTAATAAGCCAATGTTTGTATAATAATCGATTGTCCTTTTGGTAATGCCTGTTTTTTCTGCAAGCTCGCCAATTTTTAATCTCTCTGTCCCAATGCAAACACCTCCAAACCATCACGTGATACTTTGATTATAACTTGCTAGTTTAGTCAGTTTCAATTAGAAGAGCCCGATATTTCAAAATTGTAAGATTTCTTTCGGGGAGGGGCTTATTTATGGATGAACATAAAAATAGCTTTCTTAACAACTAAATGTTAGAAAAGCTGTATATCCTTGAAAAAATAAATTAGTCAATAAAATGTCATGTTAAACAGTCACAGATGAGACCCTGAAGCAAGTAGGGAACGAAGGCTAAAACCATCACGTCCTGTGATAACGCCTTCGTGGCCAACATCCAGCCGCTGCCGCTACGTTAGCACTACGCTTTCGCGCAAAAAAACATCCAGCCGCTACGTTACACTACGCTTTCGCACAAAAAACATCCTGTTGCTGCCGCTACGTTACACTACGCTTTCGCACAAAAAACATCTGTTGCCCCAAGCGGCTCATCTGACGCCCCTAGGAAGCTTTGCTCTGTGCGAAAGCGAAGCGTCAGCATTTAAGGATGCTTTCTCAAAGATTGTTGTTTCTTCACTTAATAGTGCAGGTTAGGTGAAGAAAAGTTGGAACATCACACCATTCCGTTCGTCTTACTATAAAGCTGATTGGATTATTAAGATTAAAAGGAGTTCCACAGACTAAATAATAGCAACGATCTTTTAGAAAAGCCTTAAAACAATCTCATATATTGAAATTTGCTACCGATAATTTATATAATGTCAATCGTTACAGTGTATAAGGAGGTTATTATGAAGAAGATATTCAAGCATATCACTATATTGCTCGCGGCAGTACTTGTTTTTTTCCTTTGCCTACACTTACTTATCGTATCTCAAGGCAAAGATACTGCGAAAGAAAATGCAGATTACCTCATTATTTTAGGTACTCGTTTATCGGGGGATCAACCGTCTAGTCTGCTGTTCGAGCGCATCTCAACCGCAGCTGCATACTTAAAAGAAAATCAAAATACAATTGCAATAGCTTCTGGTGGCCAAGGGCAGGACGAAATTGTGTCTGAAGCTTCTGTAATTAAAGAATCATTAATTCAATTAGGTATTAATGAACAACGAATCATCACCGAATCCAAATCTACTCGAACTCTTGAAAACTTTCAGTATTCAATGGATTACATAGACAAAGATTCCACAGTTGTAGTTGTAACAAACCGATTCCATCTATATCGAGCCGAATCCATTGCTGAAGATTTAGGACTTAACGTAACCGGCTTACCGGCTGCAACACCATCTGAATTTCGTATTAAGTATTACTCCAGAGAATATTTAGCTATCGTGAAGTATTATTTAGAAAAAATACATATCCTCACCTAGCATCACAGAATAACAGCCTAGAAGAAGCTGCCAGACAATAACACTAACAATTAAACAAAAACAGGCGGTTCAGCCGATATAGTCATTTATATAGCCCAATCGTAAACGTTTGAACTATTGCTATACGGAAGAACCGTCTTAGGGAACGGTTCTAACTTGATCTTAAAGGAATGAGGTATCCGTGGGGTTGTATTATTCCTTACGTACCTCACAGCCATTAGTTGAGAAGAGAACACTATTACCGAGCAATCCGCGTAGCTATTATTGACGTATCAGAATTCGCATAGACAAACTCTTTAACGGGCTTGAATTCGCTTATGGTATCCCTAGTTCAGTTGGCGGTACCATTTTTATGAACGCAGGGGCTTACAGTGGGGAAGTAAAAGATATTAATCTTGCCTACTGTTTGCTAATAAAAAGTCTTATCGTATGAATTAATAAACTTAAACAAACAGGGAGCTTTAGTTAAATTCCCGATTATATCAGAAAAAAAGGCAGAATTTATTCTACACGTTTTGTAGATAAAATCTGCCTTTTTTTACAGTAACAATCTTTGAGAAAACAACCTTGTTTAAAAGCTACGGAGTTTATTTTTGTAAATATGTATCATATAGGTGATGAAGTGCATCCTCACCAGTCATTTCTAGAATCGTTTCGTCATTAAAAATAAGTGTTACATTTGTGAGGGCGCTATCAATTTTATTGTTGTTAATAGTGCATGTAACCTTTACTACGCCTGTTTCTGCTAGTTGTTTTTTCATCGTATCATCCCACGGTTGCTCAGAAAATAGTGGTGCTTGCCATGTGCCTCTCACATGAAGCTCACTTTTTTCGGCGTCATAATCCCAGCGTACGTCACGTAAAATAGTTTTAAATAGGTCATTAACCGTAAAAGATGTATCTTTGTAGTTAATGGCAATTGCTCGTACAGCATGTACATCACGACTAACTGCACTGGCTGCAGTTTCTGCTGCTGAGTTTATGTCTGAAACCGCGTCTTTAATTTCTGATAATCGATTACCACAGCCAGTTAGCAACGCGCAAAGACATGTTATACAAGCTACCTTTGTCATCCATCTCACAAGTAGTCCCTCCAGTATTGCAAGTTGATACTACTATAGTAACGAAAAGAAAACTATGAAAAAAGGGCATGAAGGCGGCAGATTGTGACGGTTTTGCAACGATGCGACCTCCACTAGAATGTCGAGAAATTGGAGTTTTAAAAATCTGAAAATTTAGTAAATTTTTCGAAGAAAGGGAGCGGTTTGTGATGAAGATTAATGATGAATTACTTGAGCGATTAGGAACTTATTTCGTGTACCATGCTGTTTATGAAAATTATGGCATTACCTTTGAGAATTTTGTGGAGCGTTGGTTACGAGGGATACTTGATGTATAAAAGAAGAAGAGTCGTGTTCAATACATGAACACGACTCCAATTGATTTATTTAAAATAATTTGTGATAAAATGGTTGGCCTCTTGCCAGTTATAAACACGTACGACATTGTCTGGAACAGCAAGGCGATTATACGGAGTGTCAAATAATACAACCGGTATTTTTAATTCCTCCGCAAGCATAACCGCATTATCATGCTTATCTTCAAAAAATGCATCAACACCATGGTTTTTTGCTACGGAAATTTTATCGTGACTACCGATGAGCTCGATATGATCATACGGAATAGATTGTGATTTAAACCAATTTACCGTAACATCTGATACATTCCCACCACGAGCAGAGATGTAATAAAGTTCGTAGTTTTTTTTCCACGTATTTAAAATATCTTTCGCATCTTTAGCTGCTTCAGATACTTCATACATATATGGCTCATTTTCTTTAAACCATGTATTAAATGCTACACGATCAACAGGGTGGGGAAATGCTGATAAAAAATCATATTCGCACACATCGTCGAGTGTAATATTTATATTGTATTGTTTATTGATATGTGGAATGAGAGTACTAGGACATGTCACTGTTCCATCGATATCAATACCAAAGCGAGGCTTTTTCATACTAGCACCTCCTTAGGCGTTCGCTTTTTCTGCTTCTTCAGCAGCACGTTTTTCTGCCATTTCAGCTGCTAATTTATCGATTTCTTTTTTCAACTCTTCTACCATTGTTTCTTCAGGCACTTTACGAACAGTTTTGCCCTTCATAAATAGTAAACCTTCACCACGAGCACCAGCAATACCAATATCGGCTTCACGTGCTTCACCAGGACCGTTTACCGCACAACCAAGAACAGCTACTTTTAATGGTACATTAAGTTTAGAAATATATTCTTCTACTTCATTGGCAATTGAAATTAGATCAATTTCGATACGACCACATGTTGGGCAAGAAATAAGTGTTGCCATATTAGAAGCAAGACCGAATGATTTTAATAGTTCACGTGCTACTTTAACCTCTTCAACAGGGTCTGCAGATAGTGAAATACGTAATGTATTACCGATACCTTTTGAAAGGATTGCGCCAAGGCCAGCCGCTGATTTTACTGTACCAGCAAATAATGTACCTGATTCAGTAATTCCTAGATGTAGAGGATAATCAAAGGCTTTAGACGCTTTTTCATAGGCCTCAATCGCTAAATTTACGTCTGATGCCTTCATGGATACGATAATATCGTGGAAGTCCAAGTCTTCCAAAATTTTAATATGGTGAAGAGCAGATTCTACCATACCGTCTGCAGTAGGGTAACCATATTTTTCTAAAATATGACGCTCTAATGAACCAGCGTTTACCCCGATACGGATTGGAATACCTTTAGCCTTAGCTGCATTAACAACAGCTTCAACTTTTTCCTTACGCCCGATATTACCTGGGTTAATACGAACTTTATCGATACCATTTTCAATTGCTTTTAATGCTAATTTATAGTCAAAGTGAATATCAGCTACTAATGGAATATTGATACGTTTTTTAATTTCCGCTATCGCATCAGCTGCACGTTCATCTGGTACTGCTACGCGAACGATTTGACAGCCTGCTTCCTCAAGACGAAGAATTTCTGCTACTGTTGCTTCGACATCATGTGTTTTTGTTGTACACATACTTTGAATGAATAATTCATTACTACCACCAATTGTTAAATTACCGACACGCACGGGACGTGTATTTGTACGGTGACAAATTTCACTCATTAACTTTCTCTCCTTTTCGGGCCATACTTTCGACCGTCACTGACATTTATTTTAGCAGTGTAAGAAAATAAGGACAAGGAAGAAACGTTAACTTTTCATTTTCCGCATTTGTTTTCAAATTCAAATGACAGCGGAAGCTTAATATTTTCACCAGGAACAAGAGCCTGTAATTGTAAGTGTGGATTTAATTCATAAAATAGTTGTAAGCGTTCAGGGAAGGTCATTGGTACTTTGGCGGGATGAAGTGCAAATAAACTGTGAATAGTATCGCCTTGAATAGTCTGTATAGTTATATAATTTGGCTCTCGCTGCTTCTCACAAAGGGCGTTTTCAGTTTCTTTCGGAAAAATGGCAGCAAGGTGTAATGAACCTTCTGTTAAATCTACTTTTACAACAAAAGCAAAAATAATAATGATAGCTGTTAACACAAAAGCACGCAAAAAATCCCCTCCTTTTCTACACTATATTTAGAAGAGAGGGGATTCATGCACATTATTTTTTGATTGGTTGTTTTGGATATTTTGTGATGGCTACGATTAGTAGAGTCACAGTTAAAAATAAAGAAAAAACAGAGATAATTGTACTGTTAATCGGTAGATAATCTGCTAGCATACTTATTAGAATTGCCCAAGTCATGGCAAATGTCGTAGTACGCCAAATGTGACGGTATTCACCGCGACGCTTCATGACTTTTAAAATCAGTAGACCTGCTACGGCATAGAGCGCAATTTGTGCAAAAATAAGCATCGTAGTAAAAACAAAAAGCATAATGAATGTCACGGGATACAATACCCATTTAACGTCTTCTATGTATTCAGTAATACCATTTAAACTATTCATATCAAATGCATCAACAGACATTCCAGCCGTAAAACGACCAAAAGAGAAAACTGTAACAACAGTAATTAGAAGAAAGGTATATTGAATGACCTTTCCGATCGGTAATAAACGATAGGCAGCAAGTTTTTTTGGATGAATTAAGCTATCGATAAATAGTTGTGAGTGTTTCATAAGCATATCTCCTCCAATCGCTATTCTACCATGTTCAACTTTGACAAGATATGAAATAAGAAATAATAACTGAGAATACGATAATGAAATGTTAATATTGTGTAAAGAAGTTAAAGGTTTTCTTTACTTTTTCTATACTATCATTTAAAGATTAGGAATAGAGAAGTAGAGATGTAGGAATTGGAGCGAATACAATTGACAATAGATTGGCAAAGCATACTGTTTCAATTTTTAGGCGGTTTAGGAGTCTTTTTATTTTCCATTAAATTTATGGGGGATGGGCTTCAAAAATCAGCAGATGATCGACTGCGTGAATGGTTGAATCGTTTTACAACAAATCCTTTAATGGGCGTGTTAGTGGGCATAATTGTGACGGTTTGTATCCAGTCGAGCTCTGCAACGACGGTGATTACGGTTGGGCTAGTGAGTGCAGGTTTTTTAACATTACGTCAAGCAATCGGTGTCATTATGGGGGCGAATATTGGAACGACCATAACCGCTTTTATTATTGGTATTAATATTGGCATATATTTTTATCCGTTATTGGCAATAGGTGCAGGGTTGTTATTTTTCTTTAAGAAAGCGACGTATCAGTATATCGGGCAAATATTGTTTGGCTTCGGGGGTTTATTTTTAGGTTTAGAGTTAATGAGTGCAAGCATGCAGTCACTTCATCAATTAGCGGACTTTGCATCATTAACCCTTCTTCTAAAGGATCTGCCCGTTGTAGGGATTTTTCTAGGGGCAGTTTTTACATTGCTTGTCCAAAGCTCAACAGCAACTGTCGGTGTGCTACAGGGCTTATATGCTGAGCATTTGATTGGCTTAGATAGTGCTTTACCTATTTTATTTGGTGAAAATATAGGAACGACCATTACAGCAGTATTAGCTTCACTGGGTGCTTCTATATATGCTAAACGTGCAGCGGCGGCACATGTGCTATTTAATATTATAGGAACGATCATTTTCATGGTGTTCTTTACACCCTTTATGCATTACGTACAGTGGATTAGTGGGCTATTCCATTTAGAAGCGAAAATGCAAATAGCGATTGCGCATGGCTCTTTTAACATAATTAATATGATGATTCAGCTGCCATTTATCGGAGGGTTGGCTGCACTTGTCACAAAGCTAGTTCCTGGGCATGATGGAAATATTGATGTGACAACGAAGCATTTAGATCCATCATTCATTGATTCCTCTCCGGCGATTGCACTCGGGCAAGCGAAGGAGGAAGTGTTACGTATGGGGGAACATGCACTTCATGGTTTAGAAGAAACATTTTTATATATGAAAACAGGTGAAGCTGCTCATATTCCTACAGTTTTACAATTAGAAGTAGCGCTCAATCATTTAGACAAGGAAATCACGAATTATTTAGTGATGGTGTCTAAGCAGCCACTTTCTCGAGCAGACTCAGTAAGACACCATACACTTCTAACAAATGTACGAGACATAGAACGTATTGGTGATCATTTTGAAAATATTTTAGAGCTTTTACAATATAAAGATCATCATGAGGTAAGTTTAAGTAAGTCAGCGCGACAAGATTTAATAGGCATGTTTAGCTTGGCGATTGAAGCTGTACGAAAGAGCATAGCGGCTCTGGATACAGCAAGTTTGAGCTTAGCGCAGGAAGTAACTGAGCTCGAAAGCTTGATAGATGATATGGAAGATAAGCTAAGACAAAAGCATATTGCGCGCTTAAATACGTACGAATGTAATGGAGCGGCGGGAATCGTCTATACGGATATCATTAGCAATTTAGAGCGTATAGGAGACCATGCTGTAAATATAGCTGACTCTATTTTAGGAATTAGACATTAGATCAATTGCGCCTTGGGTAATTGTAGCTACTTTGCTTTCGCTACAGAAAAC
This sequence comes from Lysinibacillus sp. NPDC056185, assembly GCF_047737915.1. Taxonomy (NCBI): domain Bacteria; kingdom Bacillati; phylum Bacillota; class Bacilli; order Caryophanales; family Bacillaceae; genus Lysinibacillus; species Lysinibacillus sp. NPDC056185. The sequence goes on from NZ_JBLLLQ010000008.1 coordinate 130,488, forward strand.
ATTTGTTGCTGACGCTTCGCTTTCGCACAGAAAACAATTGTTGCTGACGTTTCTCTTTCGCGCAGAAGACATGTGTAACTGAAGTTGCACTTACGATACAAATACATCTGCTGAATGAAAATAAATGAAACCTACAGCTTTGTAAATCCGTATGAAAGGCAATGCACGATAAAAGGAGAGAATTTTCATGGAAGTTGTTGGCTGGATCTTAGTGATTGCCTGCTTTATCATTTCATTTATTGGATTGGTATACCCGATAATTCCAGGTGTAATTTTTTTAATCGGTGGTTTTTTAGTATATGGATTATTTTTTTCATTTGCGGAGCTAAGCTGGTTGTTCTGGGCGAGTGAAATTATATTTGTTGTCATTTTATTTGTTGCTGATTCTGTGGCCAATGCCTTTGGTATTAAAAAATTTGGTGGTTCAAATGCTGGTATGTGGGGTAGTACCATTGGTTTATTAATTGGTCCGTTCGTCATTCCGGTTGTAGGTATATTAGTTGGTCCATTTTTAGGAGCTGTGATTGGAGAATTAATCGTAGAGCGTCGTACATTTGGAGAGGCTGTAAAAAGCGGAGTTGGCTCACTTGTTGGCTTCTTAACATCAACACTGGCAAAAGCAGTTATTCAAATCGTTATGATTGTCGTGTTCTTTATAGCGATATAATTTCCTCCTGTAGTTTAGCCATTTGGAAAACAGGGTAGTATAGTAATCGTATTGGCTTTTCAGTCAAAAGGCTGAAAATCTTCAATTTGAAGTATTTTTCGTTGAATGGTTTGACCAATTTTGATAATCTAAGGATGTATTAATTATTTCTTTACTTTAGGGAGGAACTTAACAATGGCTTACGAATTACCACAATTAACTTACGCTTATGACGCATTAGAACCACATATCGATGCAAAAACAATGGAAATTCACCATTCTAAACACCACAATACTTATGTAACAAACTTAAACGCAGCAGTAGAAGGCACTGAATTTGCTGAAAAAGACATTAACGATCTTATCGCAAACATTGATGCTCTTCCAGCTGACAAACAAACTGCTGTACGTAACAACGGTGGCGGACATGCTAACCACTCATTATTCTGGGAATTAATCGCTCCAGGCGGTTCAAAAACTCCAGTTGGCGAAGTTGCAAAAGCAATCGATGCTAAATTCGGTTCTTTCGATGCATTCAAAGAAGAATTTGCAAAAGCTGCTACAACTCGCTTCGGTTCAGGTTGGGCTTGGTTAATCGTTGATGGTGACTCAGTTGCTGTTACATCTACTCCAAACCAAGACTCTCCAGTTATGGAAGGTAAAACTCCAGTCCTAGGCTTAGACGTTTGGGAGCATGCTTACTACTTAAACTACCAAAACCGTCGTCCAGATTACATCGGTGCATTCTGGAACGTAGTAAACTGGGATGTAGTAGAAGCTAAATTCCAAGCTGCAAAATAATTAATGTTTAATAGAAGGCTATGTCAAAGGTGATTACTCACCGAGGCATAGCCTTTTTTGCTGGTTCTATAATCTTTGAGGTATTCAATACAATGAAAGGTAGAGTGAATGCTCCAAACGCCAACTGAAAAAATTGGCAGTCGGTTGGGTTGAAAGGGATGCGGTCGCCGGAAGGTTTGGAGTGCTTCGAATGGCCGTCATCCCCCTCAATCTTTAATATAAAAACTATTTTTCTAGCAATCGATAAAAAACAGCAACTTTTCATCTTAAAGTGCCGTCAAATAAATGATGTTTTCAAAACATAAATTCGCAAGTGCATGCTTTCCTGTCGTACCTTCAAATGGTATACTAAATATCGTGTGTATTTAAATTGTAATTAGATGAGGAGGGGAATACATATGCGCAAAGCACCGGGAAAAAATCGCGCGACAAGTGTTAAAGCAAAACATCACTCTAATTTAACATTTCGTATGAATGTCCTTTTCTTTGCTATATTTCTCGTATTTTCAATGCTAATTTTTAGACTTGGCTATATGCAAATCGTAAAAGGGGAAGATTATGTACGTGATTTAGAGCGTAAAGAGGAGGTAGCTGTCAATACAAGTGTGCCAAGGGGACGTATGTATGATCGATACGGTCGTATTTTAGTGGATAACCAACCAGAAAATGCCATTACGTATACAAAAATGTCGACGACAACAACAAAGGATATGCTAGGCATAGCCGAAAAGCTGGCACAATTAATTGAGCAGCCAACGAACCGTGTTACATTACGTGACAAACAAGATTTTTGGATTATAAAAAATCATGACGCTGCCTATGCAAAAGTAACAGATAAAGAAAAAAAGAAAATTAGGGCACAAGAAGATGTAACGGAAAGTCAAATCAATGCACAGATAGATAAACTTGTTCGTGAACGAATCACAAACGAAGAATTATTGCAATTGACAGAAAAAGACTTAGAAGTACTAGCAATCTATCGAGAGATGGTATCAGGATACAATTTATCACCGCAAATTATTAAGAGTGAAAATGTATCTGCCGATGAATTTGCGCGTGTCTCTGAACGTTTAACTCAATTACCAGGCGTTAACACAACAACTGACTGGAAGCGTTTGAAATTATCATCACTCGCTATTTTAGGACGCACAACAGTACCAGCAAAAGGGATTCCGAAAGAAAAGCTGAATTATTATTTAGCTCGTGATTATTCACGAAATGACCGTGTTGGTGAAAGTTATATTGAAGCGCAATATGAAGATTTACTGCAAGGGCAAAAATCAGTTGTTAAAAATATTACGAATAAAAAAGGGCAAGTAGTCGATACCATTACGACCTATGAAGGTGAGCCTGGTAAAGATTTAAAACTGACACTTGATAGTGAGCTCCAATTAGAAACTGAAAAAATTGTTGAGCGTGAATTACTTAAGCTAAAATCACAAGGGGGTTCCCGTTTACTTGATCGTGCCTTTTTAGTAATGATGGACCCAAATACAGGCGATATTTTATCAATGGTTGGTAAGAAGATTGAGAAAAATCCTGAAACAGGGAAAAATGAAGTGGTCGATTATTCATATGGTACCTTTACAACAGCTTATGAGGCAGGGTCGGCAATTAAGGCAGCAACTCTCCTTACTGGTTATAATCAAGGGGTTGTTTCAATGGGTACTACAATGGGAGATGAACCTATTGTATTAGCTAGTACAAAAGCGAAAACTTCAATTTTTAACCGAAGTGGTTATATTCAAATGAATGACTTAATGGCTCTAGAGCGTTCGTCAAATGTTTATATGTTTAAAATTGCTATGCTTATTAATGGAACACCATATAGCTATGGGATGCCACTTCGTTTAAAAGAAGATACATTCCCTAAAATGCGTAATAATTATGCACAATTTGGCTTAGGTGTAAAAACAGGTATTGACTTGCCGAATGAATTTAGTGGTGTAGAGGGTCCATCTGGTCCAACGATGGGTGGTAAAACACTCGATTTAGCGATTGGACAATATGATACGTATACGCCATTACAATTAGCACAGTATATTTCAACTGTGGCAAATGGCGGCTATCGTATTCAGCCACATGTTGTGAAAGAGGTACGTGAGCCATCAAATGATGGGCAACAGTTAGGTCAATTAGTGACTGAAATAGGGCCAACAATTTTAAATCGTATCGATAATCCTATAGAAGAAATAAATTATGTAAAAAAAGGATTACGTCTAGTTTATACAGGTTCGAATGGTACTGCACGAGCTCAATTTGCAAATGCACCTTATACAGCGGCAGGGAAGACAGGAACAGCTGAGGTAGTGTATTTCGGACCGTTAAAAGAGTATTATGGTACGCAAACACTTACTTTTACACATGTTGGTTTTGCTCCTTATGAAAATCCTGAAATTGCTTATGCTGTTGTCATTCCATGGGCGACGACTAACACAGGTGCACATTTAACTAATAATAATGTTATTGCTCGAGAAGCTGTTGATAAATATTTTGAGTTAAAAGCAAAATATCAAGCTGAAAAAGTGACTGAAAGTAATGTAAAACAACCAATTTTACCGGCTATTACAAATGACAAAATTGGTGAAGATGAGCAAGAATAAGAGAAACCGCTAGTGCATTTACATGCCTAGCGGTTTTTTTCAGTTTTAGAGTATTATTGAATACCCGCGAAAAAACACGGTATGAAAGATCACCATTTTCATACCGTGTTTTATTTATTTTTATATAAAAGACCTATTATACAGATAATTGTTGAATAGCTATTTCAAATTGTTGTTTCGGTTTTAATCCATAAAGCTCTATATTATTACAGAAATAAGACTCTACCATAAAATCAACAGCTTCCTGTAGAGTATATTCACGATGTTCCATAATAAGTGTTAAATACGTTTTAAAGTAATCGGCATTTTGTACTTTTGCATGCTTTATCACAAAGTCAAACTCCTCATAGATTATTTCCTGACACAATTGCTTATTATAGCATCTTTCCAAAAGGAAGCAAGTTTTATCTTCATTCAGAAAAGGATTCGTACCTCTGAATGAGGAAGATGAATGTGATGTGGTCCAATTTCAATGGGTGTCCAAACACCTACTGAAATAGAGGAACTCAGGCATCTGTGCGAAAGCAAAGCGACAGCTACATTGTTTTTCTACTCGCAAGCGAAGCGGCAGCAACAAGTACGCCAAGACGAAATTGGTATTTGTAAATTCATCTTTACAATCATTTACAAAGCATTACATTCCTTTACATCTCTTTTACGAACTGTTTATACGACTTCAACATTCAATCATTATAGTAAAGATTGTAAGACAAATAACTATAAAAAATGTTAGTGACGGAGGCAAATGAGATGAAAAAGTGGAAGTACTTAACGATGACAGCGGTAATGGGGTCAGCATTAATGCTTGGGGCATGTGGTAGCGACTCTGCACAAAAAGGTAACAATGCAGAAACAAACGCACCATCTAGCACAGGACAAAACGCTGCTGACGAAAAACTGCAAGGGACTGTAACGGGAGATGGTTCGTCAACAGTTGCACCAATTATTGAAGCAGTTGTAGAAAAGTATGCTGGGACTCAACCAGATGTCAAAGTATCGGTAGGTATTTCTGGTACAGGTGGTGGTTTTGAAAAATTCATCGCAGGTGAGACAGATTTTTCGGACGCATCTCGTAGTATAAAAGATGAAGAGAAAGCGAAACTTGAAAAAGCAGGAATTGCTTATACAGAGCTTCCTTTAGCATATGACGGTATATCAGTAGTTGTGAATCCTGAAAATGATTGGGCGAAGGATTTAACAGTTGAGCAATTAAAGAAAATTTGGATGGAAGATGGTAAAGAAAAAAAATGGTCTGACATTGATCCATCATGGCCAAACGAAAAAATCGTGTATTACGCAAAACCTACAGTATCAGGGACGTTTGATTACTTTGATGAAGTTATTTTAGAGGGCGCTGATCTAGCAAAGTCAGCAACATTATCAGAGGATGATAATATCCTTGTGCAAGGTGTAGCAGCTGATAAAAATGCAATTGGTTTCTTTGGTTACGCTTATTATCTAGAAAATAAAGATAAATTAGGGGTTGTAAAAGTAGATGGCGTTGAGCCAAATAATAAAACAATTGAATCTGGTGAATACAAACCACTTTCCCGACCATTATTCGTATATGTAAAAAATAGTGTTATAAAAGAGAGCGAAGCGGCATATGATTTCATGAAATTTACACTTGAAAACGCAGGAGAAATGGCAGACGCAGTAGGTTATGTCAGTCTGCCTGAAGAAAAGTATAAAGAAGCTTTAAAAACTTTAGAAGGCTTAAAATAAGTAGACATGCATAGAGGGAAAGAGATGTATGCTCTTTCCCTCTCTTATTTGAAAGGAGTTCCCAATGGTTTCTCAAAAAGAAAACAAGACATCATCTGTGCAGCAATTAATTGCAAAATCGCGCAATCATAAAACTAAGAAAATAGTGGAAAAAGCCATGCCAGCTCTATTATTTTCTGCAGCTCTTATCTCCATATTGACGACATTTGGCATTGTTTTCACCCTTATTTTTGAAACGTTTGAATTCTTTAAACGTGTTTCGATTACGGATTTCCTATTTGGTACACAGTGGCTACCGTTTTCAGGAAAGGAACCGTTATTTGGGATTTTACCACTAATCGCTGGAACGATGAAAATCACGCTAATTGCTGCGGTAGTAGCGGTACCATTTGGAATTGGTTCAGCAATTTATTTAAGTGAGTATGCAAGTGAAAAAACAAGACGTATTGTTAAACCTGTTTTAGAGGTGTTAGCAGGGATACCAACTATCGTATATGGATTCTTCGCATTAACATTTGTGACACCATTATTACAGCAAATTATTCCAGGATTGAAACTTTTCAATGCGTTAAGTCCAGGGATTGTTGTTGGGATTATGATTTTACCGATGATTACGTCACTTTCAGAGGATGCGATGTCATCTGTTCCGAATAGTATGCGTGAAGGGGCTTTAGCTCTTGGGGCAACGAAGTTTGAAGTATCTATTAAAGTAGTTTTACCAGCTGCATTATCAGGTATTGTCGCTTCGGTTGTTCTCGCTATTTCCCGGGCAATTGGAGAAACAATGATTGTATCACTTGCTGGTGGATCTACACCTAAATTTGATTTCAATGTGTTAGACTCTGTTCAAACGATGACTGCCTATATTGTACAAGTTTCAACAGGTGATGCTGGTTATGGTACGACGATCTATTACTCTCTTTATGCAGTTGGATTCACATTATTTATCTTTACATTAGTGATGAATTTAGTCGCTCACTATATTTCGAAACGCTTCAGGGAGGTTTACTAACATGCGCTATATTGATGACACGGTCGTCATGAAACGAATGACAAAGCGTATTGCATTCAACAAAATCTGGAAAATTTTATTTTTCCTAGCAACTGCCTTTGCATTAGTGACATTAGCTATTTTGCTTTACCGTATTTTGACACAAGGCGTCGGCTCTTTATCGATGGATTTCTTAACAAATTTTGCTTCACGTTTTGCAGATAAAGCGGGTATAAAGACAGCATTAGTAGGCTCTCTTTGGCTGATGGCAGTTGTTGCTCCTGTGTCCATTATTTTAGGTGTAGGGACTGCAATTTATTTAGAGGAATATGCAAAGAAAAATAGATTAAATGACTTTATTCGTATGAATATCTCTAACCTATCAGGTGTACCTTCTATTGTTTTTGGTTTACTCGGGTTAACCATTTTCGTTCGAATGATGGGACTAGGGAAAAGTGTTTTAGCAGCCGGCTTAACAATGAGTTTGTTAATTTTACCAGTTATTATTGTTGCGGCACAGGAGGCGATTCGTGCAGTACCAAATGAGCAACGAGAAGCTTCATATGGTATGGGCGCAACGAAGTGGCAAACGATTATGCATGTTGTACTACCAGCAGCCATCCCTGGGATTGTAACAGGAAGCATATTAGCATTGTCTCGTGCTATTGGGGAAACAGCACCACTTGTTGTTATTGGGGTCCCTGTTATTTTACAGTTTTTACCGAATGGTTTATTGAGTCAATTCACCGCTTTACCAATGCAAATTTATGATTGGGCAAAGCGTCCGCAAGAGGCATTTCAAAGTGTAGCTGCGGCTGGTATTTTAGTGCTTATGATAGTACTTTTACTGATGAATTCTATTGCCATCTTTATTCGAAATAAATTCCAAAAACGTTATTAATGAGGTGACCTTATGGTACTGGGTATTAAAGAGGAAAAATCAATTGTCAAACCAATTCATACGGATACAAAGCTATCTCCTGATGTTGCCAAAAAAGTAGTATATGATACACGTAATTTAAATTTGTGGTACGGTGATCATCATGGATTAAAAGACATCAATTTAAGCATCTATGAAAATGAAGTGACAGCTATAATTGGCCCTTCAGGTTGTGGGAAATCTACTTATTTAAAAACTTTAAATAGAATGGTAGAGCTTGTGCCAGGTGTTCGAACATCAGGGGAAATAGTATATCGTGAGCGTAATATTTTAGATAAAAGCTATACTGTCGAGGAATTACGTACTCGAGTAGGGATGGTATTCCAGAAGCCAAACCCATTCCCAAAGTCTATTTACGATAATATTGCATATGGTCCACGTATCCATGGCATCAAAAATAAGAAGATTCTTGATGAGATTGTCGAAAAATCTTTACGCGGTGCGGCCATTTGGGATGAAGTAAAAGATCGCTTAAATCAAAATGCATATGGTTTATCAGGTGGTCAGCAACAACGAATCTGTATGGCGCGTTGTTTAGCGATTGAACCAGATGTTATTTTAATGGATGAACCAACATCTGCACTTGATCCGATTTCTACATTAAAAGTCGAGGAGCTTGTACAAGAGCTGAAAAAAGATTATTCAATTATTATCGTGACACATAATATGCAACAAGCAGCACGAATTTCAGATCGTACAGCATTTTTCCTAAGTGGAGAGGTTGTTGAATACGATAAAACAGACGTTATCTTCCAAACACCAGCAGATCAACGTACTGAAGATTATATTTCAGGCCGTTTCGGTTAAGGAGGAGCAGTAGATGGTAGTACGTGAACGTTTTGAACAGGAATTAAAAGAAGTCCAAGAACAATTTATCGAGATAGCCAATAGTAGTATCAACGCTCTTAAAATAGCTTTTGAAGCATTATTAAATCAGGATTTAGAGACATCCTTGAAGATTCTTGAGGACGATTTAATCATCAATCGTCTTGAAGAAGAAATCAATGATCGTGTTATTTTAATGATTGCTAAGCAGCAGCCTGTAGCTACTGATTTACGTCGTCTCATGGTGCTTGTCAAAGCAGCATCTGATATGGAGAGAGTTGGGGACTATGCAGTGAATATTGCCAAAGAGACAATTCGAATTGGCAAAGAACCACTTGTATTTCCTACAACAAATTTGCAAACGATGTGTAACAAGACTGTAGAAATGCTAGAGAGTATTATCAAAGCTTTTACAGAGGAAGATACTGTTCATGCCAAGGAAATTGCTGAACTAGATGATTACGTCGATGATTTATATGGAGCGACAATTACGCTATTGATGCGCGCAGGAGCTGAAAATCCAGCACATATTTCTCAAATTACACACTTAACCTTTGTTTGCCGATTTTTAGAGCGCTCAGCTGACCATGCAACAAATATTGCTGAACACTTATTTTACTTAGTCAAAGGTAAACATTATGAATTAAATAATTAGTAAGAGAAGAGCCGATTATAGGCTCTTTTTTATATTGTTAAAAACAAATGGTCAAAGAAATCTTTGTAAATGTGGTGGTACTTTAAATGAGGGTGTTTCCTTGCTACTCGATTTCCTGCAGGTGACGCCGAGCCGTTTCCCCCACTTATACTATTGCTGGGCCTCAACGTTTTCGCACAAAAAACATCTTGCTGAAGTTGTGTTTTATCACTATAAATTAGAATGACTGACATGCCAAAAGATACATACTATGCAGAGTGTTTGATTGGAGTGGAGGCTGGGCGACTCCTTCGTGACCAACATCGTGTTGGCCTGAGACCCTGGAGCGAGCGACGCGAGTGAAGCGGCTCATCGGACGCCCCTAGGAAGCTCTGCTCTGTGCGAAAGCGAAGTGTCAGCGGCAAATGTTTTATCTGTGCGAAAGCGAAGCGTCAGCAACAAAGCGCCCAGCCGGAACGGAAATCAAACACTCGTTTTACTTAAGTGCCATATTTTATTTAATAGGATACCTTAATTTCATAGGCATAATAGTTTTCAAGACATGATTAATTAACAGCAACATTATTAATAAAAATAGCGTCAAAATACTGCATACGTTATTGTATTGTCAAAAAATTATTTTGGTTATACTATAGACATTATCCGAAAAAATGTGCTGAGGAGGTGCTGCTTCGTGAAAGACACTGTAGAATCACTCTTAGAGAAATTTAATCTGGAATTTACGTCAGAACAATGTGACTTTTTACGTTTTCTTTATGAAAACTTACATCTTGAGGAATTAAGTAACAAGGAACAACATTTTTTTATAGATTTTTTTTACAAGAGTGAAACCTTACGAAATATGGCAGCATTTGCACTTGAATTGGCAGATATCATGCATGAAATTTATGAAAATATACCAGCTGTTGAGCAAGCTGAACGATTGGCTAATGGAAAAGAGCAGCGCTTGTATTATGAGCGAAAGCGACAGGTAGCTAGGCGTCGAAAGCTTAATCGTCAAACAATAAAAAAAGGAAATATCCTATATGTTCCGTTTGATGAATATAAAAAAGAAACAGGTCCAATTATAATCTGCCTTGAGCAAACAACTGGTATGGCGGCATATTCTGAGCTTTGTAAAAGCATAATTTTACCGTTATTTATGAGCGCGCACCGTGAACGTCGAGATTTATATATCGTTCCATATGACTGTCAAGTTCATGTACATTTTCGATTTGAAGACGGGCATTTAAATTTATCTGATTTTAAGGATTTTATTGATTATAAGGCAAAGGGAGAAGCTGCGGTCCTGCCTGTGCTCCATTTTGTAAAGGGCTTGCTTCAAGAAAATCAACATTGTACAGAAGCGGATATTATTATTTTTACTGAAGGCACTCCAATTGATGGACAGCATCTCGTTGGAAAGCAAGCGAAGGCTGTACTTGAGGAAATGAAGCGTAAGTACCATGCTGAATTTTCGGTGATCGCTATGCATGAACATAATTTTAATGAGCAGCAATTTTGGTTTGCTAATAAGGCTTTTTTTGCGGATGATGCAATTCAATAAAAACGGAGCTGATCGTCATTGTTGATCGGCTCCTTTTCTGTGAATATACATAGTAGTTAGAGGAGAATGAAATTTGAATTCATTGAAATGGATATTACCTAATATTTCAACCCCAACGTGGATGGAAATTATTATTGCCGTTGCACTTTGTGTAATTGGTTGGCTTTTTCAGCAGTTTGTTATAAAGAAAGTTATTAATCGTACTGTTACATTTCTGAAAAATCGTCAGCGTAACTTTCAGGCAACAGTACTCGCACAATTTAATAAAGCGATTCGCTATGCATTTATGTCTGCAGTGATTGTACTCAGCTTATCAATATTATTAGAAATCTTTTTATTTACACATGTAGCAACTAAAAATTTTGTATTGTCTATTATGGTCTTTTTTGCCTTCAAAGGCGTATACGATGTTTTAAATTATTATACAAAGCAGCCACTACCGTTGAATAACGATGAGGAACCAAATGTCCTGTTACCTTTTTTTCTTCGTATAGGAAAAGTGCTCATTATGATATTGGCGATGTTTACGATTGCTTCTTTCTGGGATTTTAATTTGAATGGCTTTTTAACCGGGATTGGCTTAACTGGTGTCGCGATTGCTTTTGGTATTCGAGATACACTAGCACATGTTTTTGGTGGGATGTCAGTCGCATTAGATAACCCATTTCAAATTGGCGATTGGATAGCAACGGAGGACCAAAAAATTGAAGGAACCATCGAAGATATTAATCTTCGAAGTACTTTAATTCAAACGGGGGATAAAGGACTTGTTTATGTACCTAACGCCTATTTGGTAAATCGACCGATCTATAATTTATCGAGACGAGAAAAACGAAAATGTGAGCAATTTTTATTTGTAGCTGCTGAAAATGAAGAGGAAAAACTACGAAGTGCTTTAAGTACCATTCAAAAAGAAATTTATTTGCATGCTCAAACAGAAAAAGAAATGATTCATGTATTTATAGATGAGTTTTATCCAACCTCTTATCGCGTCCTTGTGCGTTTCTATGTGACAACAAATGATACGGCAGAGATGCTAAATGTGCGACAAGATATTTTATTTGCTATCCGTCAAATTTTTCAAGAACTAAATATTATACTAGCAAATCCAGCTGAAGATGAATGGCTTCGTAATAAAAAATAAATTGAATTGTTAGTTTCTTTACTTTACAATGAATACATGTTATCAGCTTTGATGAAGAGTAGTAGCTATTATTATTTGTTATAGAGAGCTAGTGGTTGGTGGAAACTAGTACAGATAAATAGTGAATGGACTTCGGAGCTCTAATCCTGAATAAAGTAATAAAGTATGGATTAGCGTGCGCCTACGTTATAAGGTATAGAGAGGGTCTTTTAACTTTTTCAGTGGGTATCCAAACATCAGCTGAATGTAATTATGCCGGGGCATAATTGATGAAGACCAATGAAGGTGGCACCACGGCTTTTCCGTCCTTTTGTGATGGGAAGGCCTTTTTATATGCTTTGGCGAATGTTCAAAACCCGGACGCGATGTTTATGTAAGTGAAATGCTCACGAAGCGGTAGCGTCCATTAAGCCAATGCATAATTGATTAATTTTGGTGTAGAAGAGCAGAGCATAGAAAAGGAGAGAAAGAGTATGACAGTTGAGCTTAGAAAGTTTGCCATGAAGGCATTACAGGGTGATATGATGACGCCAATTTCCGTTTATCAATCACTTGAAGGGGAGCATAAGATGCTTTTCGAATCGTCTGCGAAGCATGAAGAAAGTGGGCGTTACTCGTTTATTGCCGTCAACCCAATTGCAGAACTTATTGGAGATAGGAATGGTTATTCTTTTTCCAAAGGTGGAGAAACAGAAAAATCGAGCACCAATGTATTAGTAAAATTACAGCAAGTAATGCCATTGCATAAGGCACAGTATCCGTTCGCCTTTTTTGGAGGAGCAATTGGATTCTTTGGTTATGAAACAGCATTTTATACAGAAAAAATAGGTGAATACTTGCAGGATGATTTAGAAATGCCGGATGTCCATATCTTTTTCTATGATACATTTATCGTTTTTGATCATTTAAAGCAAGAGATCACACTAGCGGCAATCGATTTATTTGATGAAGGACGTTCTCTTGAAGCGATGGAATTGGCTATTTCTATGATGAAGGAGCAGCTATATGCTGGAACAACGTTTGACGACACGACGTTTGGAGAGCTAGATTTCAGACCGATGATCGCCAAAGAAAATTTTGTAGCACTAGTTGAACGTGCAAAACAGCATATTCGGAAGGGTGATATTTTCCAAATTGTTTTATCACAACGCTTCACTTCACCATATACAGGAAATCCTTTCGCTTTATACCGTCAATTACGTACTTCTAATCCTTCACCTTATATGTTCTATATGGATTTCGGAACGTATACCATTTTAGGAACATCTCCTGAAAGTCTCGTTAAGGTGAAGGATCGAAAGGTAACGACTAATCCTATTGCTGGTACGAAGCCAAGAGGTAAAACAGTGGAGCAGGATAATGCGATCGCGGAAGGTTTATTAAATGATGACAAAGAAATTGCTGAACATCGTATGCTAGTGGATTTAGGGCGTAATGATCTTGGACGTATTGCCAAAGTGGGTTCAGTGAAGCTGATAAAATATATGAGTATTGAGCGATATAAACATGTTATGCATATTGTATCAGAGGTTATCGGCGAATTACGTGATGATGTACATGTCTTGGATGTTCTTCGAGCTTGCTTACCTGCTGGTACAGTATCAGGTGCGCCGAAAATCCGCGCTATGCAGCTAATCAATGAGTTCGAGCCTGTGAAACGTGGTGTCTATGCAGGTGCAGTGGGCTATATTTCTGCTACAGGGGATATGGATTTAGCTCTAGCCATTCGAACAATGATCATAAAGGATCATCGTGCCCATGTGCAAGCAGGTGCAGGTATTGTTTACGATTCGGTGCCTTTGTCTGAATACGAGGAAACGCTAAATAAAGCTCGCGCGCTATTGGAGGTAAAAAAATGATTTTACTGATCGATAACTATGATTCATTCACATATAATTTATTTCAGCAAATACGAATGCTTCGGAAAGATGTAAAAGTAGTACGTAATGATGAAATAACAATTGAAGACATTCAGAAAATGCAACCTGAAGCCATTATTTTATCGCCTGGCCCAGGTACGCCAATTGATGCAGGAATAACAGTGGATGTTGTCAAAGAGCTTTATACGAAGTTTCCGATTTTGGGCATTTGTCTTGGGCACCAATCGATAGGGCAAGCATTTGGAGGAAACATAGTTCAAGCTAAAAATATAATGCATGGAAAATTATCGACAATTCAATATGAAAAAACAGGCTTATTTGCTCAGTTAGACGGTAAAATCGAAGTAATGCGTTATCATTCTCTCATCATTGAGCAAAGCACGTTGCATGAGGATTTTAATATTTTAGCAAAGTCCAGTGATGATGGTGAAATTATGGCGATTCAACATAAAGAATACCCACTCTTTGGGCTGCAATTTCATCCAGAATCCATTGGAACAAAAGAGGGCAGTATAATGATGCGAGCTTTCTTAGAACAAATTTCTTAATTTCTTAAATTAAAAAGGCTGGCATCAAAAATCAGTAGTTGTGATTATTTGATGACAGCCATTTTTATATGAAATAGGATGGTAATATTATTGCTTTTTCCCTGTAATCAATTTTGCAATTTCCTCTAAAGACATCGAAGAATTGACTTCGTAAGAGCCAATTTGTAAGCTTCGCGCGTATTTAGGGTTAGCAAGGAGCAGTTCCATTTCAACACTATTTTCGATGACGCCACCATTTTCAAGCTTTTGTGCCACAATAAATGGTTCCATACCGCTGTATATTTGGAGTGTCATAGTTGTATCTTTTGCCGGTGCATCTGCCGATTTATGATTTTCTTTAGTCGTTGTTTTAGGTGTATCTGTCTTCTGATTAGTTTCCTTTGAAGCTTGCTTAGCTTGTTCCTTTAACAATGCAATTTCTTTATTTGCCTGTTCGAGCTTTTTTTGCAACTCCTCTACATTTTCTGTATTTGGGGAAGTTTTAGTTGGAAGACCGATATTAAGATCGAAACGCGCAGCTAAAGATAGCAAAGCTCCGATAAGAAAAAGCGCAATGCCAAATGCACGGATAGCGGACATATTCATGAATTACCGACCTCCGTTTGCAATTACTTGGCGGACTTGCTCTTCAGTTAAATTTGAACGAATACTGATATCTGCTACAGAAAGACCTTGCTTATTTAGTTCAAGCACCTGACTTACAATAATTTGATGTATAGGTTTCGTTTTTGGAGCAGCTTGTCCTGTTTTCGATGCCTGAGCAGCCTGTTGAACAGCTTGCATAACTTGTTGAACCTTTGGATCTGATATAGCGTTATTTTGCGCTGACGGTGATTTAACCTGAAACTCTGGCTCTAATAACAGCTCTTCCTCAACAATTTTCAGACGACGTTTTAAATTATTTGTTTCTTGAAAAATAGAGATGGATAGCTCCTCTACATCTTGTTCGACCTTTTTCGCGCTATTTTTGAAAAAGAACGAAGTAATAATTAGGAGAATCCCTACAATCATAAGTATGATGGATAAATCCAATAGTTTCACCTCATTAAGTATGTAATTATAAGGTATTTTACCATATGCAAACTTAATATGAAATGAAGGTAGATTTTTTTTTGTTTTATGTTATAATAGGTTAGTCGTATAAATCATGCTCAAAATTTAAATTCTTGATATAGAGTGGGAGGGTTAATAATGCGCGTAAACATTACTTTAGCTTGCACAGATTGCGGCGAACGTAACTACATTTCTAAAAAGAACAAGCGTAACAATCCAGAGCGTCTTGAACTTAAAAAATATTGCTCTCGCGAGAAGAAATACACTCTTCACCGTGAAACTAAGTAATCGCTCATTAAGCCAAAACCACTTGTGGTTTTGGCTTTCTACATTTTAGGAGGTAGCTTAGCATGGATAAAACAACTTTACGGAACGAGGTAAAGGAAGCTCTTGCGAAAATGAGCGAAGTAGCTTACCACGATCAATCAAATGCTGTAGTAAAAAAAGTGCTACAGGAACCATATATAATAGAAGCAACTACAATTGGCATTACCATTTCCAATAAGCCAGAAGTCGACACAATTCAATTAATAGAAGAACTATGGCAACTTGGTAAAAAAGTCGCTGTGCCTAAATGTAACTCAAAAACAAGAGAAATGTTATTTTACGCCATTGACTCGTTTGCCCAGCTAGAAACTGTTTATATGCATTTGCGTGAGCCAATTCCAGAGAAGTGTGAGTTTGTTGACGCAAATGAAATGGACGTCATACTTGTTCCAGGAGTTGTTTTTGATAAGTTCGGCTATCGAATAGGCTATGGCGGTGGTTATTATGATCGCTATGTATTAAACTATAAAAAGGGTAAGCTCATGTCTCTGCTATTTAATGAGCAGCTATATGAACGAGTACCTACAGAAGTGCACGATTGCCCAGTAGATATCATTGTGACACCGACAAAGCGTATTGACTGTGTAACACAACGAGGAGCGAACTAAAATGGACAAAATGTTAGATATTTATGAATTATTAAAAACATATGGCACTTATATTTACACACGAGATCCCATTGGTGATTTGATGTTAATGGAGGATGAAATTCGCGAGTTGTATAAAGCGAATGTACTAGATATTAAAGATTACCAAATGGCATTATTACTAATTCGACAAGAAACAACAAAGCTTCGCATGAAGGAAAATAATCAGTAATGTTTTAAATATAATTCATTTGTGGTATTGTAAAGATAATGTAACATGTATGTAATATTCTTAAAAAAACAGTGGTTTTCCACTGTTTTTATGATTTACGAAACTTTTTACAAACGAAAACGTATATATTACTATCCGGCCCATGTACGAACAAGGAGCACAGTTTTTCCAAAAATATATCTATTGATTATCTGTAAAAAATGGATTAAGATATATTTTGTTTCAGTAACAAATTGTTAAAAATATTATTTTTTTGTAAGAAAGTAGGGAGGATGTTAGGGATGAAATCAATAAAGTGGCCTAAACATTCATTTATGATACTAGCAATTGTAGCAACTTGGATAAAAACGGTCATTGTTTATCACACAAGCTTTGAGATGAAAATCGAAAATGCGATGCAACAATTTATTTTGTTTATTAATCCATTAAGCTTCGTACTATTTGCTTATGGTATATCATTATTCTTTAAATCGCCAAAAGTTAAAAGTCGGTATATAATAACTGTCAGTGTTATTATGTCAATCGTCTTATACGGGAATGTCGCGTTCTATCGTTTCTACAACGACTTTATTACATTACCGGTATTATTCCAAACAAATAACTTTGGTGATTTAGGAACTTCAGTAGCAGCGATTGTTAGCCCTTGGGATTTATTATATTTCGTTGACGTACTTATTCTAATTTTAGCTAATAAATATTTGCCTATGATGAAAAATGCAGTAAAAGTAAACGTGGAATTCCGTCGTGCGTACTTCGTATTAGCGATTGCTGTGTCGTTCTTAAACTTAGGATTAGCTGAAACAGAGCGTCCACAATTGTTAACACGTAGCTTTGATCGTGAATTACTTGTAAAAAACATCGGTACTTATAACTACCATTTATATGACATTTATATTCAATCAAAATCTTCTGCTCAACGTGCATTAGCGGATGGCAGTGAATTAGTAGAAGTGAACAACTATATTCGTTCTAATCAAGCAGCAGTTAACCCTCAAATGTTTGGTAAATACAAGGGTCGTAATTTGATTGTTGTATCAATGGAGTCTTTACAAAACTTTGTGATTAATAACCAAATGGATGGTCATGAAATTACACCATTCTTAAACTCTTTAACAAAAGATAAAGATACGTATTATTTCAGTAACTTCTATCACCAAACTGGATTAGGGAAAACTTCTGACTCAGAGTTTATTACAGAAAACTCATTGTTCGGCTTAGGTCGAGGTGCGGTATTCTTCACACATGGTGGAAATACGTATAACTCAATGGCTGAGCGTCTTGGTGATAATGGCTACTTTACAAATGTCATGCATCCGAATAATAAATCATTCTGGAACCGTGACATGATGTATCAATCATTACACATTAATAAATTCTATGACATAGATTCATATAAGATTGGTGAAGGGCAAGCTGTTAACTGGGGTATGAAAGATATCCCATTCGTAGAGCAATCTGCAGCATTAATGAAAGATATGCCACAGCCATTCTATTCTCGACTAATTACTTTAACGAACCATTATCCATTCACATTGGACCCGGAAGATGTAATGATTCCTGAATATACGTCAAACTCAGGTACATTAAATCGTTATTTCCAAACAGTTCGTTATATGGATGAAGCTCTTAAAGACTTCTTCCAAGGTTTAAAAGATCAAGGTGTATATGATAACTCTATTATTGTAATGTATGGTGACCATTACGGTATTTCAGAAAACCATAACAAAGCGATGGCTCAATATTTAGGAAAAGAAAGCATTACACCATTTGATAATGCACTGCTACAAGAAGTACCGTTATTCATCCATATCCCTGGATCAGGTGACGGTAAAGAAATGACAGAGGTTTCTGGACAAATGGATTTACGTCCAACAATTTTACACCTTCTTGGTGTTGAAACTTCAAAAGATATGCAGCTTGGTGCAGACCTATTCTCACCAGAGCATGAAGACTTCGTTATTTTCCGCGACGGTCGTTTTGTAACAGATAAATATGTATATGCTGGTGAAGCTTGTTATGACAAAGCAACTGGCGAAGAAATTGATGGTGAGCCATGTCAGCCATACGCTGATCGAGCTACGAAAGAACTTGAGAATTCGGATACCATCATTAACGGTGATTTACTCCGCTTCTATGACCAAAAGACAGGTAACTTGAAGCAAGGGGTAGCCAAGTAACAAAAAGTGAGATCTCATTTAATGGATGGCACTGAAAAAGTCCATATCTCTCACATTGCGAGGTATTCAACGATTAAATCGTTGAATACCTCGCTTTTTTCATTTGGCACTGTGACTCTACTGTTGTTTTCCGAAGCATTCCGCTCGCTTTCCGCGGGCGAGCGCCGAGCCTCCTCCTACGCTTCGCTTCGTGCGGGGTCTCGTCTGTCACGCTTTCCCGCAGGAGTCGAGCGATGCTTCTCCAAACAACGCAATGTATCATACTATTATTTTAGTCACGCTTCCCTTGTGAAGGATCAATTAGCTTACTGTAAGGGAGTCATTTCAGTCATTGAAAAGGAACCACAAATTGCACAAATACCGGCTGTCAAAGAGAAGTTGAATGTCTTAAAAGAAGTCGTAGAAGATTTTCAAGAACATCTAAATTACTTTTCTGATGCGGATGCTCGAAAAGGGCATAAGACGGTGGAATCTTCTTTCTTTGGGTACAAGACACATATCGCGATGAGTGATGAACGTATTATTACAGCGGCTGTCCATTACAACAGGTGAAAAAAGCGATGGAAATATCTTCAAGAATTAATTGAAAAAAGCACACAAGCAGGTATGAAAATTAATACAGTTATTGGAGACGCAGCTTACTCTGAAAAGGCAAATATCGAATATACTAAAGAAGAGAAAATCGCCCTTGTGGCAAAGTTGAATCCTATTCTTACACAAGGACCACGAAAAGAAGAAGACAAGTTTGAGTTTAATAAAGATGCTGGAATGTTTGTTTGTAAGGCCGGCCATCTCGCGACAAGAAAAGCATGTACGGGTAAAAAAGAACGAGTAAGAGTCAAAGTCAGACATATTATTTTGATATTGAAAAATGCAAAGCATGTTCTATGAGAGAGGGCTGCTATAAAGAAGGCGCAAAAAGTAAAACGTATTCTGTCACAATTAAGTCGGATACACGTGCCGAACAAGAGGCATTTCAAAATACAAAAGCTTTTAAGCAATTAGCCGCAAATCGCTACAAAGTAGAAGCGAAGAATAGTGAAATTAAAACGATAGAAAAAGAGCAGCCTCGAATGGAGGCTGCTCTTTTTTCTGTCTAAATTTTAGTGTAATTTTGGTGGATATCCGCTATTAATAACAGTCATAATTACGAACCAACCGAATACTGCAGCACTTAATAAGTTGAAAACAACGCTTAAAAGATTCTTTTCTTTAAGTGCTTGGAATGTACCAACTACAGCTAAAATAGCAACTAGACCAAAAATAACCATTAATAAGTTCATTAGAAATTGACACTCCTTTCGACATCAGAAAATGAATGTCGTAAACAATATTCCTCCTTAATTGTAAACGTTCTACCTGTTTTTGTCGAGAACTAATATAGACTAAACTATGAACATTTATCGTCAAATTGTGGCAAAGGCTGTATAATTGAAATAGAGGTGATAACAATGATAAACGTACGAAGTTATTCACTTGGACCCGTCCAAACGAATTGTTATATCGTATCGAATAAAAACAAGGAATGCTTAATATTTGATCCAGGAGAAGAAGCAGATCGCATCATCAAGGCTATTCGCAGTAACAATCTAAAACCACTAGCCATCTTTTTAACACATGCACATTTCGACCATATCGGTGCCGTGGATGCCGTCCGAGAGGCTTTTAATGTTCCAGTATGGATTCATGAAAAAGAAGTAAGCTGGTTAGGAGATCCAACAAAAAATGGCTCTAGTAAATACGCAGCATTACCAGATTATACTGTTGGTGCCCCAGCTGAAGATAATATTATTAAAAAAGAACAGCTATTTGAAATAAGTGATTTTTATTTTAAAGCTACTTTTACGCCAGGACATTCACCAGGTAGTATTTCATATATATTTGAAAATGATGGCTTCGCTATTGTTGGAGATACACTATTTGAACAAAGTGTAGGTCGTACAGATTTACTTGGAGGCTCGACAAAAACATTACTTACATCCATTCATGATAAGCTATTGACACTACCTGAGGATACTATTATCTACCCTGGGCATGGCAATTATACAACGGTCGGTGCAGAAATGGAGACAAATCCTTTCTTGAATGGTTTTTAAGGTTAGGCGATAGTTAAAAATGGCTCTTCGTCATAGCGTGGGTTGATTTCCGTTTTAAAGCCTCCGGACGCAATTATGCCGAGGCATAATTGATTAAATTAAAGCCTAAATTAACTTCATAAAATACAAAAATCCCCCTTGCAATTCGTTGGATAGATAAAATAACCAAAATCTAACCATGTAATTGCAAAGGGGGATTTTACTATGTCTTGATATATGATCATGCATTTGGTGAATAAGTTTACATAAAAAAAGCATGTCTCACTTTTGGTGAGACACGCGTTTTTCTTTGTATTAATGACCGCCACCAGGTACGTGAATAAATGTTGTATAGTACGTGAAGCCAGCAAAGAACACAGTTAAATATGCTCCGAAAATGTACATGTACATACGTTCTGAAAGGTTTAAGAAGCCTAATAATAAGAATAAACCTGTATTACCTACGAATAATAGCGATACTTCGTTCATACCACCAAGGTAGAACATGACTGCAAAAATACCTGTCCAGAATGCCATAACTTTATACATATTATCCATGAAGATTTCCCCTCCTTTTGCCCACGACACAATAATCTCTTACTCATTATAAATGATATGAAAGGTATCTGTAAACTGGAACTTCTTCTTCTTTGTGACAAACAATTGGATATTTAAAAATTAATTATCAATTTCTGTCACTTTTATTTCATACTTACATAAATCACAATTATGTATCATGCTATCAATTTGTACAAATTCATTGCTTGCATATAACGCATCAACCTGTCCCTTTAAATAGGATTCATGTAAAGAACAAACAATTTCTGAATGGGTAGAAAGCTGTTCCTGGAATGGACAATTATAAATAGAGAAAGTCACACTTTTACCATGCTCTGTTTGTTGTACATGCGGAATATAGCCAATTAATGCTGCATTGTCAGTTAATAGTTGGAGCTTTTGTTCGAAGGAAAGGGTATTATTTAATTGTAACTCAGCATTTACATAATTCTTCATTTGTTGGTAGCCGTCTTGGTAGCTTATATCCTTGCATTTTTCTAATGCAGATGGTCCGAACTCTTGAATTAATTGGATTGTCCATTTTAATAGTCGATCTTCATCACGTCTCGGGAACGTTAATGATACACCTTTATCTGAGGCCTTATAAACACGCCCGGGTCTACCACCTTTCCCAGTTTTGGCAAAATCAGCTGTAATTATATTTATTTCTGAGAGTTTTGTTAAATGTAGACGTGCAACATTTGGATGGATGCCGAATCTATCAGCGATATTTTGGACCGTTACAGTTTTCTTCTCTTGCAGAATGTACTCATAAATAGAGTATCTAGTTTCATCGGCCAATGTACTAGTAATTTTTAATGGATTGATCATTTGCTTCACCTCTATGTATTTTTTGAATTTTTAGCTGTTCTACCAAGTGTAGGAAAAAAATCATGTTAATTCTATTATATTGCATTATTGAAAAAGATACAGTTCCTTTAGTCATAAATATTAATTTTTTCATATGATTATGTTTATATTTAGTGGAAATTTGCATGTTATCCACATTTTTATAGCAAAAAACATGTTTGGCAGGAAATTTTATAGCAAATTTTTATTTTAAGAAAAGGGCTTTTCTCGTGATCGTTTCCTATCTATACTAGGAAATAACGAATAGAGCGGTCATATTCGAATGAACCAGAAGAGGGGTGCGAATATGCAAAATTTTGAAACAGTTGTTGAGCAAAAATGTGAGCAACTTTTACTAAAAGCCTACCATTTCGGTGCATCAGATTTATTATTAGTTCCAGAACGTGAACAATATCGTATTTATTTTCGAAAATATGATAAGCTACTCCAAGCAGGTGAATTACCAAACGGGCTTGCGGAACGAATGATTTCCTTTTATAAATTTTTAGCGGCATTAGATATTAGCGAGCGACGCAAACCCCAAAGCGGCTCCTTCCAAAAAGCTATGGAACAAGATCAATATGCCTTTCGTGTTTCTACACTTCCCTCAGTATTTTTAAAAGAAAGCCTAATTATCCGGCTACTTTTACAAAATCATGCATTCCCACTTACTTCCTTATCCTATTCCAAATATGTAGCAGAGTTGTTAATGGAACTAGTGAAACATCAACAAGGACTTTTATGTTTCACAGGTGCAACAGGCTCTGGTAAGTCAACATCCTTATATTCTCTAATCCATTACTGTTCGACAGAGCTAAATCGACATGTCATTTCATTGGAGGACCCTGTAGAAAATAATCAAGCTAACCTTTTGCAGATTCAAGTAAACGAACGAGCTGGCGTTACATACGCTACAGGATTAAAGGCTATTTTGCGCCACTCACCTGACGTCATTATGATTGGTGAAATACGTGATAAAGAGACTGCAAAAATCGCAATCGAGGCAGCTTTAACAGGTCATTTAGTAGTTTCGACTATTCATGCGAAAGATTCGATAAACTGCCTTTATCGATTTATTGACTTAGGCGTTTCAGTTGAAGAACTTCGTCAAACTGTGGTCGGTATTGTTGCTCAAACACTTTTCCAATCACCAATAGTTCAAGAAGAACGCCGGGCATTGTTTGAAATATTAAGCGATGTTCATCTTCAAATGGCCATCAAAGCAATTATGCAAAAAACTAGCTTTGAATTACCACATGATTTAACGCTTACAGGTCAAAAAGAATTGATGGAGAGTCAGATCTATGCGAATACGAAAGTTTATTGAAAGAGTTCGATTAGATTACAAAAAGACAACAAAATGGCGAGTAAGGGAGCAAGCTCATTTTTTTAATCGATTAAGCGTGTTAATGCAGGAAGGCTACTTATTCCCACAAGCTATTTCTATTCTATTACCCCATCATATTGAAGCGCATGAAGAAATACAAAAGCTAGTCAATGAAAGACTGAGGCAGGGTGTCGGTGTTTTAGGAGTTTTTGAAGCGTTGCAAATTCCAAAGCAGCATTTAGTAGCTATTGCAGTTGCCGAAAATAATGGACATATGATTGAGACCTTAAAAGGTGTGGCAAAGCAAATGGCTTTAAGTGAATCGACGAAGAAAAAATTAATGAAGCTACTCTTATATCCAGTAGTGCTCATTATATTTTTGATGCTGTTGTTTTTAGTGTTTCGCACCATTTTCTTTCCTAATATAGAAAAAATGGTGGCAAGTCGAACTGCTGGCACAGAGGAGACAAGCATTGCTTTGTCAAAAGTATTATTGCATTTTCCTGATGCTTTAATTGTCGTAAGCCTAGCCGTAATTTGTAGTATTTTCTTTTTTTACCTTTATCTCAAACGCCGTCCGATTGCTCACCGGCTAAATATTATTTTAAAAACGCCATTGATTCGAATTTATATACGAATGTCTTTGACGAGACAATTTGCTGCTTATTTAGGAAGTCTACTCCTAAGTGGCTTTTCTTTACAGGCAAGTCTACAAATTTTAGAGGAACAGCGACTTCAACCGTTCTTACAATATCTGGCACGATGTATAAAGGAGCGTGTTGTTTTTGGTGATACGCTGACACAAGCTGTTCATTTGATGACGGTTTGGCAGATGGATTTTTCAACATTTGTTGAACATGGAGAGCAAAGTGGTTATCTAGGAAAAGAGCTGGTACTGTACAGCGAATTATTGACAGAAAAGCAAGAGCAACTATTGCATAGATTCCTTGCGTTTGTGCAACCAACCTTTTTTATCATTATTGCAATGTGCATAGTTGCTGCATATGTAAGTTTATTATTACCGATATATCACATGATTGAACTAGTATAGGAGGATAATAATGAAACGTCTAAAGCAGCAAGCTGGATTTACATTGATCGAAATGCTCATCGTTTTGCTAATTATTTCGGTATTAATTTTAATAACAATCCCAAATGTTACGAAACATTTTGCCACCGTCGATGAGAAGGGCTGCAAAGCGTATATCTCTATGGTGCAGGGGCAGGTAGAGGCCTATCGAGTAGATTTTATGGCTTATCCAACAATTGAAGATTTGGTAGCAAAAGGCTATTTAAAGAAAAATGTAACGACTTGTCCTAATAAAGAAGAGATAATGATTACTAATGATGGAGAGGTACGTTTGGCGAAGACTTCTTCCAATAATGGCTCTTAACTAATGGATACTATAAAAAGTGAGCGTGGCTTTACGTTTGTTGAAATGATCATTGTTTTGTTTATCGTTATGTGTTTGTCAGCGGTTGTCGTAAAGTATTCGGTTAAAGCAGAGGAAACTAGGGAGCTTGAGCGATTTTTTACACAAATTCAATTAGATCTGCAATATATACAAACGTATAGCATGCACCAAAGGGAATACATTTCGATGAAGTTTGAGAGTTCATCAAAAAGGTATATCATTAAAAAGGATTTTTATACAGAATTATATGAACGTCCTTTTCCTAAAGGGGTTGAAGTCATTCTTTCTTCAAGTTCAATTACCACGATTATTTACAATTACAATGGAAACGTTATGACCCCAGGGACAGTTTATTTTAAAACGCCTCAAGGCACTAAAAAGGTTGTGATTACGTTAGGGCGAGGGAGATCGAGAGTTGAATGAATCTGGTTATTCATTTGTAGAAACAATTTTATCAATCGTCATTGTCATGGTATTATGCACGACATTAATACCGATCAGCTATATGATGAAATCGACTCTTTATAACAAGAAGTTAGAAGTTATCGCAGCTGAAACGGCCTATGAAGGCTTAAAGCGTTATCGCTATTTACAGCAAACGGAAGGCACTACCACCATTGAAAATGTAGATTTTCAATGGTCTATGAATGGACAGGGGATATGTGTAAGTTTTCAAAATACACGAGAATTACGTAAAAAATGTATACAACTGACAGGTGAAGTCAATGAATGAACGAGGCTATACATTATTAGAAGCGTTATTTCAATTAGTTGTTTTTGTGCTTATTGCACACCTTGTTGTGTTTATTATGCTCTGGTTTGCAGAAATGAAAACAACAGTACTATCTGATGAACAATCAAAGTGGGAGCTTTTTGTTTATGATTTGAATATGTATTTAAATGATATTTCTTCATTTACGATTCGACAAGACCAAAAGAGAATAACCTTCCAGGAAGGAGATACTATTCATTCTATTGATTGTTATAGCAATTTAATTCGTGATCAAGTAAAAGGTGGTCATGTACCAATGCTAATTGGTATTAATAAATGTAGGTTCCAATTTGAAAAAGATATGTTAACAGTAGCTGTTGAACTTCCAAGTGGTATCAAAAAGGAGCGAACTTTCTATGTTCCAGTTATTGAAAAATGACAGAGGGGCTATTTTTTTAATCGCAATTGCATTATTATTTTTTGTAACTACTTTTGTTCTTACGTATTGTACGTCTTATGAGATTCAGTTTCGAACATATAATGACCTAGAAAAGCTGAATATTCGAGCTACGATAAATTTATTAGGACAAATTTTGTCAGACAGTGTAGAATCGTAGTTATAAGAAGGTGATTCGAATGCGAAAAATATATTTAGTTGGTTTTATGGGCTCCGGAAAAAGTGCGTTAGGAAGACGTTTAAGCTATTTGTTAAAGATGCCATATTATGATATGGATCATGAGATTGTTCGGCAGCAGGGAATGACAATTCCACAGATATTTGAAAAATATGGAGAAGCACGTTTTCGGGAAATAGAAACAGAATTTTTGAAAAATTTCCGAGACGAAGCTTGTATTATTTCAACAGGTGGTGGGGTAGCGATCAATGCTGAAAATCGAAAAATAATGAGACGCAGTGGGCTCGTGTTTTTTTTAGATGCGACATTCGAAGATATATACAAACGAATACAGCATGATCCGAACAGACCAATAGTACAGAGTTCAACGAAAGAGGAGCTAGAGAAGCTGTATCATTATAGAAGAAGATTCTATCGTGAAACAGGACATATACAAGTGTTAACAGAGGGCAGAACACTCCGCCAAATTCTTGAGTATTTAGTATTCCAAGTCAAAAGGTTAAAAGGCGAACATTGATAAAAATGAATGAGTTGAATGTTCGTGTTTTGATATAAATTAAAAAATGATTGCCTTTTCAATGCAATTAATGTTAGGATATAGACAAATAAGTAACTAAATGTTCATTGAATACTAAATAGTACCAAGATGAATCTTGGGCGGATGATTGTGCGGGGAGAGCACGTGTAGACGTCACCGAAGGAGCAAATAACAAAATGTTATGAATCTCTCAGGTAAAAGGACTCGTACAAGACGCAACTCTGGAGAGAGCTGTAGTACTACAGCCACCAAAGGGGAAAGCCGGCTGATTGGCATTGTAGTAATGCGAGCCAGTCTGGTGTAACTTTCAGGTTTAAGGACAGAGAATCCCGAAAAGGGGTTCGTCTGTCTTTTTTTATGTCTAAATGTTTTGCTAATGATGTTAGTTCCTATTTCTTAATTGAATGAACAAACAGGGGAAGCATGATGCATTAATAAAAGCAGACGAACTACTACCAGTAAAAAATGTAACTACCATTAAGGGGGCAAAAATAATGACGAATGAATTAAAGCGTACACCTCTATTTGAAGAATATGCAAAGTATGGTGGTAAAACAATCGACTTCGGTGGATGGGAATTACCAGTGCAATTCTCTTCTATTAAAGAAGAGCATGATGCAGTACGTAATCGTGCTGGCTTATTTGATGTATCACATATGGGTGAAATTTTAGTAACTGGACCTAATTCACTAGATTTTTTACAAAATCTTTTGACAAATGATATTTCAAAAATTGCAGTAGGTCAAGCGCAATATAATGCAATGTGCTATGAAGATGGTGGCGTTGTTGATGATTTATTAACGTATAAATTAGCAGACAATCATTATTTATTGTGCGTAAATGCGTCAAATATTGAAAAAGATTATGATTGGATGATGGAAAATCAACATCAATATGATGTGACGATTGACAATCAATCAGATGCTTATGCACAAATTGCCTTGCAAGGACCATTAGCAGAAGAGGTTCTTCAAACATTAACAGACACTGATTTAAAAACAATTAAATACTTCCGTTTCCAAGCAGACGTTGAAGTTGCTGGTCATAAAGCATTAGTATCTCGTAGCGGTTACACAGGAGAAGATGGTTTTGAATTATACGGCTCTCCAGAAGATATTAAAGCTTTATGGAATGAAATTTTAGAGGCTGGAAAAGACAAAGGCGTTGTTCCAGCAGGTTTAGGCTGCCGTGATACACTTCGTTTTGAAGCAGGTCTTCCATTATATGGGCAAGAGCTATCAGCAACAATTTCACCTCTAGAAGCTGGTATTGGTTTTGCTGTGAAATTAAATAAAGAGGATTTTCTTGGTCATGATGCATTAGCTGAACAAAAAGAAAATGGACTTTCACGTAAAATTGTAGGTATTGAAATGATCGATAAAGGAATTCCTCGTCATGGCTACAAAGTGTTTAAGGATGGTAAGGAAATCGGTGAAGTAACAACTGGTACACAGCTTCCTTCTTCTAAACGTAATGTTGGTCACGCGTTAATTGACAGCCAATTCGCAACTATCGGAACTGAATTAGAAATCGAAATTCGTGGTAAGCACTTAAAGGTAGTAACAGTTGAAACACCGTTTTACAAACGTTCAAAATAAAAGTTGAAAAGAGGGACCTACATTTATGAAACATCGTTATTTACCAATGACGGAGCAAGATAAACAAGAAATGTTAGACGTAATTGGCGTATCCTCAGTTGATGAGTTATTTGGGGATATTCCAGAAAAAGTACGTTTTAAAGGCCTATATGATATTAAAGAAGCAAAATCTGAATCAGCTTTATTAAAAGAATTAACGGCACTTGCTGCGAAAAATAAAGATACAAATGCTAACGTATCGTTTTTAGGAGCAGGCGTATACAACCACTATAAACCAATTATCGTGGACCATGTTATTTCTCGTTCAGAGTTTTACACAGCGTATACTCCATATCAACCAGAAATTTCACAAGGGGAATTACAAGCAATTTTTGAATTCCAAACGATGATTGCAGAGCTTACAGGTATGGATCTTGCAAACTCTTCTATGTATGACGGAGGAACAGCATTAGCGGAAGCGGGTATGCTGGCAGCTGGACATACACGCCGTAAGAAAATTTTAGTATCTGAGGCGGTTCATCCTGAGTATCGTGATGTCGTTGCTACATATGCATACGGTCAATCCATTGAAATTGTTACTGTTCCACAAAAAGATGGTGTGACAGATGTAGAAGCTTTAAAAGAACTAATTGATGACAATACGGCAGCTGTTATTACACAGTATCCTAACTTCTTTGGTCAAATAGAGGACTTACAAGTAATTGGCGATATTGCACATGAAGCAAAAAGTTTATTTGTCGTATCTTCAAATCCACTTTCACTAGGAGTCTTAACACCTCCTGGTAAGCTAGGTGCTGATATTTGTGTAGGGGACGCACAGGTCTTCGGTATTTCTGAAGCATTCGGTGGTCCGCACTGTGGTTTCTTTGCCGTAACAACGAAGCTAATGCGTAAAGTTCCAGGTCGTCTTGTTGGTGAAACAGTAGACGGTGAAGGTCGTCGTGGTTATGTTTTAACATTACAAGCGCGTGAACAACATATCCGTCGTGATAAAGCAACATCTAATATTTGTTCGAACCAAGCACTTCTTGCACTTGCTGCTTCTGTAGCAATGACTGCTCTAGGTAAGCAAGGCGTTCGTGAAATGGCTATGCAGAATATCGCGAAAACTCGTTATGCTAAAAATGCCTTTGAAGCTGCTGGCTTCACAGTAGCATTCCAAGGTGCACACTTTAACGAAATCGTCGTAAAGACAAATAAATGTGTGAAAGAAATTAATAAAGGCTTAATTGATAAAGGGATCATTGGTGGTTATCCTTTAGGTCAAACATATGACTCTCTTAAAAATCACGTGCTAATCGCAGTAACAGAATTACGCACGAAGGAAGAAATTGATGCACTTGTTGCGGAAATGGGGGCTCTTAATGCATAACGAAAATCAATCACTCATTTTTGAAATTTCCAAAGAAGGTCGCGTAGGCTACAGCTTAGAAGCACTTGATGTACCAGAGGTTGATCTTGCAGATTTACTGCCAGCAAACTTATTACGCTCGGAAGCAGCGGAATTACCAGAGGTATCTGAGCTTGATATTATGCGTCACTATACAGCACTTTCTCGTCGCAACCACGGTGTAGACTCTGGCTTCTACCCACTTGGTTCTTGTACGATGAAATATAATCCTAAAATTAACGAGGCTGTTGCACGAATTTCTGGTTTTGCAAATGTTCACCCATTACAGGATGAATCAACAGCTCAAGGTGCGATGGAACTTCTTTACGATCTACAAACTTCATTAGTTGAAATTACAGGTATGGATGAAGTGACATTACAACCAGCGGCAGGTGCTCACGGTGAATGGACAGCGTTAATGATGATTCGTGCCTACCATGAAGCAAACGGTGAAGGCCATCGTAATAAAGTTATCGTTCCTGACTCTGCTCACGGTACAAACCCAGCATCGGCAACTGTTGCAGGCTTTGAAACTATCACTGTTAAATCAGATGATAATGGTTTAGTAGATATTGAAGATTTACGCAAAGTAGTTGGTTCTGATACAGCTGCATTAATGCTAACAAATCCAAATACACTTGGTCTATTTGAAGAAAACATTATCGAAATGGCAGAGCTTATCCACTCTGTTGGCGGTAAAGTATACTATGACGGTGCAAACTTAAACGCAGTTATGAGTAAAGCACGTCCTGGTGATATGGGCTTTGACTGCGTACACTTAAATTTACACAAAACATTTACTGGTCCTCACGGTGGCGGTGGCCCAGGTTCAGGTCCAGTAGGTGTAAAAGCAGATTTAATTCCATTCCTTCCAAAACCAGTTTTAGTAAGAACAGAGGAAGGAACATATCACTTCGATTACGACCGTCCACAATCAATCGGACGTGTTAAACCTTACTACGGTAACTTTGGTATCAACGTACGTGCATACACTTATATTCGTACAATGGGTCCAGATGGCTTAAAAGCTGTAACAGAATACGCTGTACTAAACGCGAACTATATGATGCGTCGCTTAGAGCCATTCTATGATCTACCATATAACCGTCATTGTAAACATGAGTTTGTACTATCAGGTCGTCGTCAAAAGAAACTTGGCGTTCGTACTTTAGATATCGCAAAACGTCTGTTAGACTTTGGCTACCATCCACCAACAACTTACTTCCCATTAAATGTGGAAGAGGCACTAATGATCGAGCCAACAGAAACAGAATCAAAAGAAACATTAGATGCATTCTGCGATATTATGATCCAAATTGCAAAAGAAGCAGAAGAAAATCCATCAATCGTACAAGAAGCACCACATACAACAGTCGTAACTCGTCTTGACGAAACACGCGCTGCTCGTACACCAGTGCTACGTTACCAAAAAGCATAATTCACTGTATAAGGCGTCCAATGAGTATTTTCGTACTTGTTGGACGCTTTTTTATTTATTTTTGCTAGCCATTTTAAAGGCAAAAATAGGCGGTTCAATAAAGCCGAATTTAGAATAGAACTTGCATAGTGATGGATGGAAGTGTCAAAGTGACGGACAAAACCAGCGAATCGACGGATGGGAAGTCGAGAGCGACGGATAGGAGAGGGGAAATGTCGGTTAAACGTCCAAAATGGAGGGGCGTCACCGGAACGGTCGAGACACTTTGGAGCTGCTGCACCCAGGTCAGTACGTTCCAAAAGAAGTATTCATAGACAAAACTCGAGGACATTTTGAAATAGAGCGAGCGTCCAAATTTCACCAATTTGCTCGCTACTTTGATCAGACGTGTGCGAATAGTTTGGATTTGAATCCCTTTATATTTTTTCTGGAAACTGAGTAAGCGTACTCAGTTCGTGAAATTATAGGCAAGTAGGCTAATCATCATACGTGCTTCATTGATGAAATTTTCCAAATTGTCGGATGTGATGAACTCAATCAAGTAACGCCTGATTCGCCATTTGAAATTGATGAGTTGCTTGCATGTCAAAGCGCTTGAAGAATCTTGATAACGACGGTTGAGAAGTGAGTGCAGGTGTATCAAGCAATTGTGTAAAAATCAGATCATGTGTTAAACAGTCTGCCGTATCATCCTCATGAAAACCTGCAATCAGCTGATAAATTTGTTAACGAAGTAGCTGTTAACCTTTTATAAAAGGCTATTACCTTATATTGACAAGGGAAAATTTGTTGTGTATTATGAGTTATAGATACCGACGGTCGGTATTAAAGAGGGGGAAGAAATATGGCAAGAAATAAATATCCAGAACAAACTTTAGAACAAATACTATCTGTATCAACAGTACTCTTTAAAGAAAAAGGTTATGAAAAGACTAGTATACAAGATATTATTGACAAGTTAGGTATGTCGAAGGGAGCGATTTATCACCACTTCAGATCAAAAGAAGAAATATTACTTGCAGTGATGGAGAAACAATTTAGTTATGCTACACAAATGTTTGATAATTTGATTAATAATACTCAAGCAGCTAATTCTAAAGAAAAACTTACGAAGATTTTAGAACACATTGTAGCAGATCCCAAAGCACATTCCATAGACAGTATCTTGATCACGCAGATAAAAAATCCCCAATTTGTCGTGACAGGAATTAAAAATGGTGTGAATAAGGATGCACCTAGTATTGCGAAAATCATGTTAGAGGGAAAAGAGGATGGGTCAATTAATACGGATTTTCCAACTGAATGTGCAGAAATTTTTATGCTGTTAGTAAATATTTGGATTAATCCTATTCTATTTGAACGAGAACATGATGATACAGTTAATCGTTTAAGGTTTTTGCAACAGATGATGAAGGGATTGGGGGCGGATATTGTCAGTGATCAACTGATAAATAAACTATCTGAACATTATTCTGATATTGGAGGATACATTCAAAATGAATAACAATAAAATTGTAGTAAAAACAGAAAATCTGGTAAAAGTACTTTCTAATGTAGAAGTAATAAAAGGATGCAATATGACAGTTCGACAGGGGTCTATTTATGGTTTTTTGGGAGCGAACGGTGCGGGTAAAACAACCATTTTTAAAATTTTAACGGGTCTACTTACACCGACAGCTGGAAAAGTAGAAGTGCTTGGTATGGATGTTACTGTCAATAGGGATAAGATTTTAAGAAACATCGGCAGTATTATCGAAGTGCCTATTTTTTATGAACATCTTTCAGCAGAAGAAAACTTAAGTTTGCATCTTTCTTATTTGAACAGAGAAGAGGTTGATATTTCTAAAGCTTTAGAAAAGGTAGGGCTTGTTAACACAGGTTCACAGCCAGTCTCCAAGTTTTCATTAGGGATGCGACAACGATTAGGAATTGCAAGAGCATTAGTCCATCAACCCAAATTGTTGATATTAGATGAACCGATAAACGGACTAGATCCTTCTGGGATTCGCGATATGAGAAAATTGTTTTTGGATCTTGTGGATAATTATGGAATGACTATTCTGATTTCCAGTCATATTCTCAGTGAAATTGAGCAAATTGCTGATACAGTAAGCATCATTGTTGACGGAGTTATTAAAGGAGAAGCAACGTTGTCCGATATCAAAAAGCAGTATCCTGGTGGAATAGAGGAATTCTACTTTGAAATGATGAATAGGGGTGTCAAAATTGTTTAAATTAATGAAACTGGAGCTAAGACGAAATAATCTTAATACTTACATGAGGTTAAGTATGATTGGATGTATGTTTCTTATTGGATTTATCTATTTTGTAGCTATTGTAGCAAAAGTAGAAAATGAGCCGGATTTTCAAAATTATTCGAATATCTTTTTGTTCACTAGTATCATGAGTATGTTTTTTTTTTCCATCCTCTCCGCAACTATGTTTTCACGGTTTGTAATAGAAGAATATAAGGGGAAAAAGATGATACTTTTATTTTCTTATCCTGTCAATCGAAAAAAAATATTACTTTCTAAAATCGCGGTAGTTGTTGTGTTTTCAACTGCTTCAATGATTATCAGTAATATTCCTCCAATCGTTATTTTTAGTATTACTGAATCTTTCTCACCAATTGTTAATGATACGCTATCCTCAGAATTACTGTTTTCAGTCATTAAAACAATCATTATTTTGTCTATAGGTATGAATGGAATTACCTTAATTGCCATGAGAATAGGTTTTATCAATAAATCAATTCCTAGCACCATTGTGTCAGCTCTCTTGTTATGTGCTCTCTTTGGAAATGCTGTTATAGGCAGTTTTGAGAAAAGTACTTTAAGCCTGATTATATTAGCGATTTCTACAGCTGCAGGAATCATTGCCACAATGAATTTGATGGGGAAAATTAATAGAATCGAAGTGGAATGACTTTGCAAAAAATGACATTTTGATTATTACGTGTTGAAGATTGTTTTTGAATAGCTAAAATATGAAAAAAATAAATGAAAAGGAGAAAACGAAATGATTGGATATAGTGAATTAATTGATAGAAAAAAAGTGTGTTTAAATCATACGATATCAGATATTGCACTAGATTGGATCACAGGTGATATTCATATTTTTGAAAATGAGCATGATGAAATAAAAGTTGTTCAAGTCACCGATGCAAAGTTTCCAGAACATAAACTTTTTCATCATACAGTAAAAAACGGAAAGCTTTCCATTACAGATGGTAGGAAAAAGAAGATAAAAATTGGATTCAATCTTCATAAAACAAATTTAGAAATATATCTCCCTAAAAAACAATTTCAATCTATTTCTATTGACTGTACTGGAGTTAATTTGTTTGTCGATCATCTTGATACAATAAAATGCAAGTGTCATTTAACATCTGGCACTGCTAAACTTTCAGGGAAAATGGAGGAATTTACTTTCCATGCCATCGGATCTAATGTAGAGGGAGATTTTTTGGAAATTCAGAAATTACACTTACAGACGACAGCAACTAAAATAGATTTTTCGGGAAAATTTTCGGATCTAAATGTCAATGCAACTGGTAGAACTATTACAGTGAGTTCCTCAACTATGTTACAGAAAATCAAATCGATTTCTACAGGAGCAAATTTGAAAGTAGAGATCCCAGAAAATGACGGTTTTTCGTGTCATTTAAAAAAACTTTCAGGAAACTTTAAAAGCGATTTTTCTTTAATGCACTCTGGAGATTCTTATATATACAAAAATGGAAAAAATATATTTAGTGCAGAAATTAGAGGCGGTTCTTTTTCAATATCAAAAATTTAAAATACAACTAGTGATAACTGAAGTAGAATGCTACTTCAGTAAGTATCAAGAGAAGAAAGGTCTAGTGAGTTTTTACTTGATTTGACATATTATAATTCATCTTTATAAAGGAGAAAAAAACATGGAAATCCCATTTTTAGTAGGAACAGGAGTAGCTGTATTGGTGTTGTTAGTAGGGATTTTTGGATTAGTCAGTAAGAAGAACGGGAAACCCAACAAGTGGGCCTGGTGGTTGATAATAATTGCATGCTGTGCGTTTGTTAGTGCAATTATTAATTATGGCTTAATTTAAACAAATAATTATTGGGAGGCATTCTTGGAATTGGCTACTTTAAATAGAAACTTTGGAGTATTAGTTATTTGTCAGGTTATTACTTTATTTGGAAGCTCCATCCTAAGATTTGCATTATCATTATATATCCTTGATCTAACTGGGTCAGCAACAATATTTGGCTTAATATTAGCAATTTCAACAATTCCTACTATATTTTTAGCGCCTATTGGTGGTGCTATCGCCGATCGCACCAACCGAAGAAATTTGTTGGTAATACTTGATGTTATTAGTAGTGTCATAGTTGGCGGATTGGCAATATTTTTATTTACTAGTGAAACATCGATTATTCCGATGATTGGGATTGTTATGACTTTAATGATGATAGTTAGTGCTTTTTACCAACCTACTGTACAGGCAAGTATTCCTGTATTAGTGGAACAAGAAAAACTACTAGGGGCAAATGGTGTTGTGTCAGGAGTTTCTTCTATAACTAATTTTGCAGGTCCAGTTTTGGGAGGTCTT
The DNA here is from genome assembly GCF_047737915.1 of Lysinibacillus sp. NPDC056185. Lineage (NCBI taxonomy): Bacteria > Bacillati > Bacillota > Bacilli > Caryophanales > Bacillaceae > Lysinibacillus > Lysinibacillus sp. NPDC056185. Next base: position 166,297 of record NZ_JBLLLQ010000008.1, read on the forward strand.
TTATATAGTATCTCAGGCATTGAAATGATCGTCATTATAACTTGTATCAGTTTTTTCCTCTCAGCTGTATTAGAGCTGTTCATAAAAATCCCATTTGAAAAGAGAGATCAACCTTATGGGGCAGTGAAGACAACTCTTCTGGATATTAAGGATGGAGTGTCATACATCGTAAAGGATAATCCATTTATATCCAAAGTAATATTAATAGCTGCAGCATTAAATTTATTTATTACACCACTATTTTTAGTAGGGATTCCGTATATTATCAAGATCACTTTAGGTATGAGCGATAGTTTATTTGGAATAACCCAAGGTGGTATTTCTTTGAGTATGATATTTGCGGCTATTGCAATTGGTATTATTTCAAAAAAACTTAAAGTAAATAATCTGTATCTCTGGTTTGTTGCAAGTGGATTTCTATTTATTCCAATGGCACTTACCATTTATCCTGAATTTGTAAATAATAATGGGGGAATAACCCTACAATACCTTATTTTCTTGTTAAGTTCAATGCTAATTATGTTCGCTATTACCATTATTAATATATTTATCATTACATTACTGCAACAACAAACTCCAAATTTATTGCTAGGAAAGGTAATGGCAATTTTAACAGCGGTTTCGACTTGTTCGGTACCTGTTGGTCAAGTATTATTTGGTACATTAATTGATAGATTTGCAGACTATGTATACACATTAGTATTTGCAGTAGCAGTTATAACAATCTTATTGGCATTAGGGACAAAAAGATTGTTTAGCACGGTTGAACAAGTGGATATCAATTCAGAAAGTATCAGTGAGTAAATAAAAGTAGTAAATGTATACAAAGCAAAAGGTAGAGTAGAATCGAGGAATGAATGGTGAAAGATATTAAATTGTTTTGCTTACCGTATGCTGGTTGATCTACTGTAATGTACAACTCACTTGAAAAATACATCAATGAAGTAATTGAAATTATTCCACTTGAGTATTAGGGACATGGAGAAAGAATTTTATTGTAATTTCAAAGAAATGGTCAGTGATATAGCAATAACTATTATAGAAAAATTAACTGATGCACCATTTGCCCTTCTTGGATATAGTATGGGAAGTTTAGTAGCATATGAAGTATACTATTTAAACCTTTTGATGAGCATAGTTGGATAGATGTGGGGATTGGTGGGTCTATTAGCCAGTCAAATACTTGAGCACCACTTAAACTAGGATATTCTTGAAGCCAGTTCACAATCCAATCGCGCTAAAGATCTAACTTTTTCTTTCGTTCAATTGAACCAAATTCTTCAACTGCTTCTTCAAATGTCATAGCCATATATTTATAAACTGTTTTTCGTGCTATTTCAACTGTTTAGCAATCTGTGATATTCGAAGTTTTTGTTCCCGTAACCGATGTATTTCTAGGTATAACATAAGCTTTTCCTATATTGGTTCAGCCCCTGTAAATGGGTAATTCTAGTTTGCTTGAATTGGCTTTATCGGTGAAAAAGTGTTCAAATGAAATGAGCAAAATCTGTTGATTTTATTTTAGCGATTATAATAGAACTATCAAAAAGATGGTTAGAATCGGCGAAGTGACTTATAGCACCAGCAAAGTGCCGGGAAAAAACAAAGCAACAGCTTCACATTGTGCCTAACCCCACCATACGATGTAGAAACTACTATAAGAGAACTATTTAATATAAGGGTGTACGTTGATATACTTACATTAATTTATATTTTAGTTAAAATAATGGACGCAACCAAAAATTGCGGGTGACAGTTGTTAAAACGTATGCCATTTATCTTTCACTAGTAGAAGACTCCTATCTCTAAGGTGGTGAAGTGTGCGGATGCGATCCCCTATCAGTGGGTGTCCTAACACCTACTAAATGACAGGCGAAATCAACCACACGTTATGGTGATGATGTAACAAATTGTTCGTAATTCATGTGTTGAAAGGGATGATCGATCGAAAATGCAAGCGACTGAAGTTGAATTGGGCTTACCGGCAAACAGCGTTCTGAATGATACATATAAAATAAAAGAAGTTATTGCTACTAGTAAATTGTCCTTTGTTTATATTGCAGAAAATACTCAAGAAGGGAATCAGCTAATTATTAAGGAGTTCTTTCCGAATGACATTGCTTTACGGGATTTGGATAATAAAACAGTCATTAATCGTTTGCCTTCAACAAAGCAGAAATTCGAGGATTTAAAAGCTATTTTTCTAAATGAAGCGTTAATTATGCAGCAAATAAATCATCGTAATATGGTCAAATATATTGACCACTTTGAAGAAAATGAGTCGATTTATATCATCATGGAGTATTATGAAGGAACGTTATTGGATCAATATTTAAAGGATTATCCTATTAATGATAGAGTTCATTTATACACTAATATTTTTCTCCCTCTTATTGATGCTTTATGCTATTTACATAAGAAAGGCATACTCCATCGTGACATTAAACCAAATAATATTTTGATTGATTCTGAAGGTAATCCATATTTACTAGATTTCGGTTCAGCGACTTTTTACAAAATAGATGAAAATTATCAAATATTTACTAGTCCAGGATATTCTCCTCTTGAGCAATATTCGACTATATCTGAGCAAGGTGTATATACAGATGTTTATAGTTTAGCAGCAACATTTTATTATTCTTTGACTGATGTTATTCCACCTGATATATCGCAGCGGTTGATAGAGGATAATATTAAGAATGTAAGAATATACAATAATAAGGTGAGTACTCTTTTATCTCAAACTATAATGTGGGGGCTGGCCGTGCAAGCGAAGAAGAGGTGCTCTTCATTAAAATATATGAAATTGGTCATTACTATTGAAGATATTGTCAATAGGATAATGAACCATTTTAAGGAAAATAATTCAAACTGACCAATAATTTAGGTAATGTGATTCTATGTTATCATTTTACAATTAAAGGTAGGTGCTTACGAAGCAGCTTATGGTGTAAAAAAAATACGCTATAAGCTGTTTTTTGATAAAAAAAAATGAATACATACACTTTATTCGTTAAAATATCATAAATTTCTCAATGCTTATTTTTTACCATGCACCCAATTAAATACATTTATTTTACAAAATATTCAAATGTAAATATTGACAATATAATTAGATGTTGTATAGTTACTTTGTGATACATATTGTCATCAGTGATGTAGAAGTAGGTGGTTAAGAATACAATTCTAACTGTATATTCTTTATCTTGCGTTACCATTTTATTACTTAATAGTAAATTTTTATTTAGTGCTCACTGATGATTATGCTTACTCGAAATTCGTTACAAAAGGGAGGGATGGCTGTATAATCATACGGCCGACTGAATGGAGATTATTAGTCAAACAAACAGAACCATGCTCTTTGAGGAAATTAATCCGGAAAAAATGGATTTAATTACGCTTGTTGGAGATGTAAAAGGAATTGACAGCCTTAGTGATGAAAAGATCAAAGAAATGAATGAATACCTTCTTGTCAAAAGCTTCGATGAATTTTTAGACAAGTTTTCTCCAACGGTTTATTCATTCTACAATGCTGCTAACCAAAAGGTTATGTATACATTAAAGAAACCAGAAGGAATTCAAGATGACTGTATTTCTGAAATAGCAATTGACCAAAATAATGATTTTTTGAAAATGCTCTTTACTCTAATTGATACGAAAAGAAGTCAGGGTATTGCGAATGTTGATTTTAAATTTGAAAATTTGCTAGATATGATCTCTCCTAAAAAGGTTATGGACGACATTCGACAAGTCAGAAAAGAAATCCATTACCTATACGGTGAATATGACAAATTAGATGACGGTGATCCAAAAAAATTGGATACAGGGGACAAGCTAAACTTGATGTTTGAAGTAGCAAGTAGAAATTACAACAATGTCATGGCGATGCTTCCTTTAGCAATTGAGGATATTAAAACAAGACTATTGTTAGGTGTTAATCAGGATGAAGATGAATCCGAAAAATTACAAATTGGGACACTTTCTATCGGTGATAATGGTGAATTAAAAATCATAGAGGCACCGCAAAATAATAGCTCAGAACTGATGGTTATTGAAGAAAATAGTAACTATGGTTTAAGCACAGTTTTTGAAGAGGATTATGAGGCGATTACAGAATCACCATCCTCCTATGTCAAAGATTTAGTCGTTAGAACTTTCTCTCCGTTACCAGCTGTGAAGGCAGAATTTGATGTAGAGACTGAAGTACAAAATTACAATACATACTTAGAATTCTATAAGGATGCTAAGGATGAATTTGTAAAAACTGTAAAGCCATTAATGGAAAAGCTATTGGGCGTAAAAATGTACTTCGACCAGTATGCAACTAAAAACAAAGGTATGCAGCCTTCGTTACTTGTAACGAACACAAAGTTAGATATGCTCGTTAAAAGTAATAATCTACCACGATTACGCACGTATTTAAATACAGTTAACTCGAAAAATGACTTTACAGATACGGTGTGGTATGGAATTGTTCCTGCTCTGGAACTAGAGGCATCTGGAAAAATGAAAGTAAGCAGAGCTAGATTTAAAGGGAACGATAAGGTTGCCAAGCAAGAAGGCAATACAATGGAATCGTTATCTATTCTTTTAGATACTGTGAAAGATTATAAAGTACAGATCTTCTTCAACTTCATGGCGGAAGAAGAAACGACTTTCAGTGGAATTGCTACTGCAGGTATTGATCGCCTAATCGATAAATGCTCAGTGCTTGTTCGAAAAGATTATAGTGAGTTTGCGATACCATGTTTACCGAACTTCACTATTATTCCTAAAGATAAATCAGGTGTAATCATTGATACAAGAATGCAGACAACAGAAAATGGAGCACGATTATCTAAAGAGAAAGAGGATATTTTAAAACTTTGGATAGAGGGCGTCTATGTTGGTGCTAGCTATGTAGCAGCAGGTATCGTTTCAGCTTATCAATGTCCAGAATATTTGAAAGACTCATTCAGAAGTGTTCAGAGAAATTATCCTGGTGTACGATTCGATATCGAAGCGGGTGATAACTCACTTAAAGCCGTTACAACAATGGCAAAAGAAATCTCAGGATTTACTAATAATATTAAAGATGCTATTAACAGCAGAAGCTTTGGCTTTGTATTCTCTTCGGAAAATGCGCAGCTGCAAGATAAAGATATTAAACGTATTACTGTGTATAAAGCTAGAAGTCTAGCGATGGAAGAAGATGGATTTGATTCAATCTACAAAACACAAGTTAGTACGTATATTGAGAGAATTTTACGATTCCAATCAGGCGACTTTAAGCACGAAAATATCGTTCGATTCTTTAGTAATAATCCGAGTAGCCAAAAAAGCAAATGGCTTCAAGAAAAAGGCTATGTAAACTCCATTATTCACGATGGAGATGACATCGGCTACATTATCGATGAAAAAACAAGCACATGTCAGATTGACCTAGTGTTTAACGGTAATGTGAAGAATCTTGAAGTCATGATTACAAAGGCAAGTAGTGCTGTTAAGGCCTAACAAGTTTACACAGACAATCAAAAACTTTTTAACTTCTTTCAGCATATCTCTTTTGTACCGAAAGCGAAGCGGCAGGTACAGAAGTCTCCCACCTCTATAGGTGGTGAGATGAATGCGAATTTAAGCTACTTTTCAGCGAGTATCCAAACACCCGCTGAAAGAAGTTAAAGCCTCCGGCGGATGTCACGGAATCGGAAAGGAATTCTTTGTGCAAGCACAAAGCCGATTCCGGACGCAATTATGCCGAGGCATAATTGATGTAGTATGTTTAAGATTTACTCATAAATCTTTTAACATAAATAGAATCTTCCATAAATTTGCAAGGTGAAAACATTACATATTTCTTCATGTTTAATGTGTTTGCATTAGGCGTGGAGAAATGCATACAGCTAGTTATAAATTCACCTAAAGCAATTTATTGAGACGATTCAACAAATACTAGGAGGTACTAAAAATGGGTTTTGTATTAAAAGTAGAAGGATCAGAAGCAATTGAACTAGGGTTAGATAGCATTATGTCTGTTCAGTATGAAACAGACACTCCAGATGACTCTAACGCACGTTCTACAGATGTAGGAGCAACTTTAAAAATAAGAGGTAAAATCCTTACTGCAACTGATGGTGACAATTCTGATGATACGATGAAATTAGGATTGTGGTCATTAGTACCAGCTGAAAAAGCTGACTGTTACCGTAAAGTAACATTAGAAGTTATTTCTGCTGATCAAGTAGTAAGAAAAATTAATTTCCCAAATGCTTTTGTCGTTGACTATTCAGAAAAATATGGTGACACAGAAGGTATTGGTGAATTTTTCTTATTCATTAAGCAAAAGAAAGACAAAACAGACTTGGCGAAAATCGAAGGCGGCTACGCTGTCTAAGATTGTTGCTTGATAGACACTCCACATTATCTAAGGGACTTTCATAGTTCCTTAGATAATTTTGAATAATCCTAATACTGGGGATGAAAAACATGAAAACGCATTATGAAACTTTAGGTGTCAGTAGAGATGCTACACCAGAACAAATAAAACTCGCTTATCGAAAACTATCAAAAAAACATCATCCAGACGTGAGCGGTGGAAACAAAGAATCTGAAAAGATTTTTTTAGCAGTGACAGAGGCATACAAAGTACTGAAGGATCAAACGTCAAGAGAAGCATATGATGCTCAACTAGATGGGGCTGGTCAAAGTTGGAGTAATGGACAAACTTATGAAAAACAGTCTACACGCCAACAGTCTACTGAAAAAAAGCCAGATTTTAATATGAGCAATATTGAAAAAAACTTTGAGCACTTTTTTGGCTTTAATCCTAAAACGAGAGAAATGGGATCAACCCTTAACAAGAATGCAAAGAAGAATCCACTAGATACAACAGATTTATTTGAACGTTTTTTTAACAAGTAAAACGAAGCCATAGCTAGTATGAAGGAGTGTGATACCATGTATGGTCAAAATTCAATGGATGCATACACTGAAAACGCAAAGAAACAAATGATTATAAAAGTTATGGATATCATTATTGTCATAATCGCCTTCTTTTTCATTCTTTACGTATTTGTCATGAATCAGGAGTTTATGTTGAAAACAATTATTGGACTTATGTTGGTCATACTAGCAATTGTTTATGGCTCTGTTAAGTATGAAGCAAGAGATAAAAAAGATGATGTGACAAACAAAAAAATTCGAAAATTAGTTCTCCTCAATGATCGAGGAGCTGAAATAGATGAATGGGAGATAGATGACCAAACATCATTACTTATTGGGAAAAGTTCAGCTGACAATAAGGCAGATATCGATTTAAGCGGTACAGAATATGAATCGCTTATCAACTATGAACATGCCGTATTAAACAATGTTTCTGGAGTATGGTACATAGAGGATATTGATTCTGTAAATGGTGTTGGACTAAAAAAAGCTCATAAGCGCGTTAAAAATAGAATACAACACGAAAGCCCTTACCCAATCGGTAATGGAGACATGATATACATAGCAAATACGCGAATTTTAGTGAAATAGAGACAACTAAATTCGTAACATAGACGGGGGATAGCGAAAATGAGTTTGATTAGATGTACAAATGGTCACATGTTTAGTTCAAGAAGACATAGAAATGTTTGTCCATATTGCAATGTAATGGTGGAACAAGAGCAAAGACCAAGCAGTCAGCAAGTAGCTGTAGCTGAGGTAGATGATAAAACAATGCCATATCTCGGAGAAATGGATGGCATTGATCCGGTAACGGGATGGTTAGTTTGTATTGAAGGGCCACAAATGGGTCGAGACTATCGGATTTTATCGGAAAAAAACTTTATTGGTAGAGCCGAGGATATGCACATTCGTATTGTTGGAGATAATTCAATTTCTCAGCGTAACCATGCAGTCATTGTTTATGATCCTAAAAAAAGAAACTTTTATCTACTTCCAGGAGATGCATCAGGCTTAGCTTATCTTAATAATGAAGCGGTTTATACGCCAACAGAGCTTGCTGCGTATGATGTTATTCAGTTAGGCAGAAGTATGTTTCTTTTTATTCCCTTATGTGGTGTTCATTTTGAATGGGAAAACAACAACAGTGAGGAATGATGACAAATGGATCCGAAACTACTGCCTTACATAATTTCGCTTATTTTTATCGTTGTACTCGTTGCCTTATTAATCATTCGAAACATGCTTGCGCAACAAAATGAAAAAAACAAAATAGAAATCGGAAATGGACAAACAATTGGCAGACGTGATGAGCAAGATGATTATTTCTCAACAGCTGAAACGAATGATGGGACAATTGCTGTCCTGGCAGATGGTATCAGTGGTTTAGCAAATGGTAGGATGGCAAGCACGGTTGCTGTCAATACATTTATTGAAGAATTTAAAAAGCTTAGCGGTCTAAATACGCTAGAAAAATTTTTTAAGGAGGCAGCTTTTGCAAGTAATCATATGATTGTCGAAAATTTAAATGGCTCGAATGGTGGTACTACATTAGTGGCAGCCGTTATTGATGATAACGGATTTCTTCACTGGGGAGCCGTTGGAGATAGTGTCATAACCATTTTTCGAAACGGAGAATTTAAGGCAATCAATCAAAAGCATATTTTTGAATCAGTGTTAACTGAGCGATATATATCTGGTGAAATATCTCAGCTTGAGGTGCAGGAAAATCCTTTGAAAAAGAGACTTATCAATTATTTAGGGTATGAAGGCTTTAAAAATATGGATATAGGAAAAAGTCCAATTCCGCTAAATAGAGGGGATAAGGTATGTCTATTTAGTGATGGAGTCTATGATACTTTAACAGAGGTTGAAATGGAAAAAATTCTCTCTCAGCAAGCTACTCCCTATGATATTGCTCAAGACATTATTAAAGCCGTTGAACAAAAACGCTTAAAAAATCAAGATAATGCAACCATCGTTATTCTAGAAAAAACATGGTAATCATTTTACTTGTCGTTTTTAAATGAGTCAGTAAATAAGGAGGAGTAATCATGAGAAAGGAAAATAGCAACTTTAAAACAAGCTTTTTATCCGAAGCGGGCTCATTTTTGCAAAATAAAGATTACTTTGCCTATACAGAGCTGGACGATATAGCCTGCTGGGTAGCTATAAAAGGGTTAGATTCTGATCAGGAAATAAGTAGTGCAGAGCTTGCTGTAAAGGCAATTTTAGAAAAATTTATGGAAAAGCCATCCATGTCTAGAAGAAGCATTAAAAAATATTTGAAAAATGCGCAAGACATACTTCAAGCTCAAAGCTTAAGGGTGAGATTGAAAGCTAGTATTGTCATGGTTGTCTCAGATTACTCAAAGATGATTGTGGCAGTTGCCGGAAATTCGAGACTGTATCATTTCCGTAATGGTACTTTATCGTATAAAAGCACAGACCAAAGCTTAGCACAAGAGATCGTGAATAATAGGAATCGTTCGCTCGACATTAGCCAGCATGAGGAAAGAACCAATTTACTAAATTATCTTGGTAAACCAAAAGATTTTCAGCCTTTTGTTTCTAAGAAAATGAAGTTAATGGATGACGATGTACTAGTGCTTTGTACAGCCGGCTTTTGGGAAGATGTCAATGAAATTGAAATGGCAGATGCGTTGGAAGAAGCAAAAGAGCCTGAGCAATACATTGATTTATTAGAAGAGGTTTTGTTAAGTAGGCAAAAGAAAGTTGTTAATAATTACACAATTGCAGCTATATTTGCTAACAAGGTTTATCAGGAAACAAATAAGAAAAAAATGAAATACATCAAAATGATTGCAGCTGCATTAGTGCTAGCTTTGGTCGTAGGTGGAGGCACGATTTTTTATCAGGCAAAACAAGCTAAAAAAATGGCTGAATTAACCGTAGAGATGAAAGATCATGAAAAGAGCGGAAACCAGTATTTTCAAGATGGAACTTATGATAAGGCACTGCTGGAATATAGCGAGGGCAGGAATGCGGCTAAAAAATTGAAGGATCCAATACATAGAAATATACTAGCTAGAAAATTAAGAGTTACCGATCTGATTATTAGTGGAGATAAATCCGCGGAAGAAGGTAAATTTAACGATGCGCTTGAGTCATATGAAAAGGCTAAAAAAGAAGGAAAGCTTATTAAAGACTTTGGGAAAGGAGTAGTTGAACAAAGAATCGCCAATATGGATACTATTGTACAAATTGCTGAAGCTGTGAAAGATGGAGATTTCCGATTTGAGGCAGAGGATTACAATGGGGCTCTTGAAACGTATCAAAAGGCAAGAAAAAAAGCCCTGACAATTGCCTATACTGGGGAACCTGAAATAAAGACAAAAATAGAAGATACAGAGGCTAAAATTGCTGAATTAAAAAAGGCCCAGAAGGAATTAAAGGCTGAGGGCTTAGAAAAAAGCGGAGATCAGAGCTATGCACGCCAAGAGTTTGGGAAAGCGATTGAATATTATACACTTGCACAGGAAATTTATCAGGAAACAGAGCTACTGTCGAAGGTTTTAGGTCTTGAGCGAAAGGTTATGAATACCAATGATAAATTAAATCCTCCTCCTCAACCGCAAACTGCTGATAATGCAGCACCACCTACGAATGAAGGGACAACTGCCAGTGAGCCATCTAATGCTGAAGTGATGAAAGAGGGAAAATAAATTGATGAAAGAGCTCATGATTGAACGGTTACGCAAAATAGAAGATTTAGAGCAACGTCAACTGCTAAAGGATATTGTCAGTGGCGTTTTTGTAAATTTAATCGATTATCAGGATGAAATGAACAAAAGGCTCGAGGAGCGCATATTCAACGAAATGGATGATGTTGAGAATAGGTTTGATATTTATGTGACGCTAAGTTCTAAGGAGGATGTTGATCCTATTCATGAATGCTTATTCCCGATGCGGCCAGCTGATTTAGAAAGTAAATCAATCAATATAAAAAAAATGCTTGAAGCGTTTAAAAACAATGAATCGGTAGAACTATTCACATTATTTCTTGAATGTGATTCCATGCAAATTCAACAGTTACTTGCTGAACAGCGACTCTTTAGTGGAAAGCTAGTAACGACAGAAGGACAAGTAGAGATTAAGGTCAGTCTTACACAAAATACGGACTATTTACAAGAGATTAACAAGCTGTATCCTCTTTTCCAAATAAATGGCTTACCATGGAAAACTATTAATCATCCATTCGTCTATAAATTTTTTAATATCAATTTAGTAGATTGCCCACCTTTAAATGAGGATGCCGAAATTACAGAAATAATTGTTGACTTAGAGGAGTATGAACAAGAAAAACGACTGAATATGGTTCCACTATGGAATATTGAACGTCATGAAGTCAAAAATGTCGGTTTTCCCATTCCTGCAATCGATAAGGTGAATTATGAGCATGTCCTTTCTATACGTAAAATCGGTAACGAGCATGGCTATCTTGTAGAGGCCGATGAGGATAATGTTCGTTACGTTAAACGTTCAGACAATGAATTGACAATTGTCTCACCCAGGGATAAGTCAGGGGTTTGGCAGTTAATAAAAATTGCAAAAATGGAAGATGAGAAAATCGGGAAATTAAATTACGAGCTTGTATCAAATAGAAGAATTGAGCATTTTATACACAAATTCGCTAACAAGTATACGGCTAATGTTAAAACGAAGGGCGAAATTACGCGTATGATTAATTCCTTCGAGGCTGCTGACAGCTTTGAACTTGTAGATGTCGAAATAGTGGACGCCTATTCTGGAACAAGCTTTACTCATTCTGCGAACACTTTCTTAACGGAAATGATAGGCGAAAATAATCATAAAAAAACGATGCTACTAAAGTTTAAGGCGAATGAGGAGAGAAACTTTATTGCAAACGATATTTTAAGCTTCCTCGTATCAGAAGTGCAACGGCATTTCTTTGAATATGAATGTGTAGGTGTTTGGCTATGAACTATATTTGGGATTTGCTCATTAAAGCTGAGGATGAAGGCCTTTCTAAAAAGGATATCTATTTTCATCTTGCCGAAACCTATTCACCTTATATGGAACTTAGTCCACAACTATTAAATGCACAGTATGTTGAACAGCACGTTGAAGTAAATCCATATTATCGCTATTACGGAATTTTTAATGGTCTCTTCCATCCAGATAATTCTGCGGATATTGAGTTTAGGAATTATCTTTTAGATACCGTACTGCATTTTTTAGCTGAAATTGATCGTATGCAGGGCATGAATAAACGAGAGTTCTATATTCGTTTTATCTTAAGAGAAATCGAAGCCAATGTATTTGGAAAATTGGTACGTGACAATATTCATGCCTTTACGAAAAAGGAGCAAGAAATAGTTGCGCTAAATATGCTAAGGCTTTATCAGACAGGTGAAGAAATCTACTTATTAAAGGATACGCTGAAAAGGCTCTTTAAAAATTGCATGATTTATGTGAAATCGGAGGACCAGGATGAACTGCTTTTATACATTCGTCAAAAGCAGACAGAACAAAATCAGCAAAAGGTCCAGCTTGTACAAGAAATTTTTCTGCCAATAGGCTTTCATATGGAGGTTTATTGGCAATATCACTTTGGCATTATTGATGCAGAGGAAACGATGAAGCTAGATCGAATAGCTCTTTACTAAACAGAGCAGAGGAGGGATTCCAATGACAACTAAATATTCATATAAGCTGTATGCCAATAAGCGTAATGCAGAAAAGAAATATATGACCTATACACGAGTAGAATTAATGGAAATGACAACCTTCCAGCTTAGAAATATTTGCTATAAGGAAAAGCTTGTAACTGGTCTAATTAATACACTGACAAGAGACGAGTTAATCGACAAGATTTTAAGATATCGTGGCTCTGAAGAAAACCCTCTTATTAGAGAAAAAAAAGATGGGGGCTTTGAACGAGTAGAAGCGGCCATGCAAGAGTATTTAAAAACACCGATGTCTGACAATGGTGACATTAAAATTCCTGCCAAAATGAGCTTATATAGCGGGATGAAGATCGATAAACCCGATCAGTATTTCGTGGAAACAGGCGGTTTTCTTGTTGAATCCAATGTACTACTAGTCAATGAGCAGCTGGATCTTTGCGGCATTCTTAATATCCTTAAAGACGACGAAGTCCCAAATCAATATTATTTCGCAGCTGATCAAGCGATAGGTATTCGGAAGACAAATAATAAAAACTACAGCTTTATTTTTTTAAGAAAGCAAGATTCTGAGTATATCTTTAAGACTTACTATCAGGAAACCCCACTTCCGCCAACAAATCTTCATTACTATAAGGTTCCAATACCAGATTTAGAGATTAAACAGCTGGAAACAACCAATGCCATTCTTGCCATTGATTTTGGAACAACAAATACAACAGCTGGTGTCTTTTTAGAGAGTGATTATGTGTCCTCTCCTTGTAGTCATGATTTATTAAATAACAGAATTCAGCTAAATAGCATCAATTTTGTCCAATTTCCAGATCCACTTCATCAAAACGAATGGATTGAAGTAGTGCCGACGGTCATGACTGTAGCAGATTGCTCAAATGCAGATCAAGTAAGCTACCACTACGGCTATGAAGCATTAAAAATGATGAAAAAAAATAGCTATACATCATTGGCTACAAAATTCCAAGGTATTAAACGCTGGGTTAGTAATTATGCCAAGTTGGAAGAGGTGATGGATGCCAACGGGAATACTGCACTTGTTCCACGGAGCCAAATTTTAAGAGAATTTATACTTTATATTATTCAAATGGCGGAGCACCAATTTAAATGTCGTTTCAAGCATTTACATATCTCCAGTCCCGTTAAGTTGAAAACACAATTTTTAGATATGTTTCGCGCGATTTTGCCTGAGTACCAAATCGAAACGGAGCATGCTCTCGATGAAGGAATGTCGGTTCTTTATAATACAATCGCCAATCAAATAGAAAATGATAGTTTTCTCGATGGCAAGGAATATAAAGCACTCGTAATCGATTGTGGTGGCGGAACAACAGACCTTTCTTCTTGTAAGTTTCGCATAGAGGACGGACATATTTCTTACAAAATTGATATTCATACTACCTATGAAAATGGAGATACGAATTTTGGTGGCAACAATATTACTTATCGTATTTTCCAATTTATGAAAATCGTCTTTGCAAACTATTATAGTCGAGGAAAAAGTGATTATGATATCGATGCATTAATTGACATTCCAGGTAAGGATATTTATCGATATGTAGACGACCATGGCGTGGAAGCAGTGTACGAGCAATTCGAAAAAGCCTTTTTAGATGCCGAATATATTATCCCTACCCGTTTTAAGGAATATGAAAATCGAACACGTGATGAGTACCTCCGTGTCCGCAATAATTATTATTTCTTATGGGAAATGGCAGAAGAGATGAAGAAGGAATTTTTCCGCAAAACAGGTATATTAAGAAGTCGTTTTTATGCGGATAGCGATATGCAACACGATAGTGATTTAAATGTCACAGCAGTAGATCGCTGGTGCCTGTCGTTGGTAGAAAACAACCAATTTAAGGAAGTTTATGACTTCCCGAATGTCTTTTTCAACATTAAAGAAATCAATCATCTCATAAAGGCAGATATTTATGATATCGTACGAGAGTTTTTAGAGGAATTTTATGAGACTGGCATACTGAGTGACTATTCTATCATTAAATTAACGGGACAGTCCTGTAAAATAGACGCATTTCGTGAGGCTTTAAAGGAATTTGTACCAGGACGCAGCATTGAATTTAGACAAAAGGCTGAAAATATCGGGAAAGTTCCAGAGTTAAAGCTTGCTTGTTTAAGGGGAGCACTTCGTTATTTAAATGCCAAGAAAATCGGCATGATCGAAACAGAAGTGACGAATCATGCACCAGTTGTCCCTTATGCTGTCAGTGCCTTTACACATAATCGTCAGGAAAAATTACTGATTAGTAGCTTAGAAAGACTGAATCAAATTCACGGGACGATTTCTCGCCCATGGGGTGTAAAAGAGGTGGAGTTTTACTTAACGGGCAGTGACAATCACTCAACGTATAAATACACGTACTTTAATCGTCAGGAGGATTATGTGCCTGTTCTTTATGAGAATATCGCAATGCACTATCAAGATAAAATTCCGCAGGACGAGACGGACTCCATCACGAATGGGGAAGTGAAGTTCTTCGTCTTTGCAGGTGAAGATCATTGGGGCTTCCATGTAGTTCCAGTAGCGAGAAAAGACGAGCAGCTGTTTATCGGACACAAGGAATTCTTTGCCTTCGAAACCGATTTGTCTGAGCTAGATTTCTTTGATGGATTAAAGTAAACGTGAAAAACAAGAAAAGAGGTGGGTGACAGCTTGTTTGCCAATCAATATCCACATTTTCAAAAAGGCCGCATTTTAAAGCGAGAAATGCTAGAAAATTTGCGAGATTACCCAAGAGATTTTTTAGATTTATATTTCCAAGATTATTCTAATGGCATTATTTCCGGTGCCAGAATTATTGTAGCAGATACAAGCCTCATCATTACAAAAGGCATTATCAAGCATAATGGAAAGCTCTATATGCTGCATAGTAGCTATGAGCTTCCTTATGAGGCGACAGGAAGCGAAACGATTGTAAAAGTACGTTTTGCTGAAGAAGTGAATGAATTAGATTTTAGAAACCATACGACAGAGATAGTCCTAGATGATTCGCTAGAGCTTGCACATAATGAGCTAGAGTTAGCGCGCTTTAAATTAAAATCGGGTGCCAAACTGCGTTCAGAGTATATTGATTTTCTTGATTTTGCTACTGAATACAATACGATCAATTATCTTCACTGTCAGTATGCAGGTTTTCAAAAAAGCACATATCATCCAATCATTTTGCAATATTTTGCACGAGAGCTGTTAAAAAATCGACCAGCTAATCCGTATGATGTCGCTTTTGCTTTAGAGTGCTTAAATCAGGAGCGCGTTCAACGAGATGCAATCGATTTCTATATTTGCAATCGACTAGAGCTTGATTACCAAACATTTTCTAATAGTCAGATTCATAAATACTTGAACCGTATTTTATTGGAATCAAAACGTGGTGGTCGTATGACAGGGCACAGCCAAGGGCGACCAAAGCGCATGATTGTTGACTAGTTAATGGCCTGCAGATGAAAAACGTTCAAGAAACGGAAGGTGAATGGGTTGAAATTTTTAGATGAAAAAATTATTGCTCTTAGAAACGAAATGCGAGAGCAGGAACAATATGAATTAGCTCAAAAGGAAGCAGCTTTAAAAGAGGAGCAAGCGCCGCAGGAGGAGCCTTTACAGGAGGAACAGTCTGAGCTAGAAGCAATTGACCTTTACCAGGACTTTGTCAATATAGATGAACAGGAAGTGCCGGTCATTGATCAGCGTGTTATGGATGGAAAAATTTCGTTCCGAATGCCGGAGGTATTTTCGATTATGCCAGCTGAGTTAGCCTCATTAAAATACCCTTCAGAACGAAGACCAAACATTATTTATACGGATGAATCATCTACGATCAATCTAGCCTTCAACAAGACATCGCATTCGTTACCTGATGAGGGTGTAGCTGAGTTTCAGGAAAATATGATTGACGTTCTTGAGCAAGCTCAGCCTGCAGCACAATGGTTTGATACAGCTGTAATCAAAATAGATGACAAAACAGTTGGCTTTATCGAGGTCATTACACCAGCTATTGATGGCGAGATTTTTAATTTAATGTTCTTTGTATCGATTGATGGGAAAGCACTTATCGCTACGTTCAATTGTACGGAGGAGGATACCGAGACTTGGCGTCCTATCGCTAGGGCGATGATGGAAACAATGCAATTTGCTCCTAACGGAAGGATAGGAGGGGGAGTACGATGAGTGGATTAGTAACTGCCTATCATAATCTTCAAGTACTGCCATTTAAGCTAGTGAGCATTCAAGAGCTTACGCTTACAAAGAAAATGAACGAGCATGCGACATTACGCTTCACGGGTATCGTGCCTGAGGAAGTTCGAGATCAGTATGTCGAAATGACAGAGGTACATTCAGCGATTGAAGTGAATCAGCTCAATCATTTAGGTGCACCTACCCCATTATTTAAGGGGGTTATATTAGGTGTCAAAGTACATACAATTCGGGGAATTTACTACATCGAAGTCGAAGCTGCTTCCAACACCTACTTCCTCGATATTCAGAAGAAAAATCGCTCCTATCAAGATAAAGAGCTAACCTATTCGTCTCTATTCAAGCTCATGAGTCCATATTATCCTGGTCTCGATGTAATCGATGAGGCTACAAAGGGAGCGAATTTAGGCAAGTTTACCCTACAGTACCGAGAAACCGATTGGGAATTTTTAAAACGTCTTGCCTCCCGCTATAACACTGGACTAGTTCCTGCAACTACTTTTGACAAGCCAAAGTTCCATTTTGGTATACCTGCTGGCAAAGCAAAAGGAAAGCTAGAAGACTATCACTATACGACAAGAAAAAAACTAGCAGACTATCTCCTCTATACAGAGAACGGCAATCAAGGTATGGGGGAGCATGACTTTTTGTATTATGAAGTGGAAACCGATAAGGTACTTGCCATAGGAGACTACGTAACCTTCCATGAGAAAACACTCTACGTTTGTGAAGCCTATATGTCGATGAAGGATGGCTTACTAAAGCATCGTTATACACTATCAACGAATAATGGCATGAACAAAAGTGAAATATTTAACGATGAAATTTCGGGTGTCTCTATTGAAGGTAAAGTGTTAGAAGTTGCCAAGGATCATATTAAGGTCCATCTAAATATTGATGAAAAACAGGATAAAGGGAAGGCGCATTGGTTCCTTTATTCAACGCCTTATACAGCTGAAGGGCATAGTGGCTGGTATTGTATGCCTGAAATTAACGACTTTATTCATGTGTATTTCCCCTCGCATCAAGAGGAAGAGGGAATTGCTAGCAGCTCGATTCGAAAAAATTTAAACAGCACCGCGACCAATAAACTAGATGATCCTTCGACGAAATATTATAGAACAGCCTTTGGCAAAGAAATTAAGATGAGCCCAACAGAAATTGTCATTACAGCAAAGGATAACGATGTTTTTATCCGTTTAAATGAAGCGAGCGGTATCGAAATTTTTAGTAAAAAGGAAATTAAGCTTATTTCCGAGGCAGATATTTCAGTCAATGCAAGCAAGAAAATTCTTATGTCTGCTGAGGAAGAAATTTCATTAAAATGCAAGGAAAGTAAAATAACGATGGATGGCAGTGTGCAAATTTTCGGGAAAGAAGTAAAGGCCAATTAGGAAGAAGGAGACACATATGCAAGCAGAAGGAGTTTTACAGCATTTTTATGAAACGGAAGTAGAGAAAAGACGGTTGACCCATCTCTTGGCATTAGAGGATTTTTTCCAAGCCTCAAAGGATGAGCTTGCTGAGGAGTTCAGAAAAGCCTTTCAAACGATTTGTCGTCAGCTACAGCAGCAACAATCCCTTCAACAGAAAGGACCAATTGGACATATCACGTTTTCCATGCTGCGCACAGAGTTACTGGAGGGACGTCATCACTATCTAGTAGAGGGGACAGATGAGGACTGGTTCTTTGACCTTCGACCTATTTTAACTACCTATGATGCAAGCTGGGCTCTAAACTTTTTAGAGCAATTCGTAGAAGAATTATATTTATACAGCAAAACATTCATGGGAGCCATTACCCAAGCGGATATTGAGCACATCAAGCTAAAGGAAGCAACTCATTTTCATCAATATGTTATTAGCCTCGCTAGATATGCATTGCCAGACATTATTAGATGTCCAGAATATTTAGCACTTGCTCGAGAGGCTGCTGTAGAAATTCGTATAGGTGAATTTATGGATGTCAATGAAGTTGTCTATAGTGAGGACTTCTCCTCGAAGGATATCGAAGAAATCAAAGCCTGGCTGGATCAAAAATTAGAGGATGAATATCCCTATGAAGTATTTAGCAAATTAAATCTAGCTGGTGGCAACTATGAGGACTTAGATATTCGATATGCCTTTTTCCAGAAAACGAATTTAGCACAGAGCCGAATGCGTAATTGCTTACTCATTGGCGCCAATCTTAGGAATAGTAAGCTAATGGACGCTGATTTAAGCTTCAGTACGATTCATGAGGCAAATTTTAGCAATAGTCAATTGCAAGGTGCTAACTTCCAACAAGCTCAGGGAGCAAGCGGACTAACTGATCGACAGAAGTGGGAAATGCCAGGCTATCTCCCAGTGAACTTTACTGGTGCTAATTTAGAGGGTACTGATTTTGAGCTAGCTAATTTACGAGGTGCTTGCTTTATCGGGGCTAACGTCAAGAATGCTCATTTTGAAGGAGCTAATTTAGAAAAAGCTGTGTTCTCGAAGGAAGCACGGGATCATCTGAAACTAGATCCATTCCAAACAGCGAGTGTCATTTGGAAATAGATGTCGTGAAAAAGGAGACTCAAAGATGAACTATTTTATTTTATCTCAGGATGAGCGTATCCCGAATGCTGTAGAACCAGTTGGACTATCAAAAATTATTAAAAAAGAACTATTAACAGTGGAAAAAATGGAGGAGCTAGAGGAGCTAGATCGTCAATTTCCTGTATTAGATAAAAGTGAAAATGACTATATCGATTTTATCGAAAAGCCAATTGCTCTTTTAGCTGATCCAGTAAAGCAGCTAGTAGAAAAATATGAGCCGCGCCTACCGTTTAAACCGGTTGTTCTCGTGGATATGCCAAAATTAAAACAGTCGTTATATTGGCTCTCCA
Organism: Lysinibacillus sp. NPDC056185; assembly: GCF_047737915.1. NCBI lineage: Bacteria > Bacillati > Bacillota > Bacilli > Caryophanales > Bacillaceae > Lysinibacillus > Lysinibacillus sp. NPDC056185. The sequence continues at coordinate 185,985 of NZ_JBLLLQ010000008.1, forward strand.
TTCCACCAAAAGTGGCCTGTCTCTCAGCACAAACCGAGTTCCATCTAGATGGAACGTTAAAAAAGCTCGTTATTGACGAGGTTTTAGCTGCACCTTATACCTTCTTTAAAATTGAGGGCATTAAAGAGGATTATATCATTGTCAATATTGAGCTAGCAGAAAGTATATTGCGCCGAGCATTTCGAGGTATTCGATTACGCAAAGTGCAAACGGAAGGCAAATGGAACGAGATCCATCATTTTTCGAGTGTGCGAAGTGAACTGACGTGAATGGACTTTTTTTATAGAAAGGGTGGTTTTCGATGGCAGATGAAATGCAGACAAAAGGTGATGAGCAGCGCAGTTATGTAGTTGCTGGTGCCAAATTATCGTGCTCACAGGGCGATCAAACAAGCATTTTAAAAATGCCTGTAAGCCATGGCGTTTATACAAAAAACAAGGCACAGATGAACACGATGGATTATAAACCCAATGTCAACATTCAGCCCTTCGGTTTATGTAAAACATTATCTAATCCTACAGTGGCAGCAGCAACAGCGGCTAATAATGGTGTCTTGAAACCGATGCCGTGTACACCAGTGGTCACGATGCCATGGATTAACGGAAAATCGGATCAGTTGATTGAGAATTTTCCCGCGCTTATCAATCAATCTACTAATATGTGCATATATTGCGGGACGATAAAGGTAGAAGATGATGGTCAAGAATAAGCCATCATCCCCTGAAGAAAGAAGGGAATTCATGTGAACACGTATGAGGAAGTGATTGGATACGGAGAGCTTGAGCTCGTATCCCCCTATGAAGTTCAGACGTTGCATGATCTCAGCTTGACCCAAACGGTGAATGACCATGCAAGGTTATTAATTACGGGATTCATCCCAGAAGAGAAGAAAGATCGCTGTATGCAACTTGCCAGCAGTTCAAATCTGATAGAGCTCTATGAAAAGCGCAATGGACAGCGTGTGCGACCGCTTTTTAAAGGGCAAGTATCGGAAGTGGCAGTTCGTATGGTGAGAGGCGTATACCAAATTGAGTTAGAGGCAGTGTCATCTACATTTACCTTGGATTGTAAACGCAGAGCTCGCTCCTTCCAGCATGACAAGATGACGTATAATGCCATGCTCAAGCGAGTACTTGCTAATTATCCAGGCGCAGATGTTATTGACACTGCATCGAAGTCTACTCCTCTAAAGCAATTTATATTACAATATAGGGAGACAGACTGGCAATTTCTAAAGCGCATGGCCTCGCATTTTCGAACAGTGCTCGTACCAGCAGTAGATGCCGATAAGCCCAAGCTATGGTTTGGTCTACCAGAAGGTCGATTAGAAAAACTGTCAGCTATTAGCTATACAATCACCAAGGATCGCTCCAAGTATTTACATACGCTTCACAATGACATTGAGCGACCATTGGAGGAGCGGGATACAGTATCCTATGTAATCGAGTCTAAAAAAACATTGACACTCGGTGACCGTGTTCTACTCCAAAACAAGAGGCTAATTGTGGCCAAATCCATAGCACGCATGCAACAAGGTGTCCTTACATATGAATATCATTTACTGTCCGAGGCAGGCATTCGCCAAGAAAGACTAAACATTCCTTCACTGTCAGGCACAGCAATTGAGGGTAAGGTATTAGAGGTCAAAAAGGATCAAGTACGCCTGCACCTATCCATTGATGAGGCGCAAAAAAAGGAAGAAGCCACATGGTTTTCACTTGCTAGTCCTTATACAGCAGAGGGACATAGCGGCTTTTACAGCCCACCAGAGAAAGGTGATAGCGTTCATCTTGCCTTCCCGACACACCGGGAGGAAGCAGCCGTTGTCCGCCATAGTGTACGAAAGGGAGGCGACTCCAATCCAAAAACAGCCGATCCCAAAACGTCCTACTGGGGCACACCAAAAGGCAAGGACATCAAGCTAGACCCGCAATCGGTGACGCTTACCGCAAAGGAAGGCGCTGTTTTCCTAAAGCTAAATCAGGGAAGCGGAGTGGAGGTGCACAGTAAGCATCCGCTTACACTAAAAGCCAATGATATTACCTTTGCAGGTAAAAGCATTTCGATGAGTGCAACAGAATCTATGCAAATAACCTGTGGTACTAGTAGTCTTGTCTTGGATGGCAACACCGATATGCAAGGACAGGTCGTGAAAATGGAAGGTTCCATCAAAGCGCCTGTGTCTAATAAATCGAAAGACGGAGCTGAGCTTGGCTCTGCATTAGACGTCATGGGTATGATCCCTGTTGGTGGGGGTGGTGCTTAATGGCGAAGAAGGGCAAGGGGAAAGGTGGTAAAGGCAAGAGTAAAGGTATATTAGGAGCAATCAGCAATTTCCTTGGAAGTATCCCTGTTGTTAAGAAAGTTGTAAAAGTAAGTAAAAAATTGTGGAAGGGAATCAAGAAATTAGGGGGAAAACTAGGGAAATTTATAAAAAAGTTTAGGAAAAAATTGGGTAAGCTTTATACAAAGGCACGAAAAAAAGTAAGAAAGCTCAAAAAGTGGGCTATCCGATTGGGGAAACGTACTTGGAAGACGGGAGTACTTTGGTTAAAAAACACTGTTCAGAAGGGAACACGGTGGGTAAATCAGAAGTCAAAACAAGTGTACCAGAAGGCAAAACAAGTTTATGACAAAGGTGTAAATGTAGTAAAAACCGCAGCAAAAGAAGCCGTCAAAGCCTATAAGTCGATAGACACAATGGAACGTCTAAAAATTACTGAAGATATGTCTGCTAAGGAAAAATTGTTACGAGGGGTATTTAATACAGCCTTAATAAATACTCAAATAAAAAAAGGACAGTTTGATGCAACAGTAGATGTAGCGAAAGATTTATACGGTGAAGCAAAAAAAATTGCGGCCAACCCAATTGGATATCTAGATGATTCATTAGCTGCGACATTGGAAGGTGCATTTAATCTAGCTCTTCACCCAGTTCAGACAACTACTGGGATATTAGATTCAGTAGTACCCTCTTTTGAAAAAGATGTCATCAACGGGAATGCATATTCACGATCATACTGGATAACTAAGACGAGACTAAATATCGCCAAGGAACTTATTGGTAGAAAAGGTACTGGTTTTTTGAAAGGTATTCCTATGCCTAACCCTATTCCTATGCGAATGCCTATGCCTAATTATAATGGTATATTACCGGATTCAAAACAACCTAATCCAAGTAAAGATCCTAAGAAGCCTGAAGAGACTAAGGGTACGGGTGAAGCTCTTTTATCTTCTAACGGGAGATTTATAGATTCAAATTTAGAGTCTAATTATGCAAATTATCTTGCGAGAAAAGCAAAAGAAGGAAAAACTCCGAGGGATAGGTTAGAATGGAAAGAGGAAAGAGATTACTGGCTAAATGATTCTCCTATGGCAAGGGGGAATAAGTTTAATAAAACTGTAAGAAATCGGGATATATATGACTATCATGAAATACATTTGGAAAATGGTAAAAGATTAGACTCTTATGATCCTTTTTCAAAAGAAATAATCTCAAGGAAAGCCACAGATTTAGATATGATTGATGAAAAAACTTATAGAGAATATTTAAAAGAAATGAATTCGAAATATTCTGCAGGTACAAAAATACGTTCAAATGCTTACCCTGAATTAGATGGTAAACCATTGGAAGGAAAGCAAATATTAGAAATTCCAGCTACAAATAAAAACATTTCTAATATTGAAAAATACAAAGAAATAGCAAAAGAATATGGAATAGAATTAAGATTTACGGAGGAATAGAAAATGAGTTTTGAGATAAAACCCGAAATCAAAGCAGCATTGGAAAAAATTAGATTTGTAGATAGGTATAAAAAATTATCTGAACGTTTTAGCGGTAATCCTAATGATTTAAATGATAGATTAGATGAATATGATATAGAAAAGGTAAATGAAATATTTAAAGGATTAGGACATGTTGCAACTTTTGATAAGAAGGAGAAATTTTTCAAAGTAGGGGTTATAGATAATTCTCCAAATTATATGATATGGTTTAATGTAATTTTAGAATATGGAATGACAGAGTTTATTTGGGTCGTATATCATAATGATGAGGTTAGACTAGGAAGTCCTTGGAGTGTTTACTCAAGGTTATTAATTGATCCAAGAGAAAGGATAAAAAAGCCAGTCTATCGAGGCTATGAAGAATTAGAAGAAATATTAGAAGAAGCATTTTTAATGTATGATGATTTTAAAAGTGAGTTAATTAATGTATATAATGAACAATAATAGAACGTATAATTGGATAGGATAAATCTATACCTAATAACAGATGAACTTAAAGCACTTGATTGTCAACTAAAGGCAACAGGTGCTTTTTGTTTTTTGTGAGAAATTTATGCTTTGGACGACATTTAAAAATGCTAATGAAAATCAATAGCTTATGATGGTTGTACCATCAAGGCATTATGTTTTAATTCTTACTATATTATATCTTTTACCAAAAAGTTTGGTTATTTTTTCGATAAAAAAGAAATCTCAAATATTATTTATTTACATGATGAAGATGATAATGAGAGATTAGACCATGTCCTTTTCTTCGAGAAAGATAATGGTGATGTTATAGGCTTGTATATACGAGGTATGAATCCGTTAATCTCAGTGAATAGAGTCTACGATTTAGATGACTTTAATTTATTTTCTAGTTATGAAGGATTAATTGCATGCAAGGAA
>NZ_JBLLLQ010000009.1:0-169815 GCF_047737915.1 Lysinibacillus sp. NPDC056185
GTTCTTAAGCTCTTCTATCCTTTTAATTTCTATATATTGTGTGACCTTATAAAAGAGTTCACTATTTAAAATAGTTTCAGCTTATTATGAAAGTCGGCCGCTATAGTCTTCGAATTTAAATTCACGAATGACTTTAATGCCTTCTGCATCGTTATAAGAAACGATAGATGGAAGGTTTACACCATTAAACATATGATTTTTCACCATTGAGTAATGTGCCATATCTGTAAATACTAGACGATCGCCTGGTTGTAAAGGTTGTTCGAATGAATAATCACCAATTACATCACCAGCAAGACATGTAAGCCCGCCTAGGCGATATGTGTAAGCTAGTTCATTTGGTTGACCAGAACCGATGATCATTGGGCGGTACGGCATTTCTAGAACATCTGGCATATGGCAAGTTGCCGATGTATCTAAAGTTGCTAGGTCCATACCGTTTTTCTGTACATCAAGAACCGTTGCTACTAAATAGCCTGTATTAAGTGCAACAGCTTCACCGGGCTCTAAATAGACGAGAAGGTTATACTTGTCTTGAATGTAATTAATGATATTCACAAGCTTTTCTACATCATAATCATCACGTGTAATATGGTGACCTCCACCAAAGTTTAACCATTTCATTTGATGTAAAACATCACCAAATTTTTCTTCGACAACTTGTATAATGCGCTCTAACGTATCTGAGTTTTGCTCACACATTGCATGGAAGTGTAAGCCGTCAATACCGTCAAGCTGTGACTTGTCGAAGTTGGCTAATGTTGTGCCAAGACGAGAATTCGTGTAGCAAGGATCGTAAAGTGCTGTTTCAATTTCAGAGTACTCAGGATTGATACGAATACCACATTCAATTGTTTTACCAGCAGACTTTACTTTGTCCTTATATTGATTCCATTGGTTAAATGAATTAAACACAATATGATCAACATAGCCAAGAAGCTCGTCCATTTCATGTTCCACGTAAGCTGGTGCATAGACATGAACTTCTTTGCCCATTTTTTCATAGCCGAGTTGAGCTTCAAATAATGAGCTAGACGTAATTCCTGCTAAATATTCACCCACTAATGGGAATGTGGAATGCATTGAAAACCCTTTTAAGGCAAGTAAAATACGGCAACCTGTGCGATCTTGAATCGATTTTAAAAGTTCTAGATTTTTTGTTAATAATCGTTCATCCACTACGTAAGAAGGGGATGGAACTTTTGAGAAATCAATTGGCTTCATCGACTTAATTCCTTTACATCTAACTCAAGGTCAAGTAATTCTGGATTATGGCTTTCTTGCCATGGTAGACCCCATTTATTTAGTGCATCCATGAATGGATCTGGATTGAAATCTTCGACATTCCAAACGCCAGGTTTACGCCATTGACCGTTCATCACTAGCATTGCACCAATCATTGCTGGGACACCAGTTGTGTAGGAAATTGCCTGTGAACCAACCTCGTTATAGCATTCCTCGTGGTCACATACATTGTAGACATAATAAGTTTTTTCCTTACCATCTTTTAGACCGCGAATAATACAACCGATGTTAGTTTTTCCTTTTGTACGTGGTCCAAGTGATGCTGGATCAGGCAGTACAGCTTTTAGGAAGTGAATTGGTTGAATCATTTGTCCTTCAAATTCAATAGGCTCGATAGAAGTCATACCAACATTCTCTAATACTTTTAAATGTGTTAAGTATTTTTCAGAGAATGTCATCCAGAAACGGATTTGCTTTAAGCCTTTAATGTTTTTAGCAAGTGATTCTAGTTCTTCATGGTATAAAAGGTAAATATCTTTTGGTCCGATTTCTGGTAAGTTATAAACCTCTTTTTTCTCAAGTGGTGCAGTTTCAATCCACTCGCCTGCTTTCCAGTAACGACCATTCGCTGTAATTTCACGAATGTTGATTTCTGGGTTGAAGTTTGTAGCGAAATGGTAACCGTGATCACCGGCATTTGCATCCACAATATCTATGTAGTGGATTTCATCAAATTCATGTTTTTGTGCATGAGCTGTGAAAACGCCCGTTACACCTGGATCAAAACCGCTACCAAGTAAAGCAGTTAGACCAGCTTTTTCGAACTTCTCTTTATAAGCCCATTGCCATTTATATTCAAATTTTGCCGTTTCAGGTGGCTCGTAGTTTGCAGTATCCACATAGTGTACACCTGTCGCTAAGCAAGCATCCATAATCGTTAAGTCTTGATAAGGTAGTGCTACATTAATAACAACTTCTGGTCCGAAGGCTTTAATAAGCTCAATAACCTCTTCCGTATTGTCTGCGTCTACCTGTGCGGTATGAATCTTTGTTTTTCCGCCATCTAGTTTTTCTTTTAGAGCGTCACATTTTGAAACAGTTCTACTTGCGATACAAATTTCCTCAAATACGTCCGAATTTTGAACACACTTGTGTACCACAACACTGGCTACTCCGCCAGCTCCTATAATCAATGCTTTACCCAATTGTCTACCCCCAAATTCAAATTAGTATTGTCAAACAAGCTGATTATACAGAAAATTGAATTACTACTCAATCATTCTTTTTAAATTTTCTACAAAATTTTTTATTTTTCAACAATAATTCGGCGTATACAGAGGGGAATGCCACGAAAAAAGAAGCATTTCGTGAAAAGAAATTCCCTCAACTACTGATGTAGAAAAGGGGGAAATCGCTTTTTTGTTCAATGGCAGTGTTCGAAAAAATCTGGGATGACTTCAAAACTATAGTTTGAAACCACCCAAGTTATTTAGAAAAACGATTCGATATTTGTTGTTTTTCATCCCCCCATAAATAAAAAAAGATCAGAAGTAATGTGCTTAAAAATCCCATCACAAGGGCATATGTGCTGAGGGCCACATCTACTTGACTTTGCATAGCGTAAATGAAAATAGCACCTATTGTTAACAAATTTCCAATAATAAGCGATACAAAATGAATTCGTCTATTCATAGCACAAGCCCTCCTATATATAATTTACTTGTTCTCAAAAAGTGAAAATACACTTCAATTATCTCACAATTCAGAACTTTATCCAATGTTTTTTTATCTGGGGTTTATCGTAACAGATGTATGTGTTAGCGGCGGAAGGGCACGAGTTAGCGGCGGAAGGCACGAGTTAGCGGCGGAAAGACACGAGTTAGCGGCGGAAGGGCACATGTTAGCGGCGGAAAGGCACGAGTTAGCGGCGGAAAGACACGAGTTAGCGGCGGAAGGGCACATGTTAGCGGCGGAAAGGCATGAGTTAGCGGCGGAAGGGCACGAGTTAGCGGCGGAAAGGCACGAGTTAGCGGCGGAAGGCACGAGTTAGCGGCGGAAAGGCATGAGTTAGCGGCGGAAAGCCCAGTTAGCTTCGAAAAGCCATGAGTTAGCGGCGGAAAAGCACGACCAAGCGGCAGAAACCTATGTCCAAGCGGCGAAAAGTCTCCATCAAGCGGCAAAATGCACGATCAAGCGGCGAACCCCCGTGCCGAGCAGCGCGAGTGAAGCGGCTCATCGGACGCCCTCGAGAAAACGCCCAATAGAAACGGAAATCAACTCTCGCTATGTGATGAACCATATTGTTATCAGACTTTTAATGTGGTCATTTGGCTCTGAATTAAAAGAATTGTAGAAAAATTATTTCTATTTAGTTTGTTTTAGATTTAAAGATGGTAAAATACCTATAATACTTTTCTTTTGGTGAAGGTGAGGATTTTAATAGTGATTAAACAGTTTGATGAGCAAGTACAACAGATAAATGAATTATTTTTAAATGGTCATGTGAAAGAAAGCTATCAATTAGCCAAAGCACTGTTAGCTAATAGTGCGTTTACAGAACATGAATCTTTTCCAACAATTCAACAACACGTCGCATTGTTGGAAGCGAACGGTTATGCAAATATGCCTATTCCTTCTGCTGAAAAAGGGAAGCAAAGTGTTGAACGAACAGATGGCTCCTATCCAGAGCGTGATGTACTCGCTGCATATCTAGGAAGTGAGGATGATCAGCAATTCGGTAAAGTAGTAGATGAATTATTAGCTGGATCGGTCGAGGCGCAAGCGAATGCTTACTATACTATGGCTGAATATTTTGCTCTTGCTAAGGAGCATGACAAAGCACTTGTGCAATATGCGGAAGCGATAAAACTACAGCCAAATAAAGCTCTATACTGGGGAGCGTTCGCACAGTTTTTGAGTCGAAATGAAGGCAGTCCGTATTTGGCATTACGTCTTATTGAAGAGGCTATTCAGTTAGATGGCATGAACCCTCGTTGGTATTACATTCAAGGAAATATTTTTTTACAACTTGTCGCAACTACAAAAAATTTAAGCTATTTACCAGCTCTAGAAGAAGCATGGGAGAAGGCTAAAAAGCGTTGCTCTGCCAAGCAAGTGGCATTAAAAGTGGACATTGCGAAATCCAATGACGTGTTAGCGCAATGGAAAAAGCAAATGCTCTAAAAGAAAACATACTAACATTAGTAGTACAAACTAAGACAATGGTTTGTGCTACTTTTTTTATTGTAGAAAGTGAAGAAAGGTCGATCAGTTTTTGGGGACAAGTATGAGTCCATATTAAAAACCGACCAACTTCGCACCCTTATTTTAAATAATAAAAACTAAATGGATGAAGCCATCTCTATAGGAGTTCTTCCCTTTTTGCTCATAAACGCAGAAAAAAATAGACTGAATTTTCGTGAAAATAAAAATGATAATAAAGTTTCAGATAAATAGATTTAAAGCAGAAAAATATCATATAAATCAGCGGGTTATCAAATCGTAGATGGTCATTACTTCATCTGAATAGAAAAATACTGATTTTTGCAGAAAAAATAAGTTTAAAGCAGAAGATAATTTTGTTCGATTTCACTATTTGAAATATAATGCATTTCAAAGAGAAGAGAAGTTGTTATGATTCTAATAATAAATAAAAGGAGGTGCTGTAAATGGAAACAAAATTACTTAGACAAACATTTGGGAAATTTCCTACAGGTGTGACGGTGGTTACTTGGTTTGATGGCGCGGGTATTAATGGAATCACAGTGAACTCATTTACTTCCGTTTCGTTAGAGCCAGCTCTAGCACTAGTATCTATCGATAAAAAAGCAAATTCTTTATCTCAAATGAAAAACAAAGCTTTTACAATTAATATTTTAGCAGATCAACAGGAGTCCATTGCATGGCAATTTGCAGGACGGAAGCAAGAAGGACTTGAAATTACATGGATTAAAGACGGTATAGCTCCTAAAATTGAAGGTGTGTCTGCTTTTATCGAATGTAAACCATGGAAAGAAGTAGATGCAGGAGATCATGTGTTATTTATCGGAGAAATAATAAATTTTGGACGCACCGAAAGGGAAGCGCTTACATTCTTTGAAGGCAAGATGGGCTCGACAAAACAGCTAATACAACAATAAATATTTCGGAGAGGGGGATTTTCAGTTATGGGAATCAGAACAGGACAACAATATATAGATGCATTAAAGTCAAGAAAACCGGAAGTATGGCTAAATGGCAGTTTAATAGAGAGTGTTTACGATGAACCCTATTTTCATCAACCAATCCAAGAAATTGCAAAGTTATTTGATTTACAACATGATCCAAAATACCAAGAAGAATTAACGCATGTTTGTGAAGAAACAGGTGAACGTGTAGCAACTTCATTCCTATTTGCTAAATCTTATGAAGACATCATGAAACGTAGTAAAGCTTTTGAAGTTGTAGCTCGACAAACATATGGCTTGATGGGCAGAACACCAGATTTTTTAAATACAGTGGTGACTTCATTAGCACAAAATTCTTGGTTCTTAGCGAAATACAACCAAGATTGGGCTAAAAATATTGAAGCTTATTATCGCCATATACGTGATAATGATGTGTTCTTAACTCATGCAATTGTGAACCCGCAAAATGATCGAAGTAAATCATCGCATCAGCAGTCAGATATGTTTACACATTTAGGTGCAGTAGAAGAACGTCCAGAGGGATTAGTCGTCCGCGGAGCAAAAATGCTAGCAACATTAGCAGCACTTACGGATGAAGTGATTGTCTATTCATTCCCTGGATTTGCACCAGGAGATGAGCGATATGCATTAGCTTTTGCCGTACCAATTGATGTGAAAGGATTAAAAATTATTTGTCGTGAACCAGTTCAAGATGGTACACGTTCAACATTCGATCATCCGCTGGCTTCTCGCTATGAGGAAATGGATGCTCTACTCATTTTTGAAGATGTATTAGTACCATGGGATCGTGTATTTTTATACAACAACGTTGAAGCTGCGAACTTGCTGTATCCAATGACAGGTATTGCAGAACAGCCAGCACATCAGTCAGGTGTTAGAGGATACATCAAACTTGCATTTGCTGTAGAGGTGGCTTGCAAGGTTGCTGATTCGATTGGTGTAGATCAATTTTTAAATGTGCAACGTGACCTCGGTGAATTAGTGCAATCTGTAGAAGTCATCCGTGCATTGCTTCGAACAGCAGAGCATGAATTTACAATTACAGAGCACGGTGAAGCTCGATTAAATCCAGATGCCTTAGAAACAATTCGCGGCATGATGCCTGAAATGTATCCGAGAGCAATTGAAGTAATGCAAACAATTGGTGCAGGCGGTTTACTTATGATGCCAACTGAAGCAGATTTCCTAAATCCAGAACTCCGTCCAAGCATCGATCGCCATTATGGTGGACGAGAAGGTGTAGATGCAGAACTAAGAATGAAAATCTTTAAGCTAGCTTGGGATCTATGTGGTGAAGGGTTTGGTATGAGAGCACTTCAATATGAACGCTATTATACAGGGGATCCTGTTAGGAAACGTGCTATTTACTACAATAAATTTAAGAAACAGTATTCTTTTGATTTAGTTGATTCAATTCTTGCTAAGAAAGAAGAAGTAAGAGAGAAACAAATAATTTAAATTGAACTTGGAGGTGAAGGATTTGATTTCATCAGTAAAAAAAATCACACGCATTATCGATTTATTTTCGGATGGCGAACCATCTTTGAGTAATAAAGAAATTGCAGATAAGCTAAATTTACCTCCGAGTTCAGTCCATCATTTCTTAAAAACAATGTGTAAAGAAAGTATCCTCTTGCAAGGCAGTGATAAACGTTACCGATTGGGCTGGAAAATTCTTGAGTGGAGTAACAAAGTTATGTATTCCCAAGATATTAATTTTGAAGCAGGACCCATTATAAGTAATTTGATTGCGCGTTTTAAAGGTACTTCTCATATTGGGATGTTTGATAATGGGGAAGTTCGATTTGTCTACAAGGCCATGTCTCCACATGTGGATGTAGTACCAACGTTTGTCGGGATGACTCGTTATCCTGCTTATTCAACAAGCATCGGAAAAGTATTGTTAACGTATAATCCGGCATTTATGATACCGATGATGGAAAAAGGAATGTTTAAACAAACGACCAATACCATTACTTCTGTGGATGACTTGAAAAAGGAGCTTGAAGTGGTATATAAAAACGGCTATGCCATTAGCGATTTAGAAAATGAATCGAATACTTATGGAATTGCAGCACCAATTAAAACCTATAATGGACAGGTTGTGGCGGCTCTTAACTTAGTAGGTGAAAAAAGTTATATGAACGGTAAGGATAAACATGCGATTGTTCGTGAAGTAATCCGTTCAGCAGAAATGATTTCGAGACAAATAGGCTATATGACAATCAATTATTAAATCTAAAAAACAGGAGGAATTCAAATATGTCAAATTCAACGCAAGTAAGCAAATTACAAGCTCGTTCTCAAAACCTTTTAAAAATCATTGAGGAGAACAAGAATTTACTAAAACCGCCAGTGAATAATAAAGTTCTATGGGAAGACTCTGAGTTTTTAATTATGTTAATTGGTGGTCCAAATGCTCGTCGTGAATTCCATGTTGACCCATCAGATGAACTATTCTATCAAATTAAGGGTTCTTGTTTTGTAGAGGTTATTAATGATGAAGGTAAACGTGAAGTAATTGAAGTGAAGGAAGGCGAAATGTTCATGCTACCGGCAAACGTTCCTCATTCACCGCACCGTATAGCAGACACATATGGAATTGTCGTGGAGAGAAAGCGCAAAGAGGGCGAGTTAGAAGATTTAGTATGGCTATGCAGTGAATGTGACCATGAATTGCATCGTGTACGCATTCAAGTAACAAACATTGGTAAACAAATTGCAGAAGGTATTGATCACTTCAACTCTTCTAAAGAATTACGCCAATGTGATAATTGTGGACATGTAATGCCTGAGACGGTGAGTGAATGGCAATGCGAATAGATTTCCATACACATATTTATCCAAAAGATTTACCGAATTTTGCTATTAAGTATGAAAATGAAAAGTGGCCTGTCCTAGAGCAAAAATGTTCTTGTGGAGCGGATATTATGGTAAGTGGTAAAGTGTTTAGGGAAGTGACCGATCAAGTCTGGGATGCGAAAAAACGCATTGAGGATATGGATAATGAGGGTGTGGATATGCAGGTTATTTCACCTGTACCTGTAACATTTTCTTATTGGGCTCCTATTGAACAAGCAGTAGAGCTTGCACAATTCCAAAATGATTTTATTGCAGAGGTTGTTAAAGAACATCCAGATCGATTCGTCGGCCTAGGAACTGTACCGTTGCAAGATGCAAAAGCGGCAATTGTTGAGTTAATACGGTGCAAGGAAATGGGGCTAGCTGGAATTGAAATCGGCACTAATATAAATGGAGAAAATTTAGACAGCGAGTATTTACTGCCATTTTTTGAAGCGGCAGAACAATATGAAATACCACTATTTATTCACCCTTGGGAAACCTTAGCTCAAGATAGAACACCAAGACACAATTTTTTATATACAATCGGCATGCCAAGTGAGACAGCTTTAGCAGCAGCAAGCTTAGTGTGGAGTGGCGTAATGGAAAAGTGTCCGAATTTAAAGGTTTGTTTTGCACATGGTGGCGGATCATTCCCTTACATTCTTCCACGTCTAGATCAAGGTTGGGATGTTTGGCCAAATCTTAGACGTACAAAGTATCCTCCAAGCCACTATACGAAAAACTTTTACTTTGATTCATTAGTATATGAATCACATAATCTACATTATTTAATTGAACGTTTTGGCCATGAGAAAATTATTATGGGATCCGACTATCCATTTTTACTGAGAGAAATTAACCCTGGGAAAATTATAGATGAAACCTTGGACTTGTCAGAAGAAGTACGTAAAGCAATTTTAGGCGAAAATGCTATGACATTTTTAAATGTAGAAAGGAGCAAGGTTTTAAATGGTAAATCAAGTGAAAACACCTGAAGAACGATTACAAGAACTTGGAATAGAGCTTGCTGAGCCTAGGGAAGCAGTTGGAAATTATGTTAGTTGCGTACGAACAGGTAATTTAATTTTTACTTCGGGGCAAGGTGTCGATCAGTATCATGGCAAATTAGGTGAAGATTTAACAGTAGAGGATGGCTATGCAGCTTGTCGCCAATCAATGATTAACCTTTTATCTGTATTGAAATATGAATTAGGTGATTTATCGAAAGTGAAGCGTATTGTAAAAATTTTAGGGATGGTCAATTCTACACCTGATTTTATACAACAACCAAAAGTTATGAATGGTGCATCAGATTTACTAGTGGATGTTTTTGGAGAGCGAGGTAAGCATGCTCGTTCGGCAGTTGGAATGGCCCAACTCCCTAATAATACAGCGATTGAAATAGAAATGGTTGTTGAATTTTCAGAATAATCAAAAAGCGACTTCGGGAAATAAGGTAAGAGACTCTTTTCCTTAAAGTCGCTTCATAATTGAGGGAGTGAGAAAAGTGATGCAACATGCAACGATTAAAACGAAAAGTATCAATTGCCGTAATTTCATAAACGGCGAATTCATTGAGACTACAGATGGGAAAGTATTTGAAAATATAAATCCTGCGACAGAAGAAGTCATTGGATGGGTAGCAGAAGCGACTAGAGAAGAGGTTGACGCAGCAGTACAGTCTGCAAAAGCTGCTTTGAAAGGAACATGGGGAAGATTCACTGTCAAAGAGCGTTCTCAACTTTTACGACGTATTGGCGACCTCATATTAGAAAATGTTGAAGAACTCGCTGCTTTAGAGGCAACCGATACAGGCAAGCCGTATCATTTAGCTTTAGAAATGGATATTAAACGTGCGGCACATAATTTCCACTTCTTTGCGGATTATGTTACTTCACTTGGGAATGAATCTTACAACCAAGACAATATGGCACTACATTATTCAGTGACACGACCAGTAGGTGTTGTGGCCATGATTAATCCTTGGAATCTACCATTACTACTTTTAACTTGGAAATTAGCCCCTTGTCTAGCGGCAGGTAGTACTGCTGTCATGAAACCGGCGGAGCTTACACCAATGACAGCTACTCGCTTGGTTGAATTGTGTCAAGAAGCGGGGGTACCAGACGGTGTTGTAAATTTAGTTCACGGTTTTGGTGGAAATTCAGCAGGTGCATTTCTATCGGAACACCCTGATGTAGATGCTATTACATTTACGGGGGAAACCAAAACAGGTACCACTATTATGAAGGCTGCCGCTCCTACATTGAAAAAAGTCTCATTTGAATTAGGCGGCAAAAATCCTAATATTATTTTTAAAGATTCGGACCTAGATGAAGTTCTTACGACAACGCTAAAATCGAGCTTTATGAACCAAGGGCAAGTGTGTCTCTGTGGTTCTCGTATATATGTAGAACGTGATATTTATGAAGAATTTGTAGAGAAATTTGTAGCGCGCACAAAAGAATTAAAGATAGGGGATCCATTTGATGCAACGACAGATATCGGCTCTGTTGTTGGGAAAGACCATTACGAAAAAGTAATGGGTTACATTCAAACTGCGAGAGAAGAAGGTGGCAATATTCTTACAGGCGGTGGTCCCCCAGCTAATATAGATAAAGGCTATTATATTGAGCCGACAATTATTACAGGATTAACGGATCAAGATCGTTGTGTACGCGAAGAAATTTTTGGCCCGGTTGTTACAGTATTGCCTTTTGATACAGAAGACGAAGTGATTGCACGTGCAAATGATACAAATTACGGCTTAGGCGCAACTATTTGGACAAATGATTTAAGACGTGCACATCGTGTTGCAGGTCAAATTGAGTCAGGAATCGTTTGGGTAAATACATGGTATTTAAGAGATCTTCGGACACCATTTGGTGGTATGAAGCACAGCGGAATCGGGCGTGAAGGTGGCGCACATAGCTTTGAATTCTACTGCGAGGTCTCAAACGTAACAATTAAATTATAACATGGGGTGATAGCATGGTAGTGAATCTAATTGAATGGTCTAACAAATTACTAGAAGCGGAAAGAACACGCATTGGAATTGCGCCAATTACTCAATCAATTAAAGATATTTCATTGAAAGATGCTTACTCCATTCAACTTGAAATCATTAATGAGAAGTTACTGAACGGCCATAAAATTACAGGTAAAAAAATTGGTTTGACATCATTAGCAATGCAACATCTATTAAACGTAGATGAACCGGATTATGGACATCTTTTATCGAATATGGAAATTACAGAAGGAAAAACCGAACGAACTGGTTATTTAAAGCCAAAAGTGGAAGGTGAAATTGCGTTTGTATTCAAGTCTCCATTAAAAGGACCTAATGTGACTGTTGAGGAGGTACTAGAAGCAACAGATTATATTGTAGCTAGTCTTGAAATCGTGGATAGTCGCATTGCCAATTGGCAAATAAAATTGCTAGATACAATCGCAGATAATGCTTCCTCTGCAAAATATGTACTAGGTCAAGTGAAACGCGAGGTCTTCAATGTTGACTTACCAGCAATCGAAATGCAGCTTTATAAAAATGGAGAGTTTATGAATGAAGGTAAGGGAGAAGATGTTTTAGGTAATCCGGCAAGCTGTGTTGCATGGCTTGTGAACCGTCTAGCAGATTTCAACATTGGTATTGAAGCAGGAGAAGTTATATTATCCGGCGCTTTATCGGCAGCATTGGATGCTGAACAGGGTGATAAGTTTACAGCAGACTTTGGTGAACTATTAGGTACAGTCGAGCTAGAGTTTGTGTAAAGGGAGGCAAAGCTACCATGACAAAAATTAAAGTGGGCATTATTGGATCAGGAAATATTGGTACGGATTTAATGGTGAAAATTCAACGATCTCCGTACATAGAAATGTCAGTACTTATTGGTATTGATCCTGAATCAGATGGTTTAAGACTTGCACAAGAGGCGGGTTTTCAGACGATTTCTAATGGTATTGAAGGATTTCTAGAACAACCACATTTGGCTGATATTTTATTTGATGCAACATCAGCAAAAGCACATATTGCACATGTGGAAGCTTTACAAGGTTTAAACAAAAGATTAATAGATTTAACCCCAGCGGCTGTAGGTCCATTTGTTGTACCGACAGTGAATTTGACAGAGCATATTGAAAAGCCTGTTGTAAACATGATTACGTGTGGGGGTCAGGCGACGATACCAATCGTCAATGCTATTAGCCGTGTACAAAGCGTTGCTTACGCTGAAATCGTTGCAACGATTGCTTCAAAAAGTGCAGGTCCAGGAACACGAGCTAATATCGATGAATTTACAGAAACAACATCAAATGCAATCGAGCTGATTGGCGGAGCAAAAAAAGGTAAGGCAATTATTATTTTAAACCCAGCAGAGCCACCTTTACTCATGCGTGATACGGTATTATGTCTACTTGAAGATGAAGCTAATGCTGAAGAAATTATAGAATCCGTAAAAAATATGGTCGCAAATGTAAATGAATATGTACCAGGCTATCGTTTGAAGCTAGATCCAATTGTAGATGGAAAGAAAGTTACGGTATTTATTGAAGTAGAAGGATTGGGAGATTATTTACCGATCTACGCTGGAAATTTAGATATTATGACGGCTGCTGGGTTGAAAGTGGCTGAAGAAATTGCAAAAACAATGCACTTAAGGGAGGTGGAAGTGTATGAGTAAGATCTATTTAACAGAAGTTGCACTTCGTGATGGTAGTCATGTAGTTGCCCATCAATTTTCTTCTGAGCAAGTTCGTTATGTAACGAAGCAATTAAGTGATGCAGGTGTACCGTATATCGAAGTCACGCATGGAGATGGTTTAGGAGGCTCGTCACTTCAATATGGGTTTTCTAAAGAGCACGATATTCAGTTAATAAAAGCGGCAGTAGAAGTTGCTGGAGATTCTAAAATAACAGTTTTACTTATCCCTGGAATTGGCACGATACATCAATTGAAAGAG
Organism: Lysinibacillus sp. NPDC056185; assembly: GCF_047737915.1. Taxonomy (NCBI): domain Bacteria; kingdom Bacillati; phylum Bacillota; class Bacilli; order Caryophanales; family Bacillaceae; genus Lysinibacillus; species Lysinibacillus sp. NPDC056185. The sequence goes on from NZ_JBLLLQ010000009.1 coordinate 13,236, forward strand.
GCTTATGAAGCTGGTGCTCGAGTTGTTCGTGTCGCAACACATGTAACTGAGGCGGATGTATCAAAGCAACATATTGAAACAGCGAAAGCACTAGGTATGGAGGCATTTGGTTTTTTAATGATGTCACATTCTGCATCACCTGAAAAAGTATTAGAGCAGGCATTGTTAATGGAATCATATGGAGCTGATGCTGTGTATGTCACGGACTCAGCGGGAGCTATGCTACCTTCAGATGTACAGGATCGTATTCGTCTATTGCGTACTAATTTAAACATTGAGATTGGTTTTCATGCGCATAATAATTTGTCTCTAGCTGTTGCCAATACACTTGTAGCGATTCAAGAAGGTGCTACGCGTATCGATGGTAGTATCTGTTGTTTAGGTGCAGGTGCAGGCAATACACAAACCGAGGTATTGGTCGCTGTATTAAATCGCATGGGTATTGAAATAGGCATAGATTTATACAAAATGCTCGATTTGGCTGAATATGTTCGTGCCAATATTTTGCCACATCCTCAAGATATTACGACAGGTAGTTTAGTAATGGGCTATGCTGGCGTATATTCGAGCTTTTTACTTCACGCAAATATAGCCGCTGAAAAAGTGGGCGTCGATGCTAGAGATATTTTAGTAGAGTTAGGCAAATTAAATGTTGTAGGTGGACAAGAAGATACAATCATTGAAGTAGCACAGAAAATCGCACAACAGAAAGTGGGGAGCGTATAGTGTCTTTATTTGAATATGCTGAGCGAGTAGCGGAAGCACAAGCAACAACAGAGGCAATTGAAAAGATTACCGAATCAAAACCAAATCTTACAGTAGAAGAAGCATATGAAATTCAGAAAATTAGTATGGAAAAAACGATGACAGCTGACAATCGGTTTATCGGTTGGAAAATGGGCCTAACGAGCATTGCTAAACAGCAACAAGTGGGGGTGAATTCTCCAATTTATGGGCGTTTAACTTCAAAAATGAATCTTAGGGCAAATGAGATTACAGCTTCTGAATATATCCATCCACGTGTTGAAGCAGAGGTGGCCTTTGCTTTTAAAAAAGAGCTACAAGGAGCGGATTTAACACCTTTAGAGGTTTGGGATGCGATTGAAAATGTATTTCTAGCACTTGAAGTAATTGATAGCCGCTATAAGAACTTTTCATTTACATTACCTGATGTAATAGCTGATAATGCTTCTTCATCAAAAATATGGTTGAGTGCGCAAGCGTTTTCACCATATGCATGTGATTGGGCTTCTACAGAAGTTATTTTGAAACAAAATGGAGAAGAAAAATTACATGGTACAGGAGCAGCGGTGCTAGGTCATCCAATTTATTCAGTCATCGAATTATTAACGATGTTAGCAAAAGAAGGTAGGGGTATTTTACCTGGTCAACTAGTTTTAACAGGTGGCATAACTGATGCAATTCCAGTAAAAGCCGGTGATGAAGTAGAAGCAGACTATGGGACACTCGGCAAACTAACATTAGTTGTGAAGTAGCGAGGACTAAGTATGCCAATTGTTCAAATTCAGTTGTTAGAAGGACGGTCTGTGGAGCAAAAGAAAGAAATTATTCAGGGAGTAACAGCTGCCATTGTTCAAACGGCACAAGTTCCAAAGGATAGTGTACGCGTTATTTTAATAGAAGTATCACCCATTCATTGGGGAACAGGTGGAAAGACGAAGGCGGAGCAATAACAAATGCAACATAATAAATCAAAAATAGAGGGGATATTTTATTATGAAAAAACCGCTAAAGTTTACGCTAGTTAGTTGTTTACTAGCACTTTTATTTGTATTGGCAGCTTGTAGTAACTCGAACGCAACAAAGGAAACAGACAACAAATCAGCTGAATCAACAAATAGTTCGGGTAGAGATATTCCGGAGATGAAATTTAAGCTTGCACATATTACATCAACAGATCATATGTGGCATAAAGCAGCTGAAAAATTTAATGAAGAATTAAAGGCACGTTCAGATGGCAAGATGGAACTTGAAATTTACCCTGCGAGTCAATTAGGTACTGAAGCAGATATGGTACAACAAGTAGAAGCAGGCTCAATAGACTTTGCTTTTATTACAGCCGCGTATTTAAGTGCACGTACACCTGAGATGTCCGCGTGGTTCGCACCGTACACTTTTAAAAATTTACAAGAAGCATCTGATGCAAGTCATACGGATATTGCACGTGAAATTTTAGGGAAAATAGAAGGAACGGGCTTAAAAGGGTTAGATTACTTATTCGCTGGTCAACGTACGATGGTATTCAAATCAAAAGAAGTTAAAAAAGCTTCTGATTTAGAAGGTTTAAAAATGCGTGTAACACCAAGTCCGCCGCTTCAAATATTCTATAAAGAAGCGGGAGCTGCGCCAGAAGGTTTACCATTACCAGAAGTATATTCAGCTTTACAGACAGGCGTTATTGACGGAATGGATATGGACTTAGATGCGACAATCACAAATAAATACTCTGAAGTAGCCAAGTATGTAGCTGTTACAAACCACATGGTATGGCCATCAATTGTCGTCACAAATGAGAGGATGCTTGATGGATTATCTGAAGAGGCTCAAAAAATTATTAACGATTCCTTACAAGCAGCAATAGCTTATGCAGTAGAAACTCGCTCTGGACAAGAAGAAGAATTCAAAAAGGAACTTGCCAGTCAAGGAATGACTGTTTATGAGTTAGGTGCAGATGTATTTAAAGAGCAAATCGAAGCTTTCGATGCCGAGTACAGTGCGAAATCAGATTTGATTAAACAGTTTATCAAAGAATTCCGTAAGTAAATTAGGGGGAATGGCTAAATGGCGAAAATTAGTCAAGGCATTACTAAAATCGAAGAATTTCTGATGACCATTTTAATGGCTGCTCTAGCTGTCTTAATGATATTTGCTGTTATTTTTCGTTATTTTTTAAAAGATCCCATCCCTTGGGCTGGTGAAGTTTCGATTTTCTTATTAATATGGACTTCGTTTATCGGAGGAAGCTGGGGCCTGAAATATGGCACCCAGGCTTCTGTTACATTTTTATACGATGCTGTATCCGAGCGTAATAAGAGAATATTGAGGATTATTCAGGATTGCATCATGATTGCATTCTTATTTATATTAATCTATTACTCTTATAAATGGATGATGCACCCATCTATGTTGCTGCAAAAATCTAGCTCATTGCAATTGCCAATGTGGATTCCATATAGTGCAGTATCTGTTGGATTAATTTTTGCAGCAATTCATCTTATTTCACATTTGATTGACACAATTATGAATAGAGAGGGAGAAAATACATGACATATATTGTACTCGTAATTTTCTTTCTTTTACTTATAATTGGTATTCCAATCTCGATGGTGCTTGGTATTACGACAGTTATTTATTTCATATTAAATGGTCAGATGACATTATTAAATTCTACACCATTACGTATGTATTCAGGTCTTGAAAATTTTGGACTATTAGCGATTCCGTTATTCATGTTAATGGGGGAAATTATGAATGAGGGAGGAATTACAACGAGGCTTGTTCAATTTGCTCGTGTACTTATCGGGCATTTTAGAGGAGGATTGGCCTATGTTACAGTTGTTGCTAATATGTTCTTAGCATCGATTTTAGGATCAGCTAATGCCCAAGCTGCGATGATGAGTAAAGTAATGGTACCGCAAATGGAAAAGGAGGGTTATAAACGTGAATTCGCAGCGTCTATAACGCTAGCATCTTCTATTATCGCACCTATTATTCCACCAAGTATGATTTTCATTATTTATGGTACGTTATCAAGTACATCGGTTGGTGCTTTATTTATGGCTGGAATTGTCCCAGGGATTATTTATGGACTTGTTTTTATTTTAGTTATTTCTTATATGGGCTATAAACAAAATTTCCCGAAAAGTGAACGTGCTTCGTGGACAGTTATTAGAAGCAATACATTACAAGTAGTTCCAGCACTATTAATACCAATTACAATTGTTGTAGGTATTTTAACGGGTGTATTTACAGCAACAGAATCTGCTGCTATTGCTTGTTTACTAGCAGTAATTGTAGGTTTATTTTTCTATAGAGAGTTAGATATTAAAAAGCTCCCTAAAATGCTGATCAATACGGTGACAAATACTGCAACGGTAACGTACTTAATTATTATGGCAAATATTTTTGGATGGATGATTGCATTTGAACGGATTCCACAATTGTTAGTAGAAAGTATGTTAAGTATTACAGAAAGTCCATGGGTATTCTTATTATTAGTGAATTTAGCATTGTTAATAGTCGGCATGCTACTAGATGGAATTGCAGCATTAATAATTCTAGTACCTGTAATGATGCCACTCGTAATAGCATTTAATATTGACCCGGTGCATTTTGGAGTCATCATTTGTATTAACTTAACGTTGGGCTTATTAACACCGCCAGTAGGTACAGGACTTTTCATAGTATCATCGATGGCGGATGTGAAATTCGAAACGCTAGTAAAGAATGTTTTTCCATTTATAGTTATTTCATTTGTCGTACTATTATTCCTGACATATATTCCGGACCTTGTATTATTCGTACCAAAATGGTTGGGGGTGTAGGGAGTATTTAGTTAAAAGTATTTAGGTATATTAATTTTTACAAGGTAATGGCAAAAGTGGTGGTTAAATTTAGCTAAAAAACAAATCTGAAAAGTTCTATTACTTTATTAGGTAGAAATAAATCTTTGCGAATGTGCTCATTAAGAGTAAAAGGTGGTTTTGATAAATTATGCAACAGATGAAATTTATCGCAATGTGGATCATCATTGCTCAATTTTTAACTGCCTTTGTTGGGAGAAGCATTAGCCCTTTAATGTTCTATATTAGTGCTGACTTATCACTGAATAAAGGGCAGTTAGGATTCCTTCCAACTGCCCTTTTTATTGGTCAATTTATAGCAACGTTGATAATTGGGTATTTAGCAGATCGATTAAGTACCCGTAAAATGATGGTTTGCTTGATGACTGTTGTTGGAACAGGCTTTTTAAGTTTTGCTTGGATAGACAATTATTCGTTGGCCTTACTATTTGTTGTACTAGCAGGGATGGGTTATGGAGGAATGCATCCTGTCACAAATCGTTTTCTTGTGAATACACTTCCGATAAATAAAGTTTCATTACTAATGGGTGTAAAACAGATGTCTATCACACTAGGGTCAGCAGGCTCGAGTGTTGTGTTGATTCCGTTGGTAGCGTACATCGGTTGGCGCTACACATTGTCGGTTGCAGCAGTATTATTATTATTGTTTAGCTTCATCATACCTTTTGTATTAAAGACAAAAGAAGATTCACAAAGTGAGATGGCTACTAAGATGCCTTTACGTCAGCAGTTACGCATTTTCTTTCACTCAAAATGGCTATTTTTTACGAATAGCTCTGCATTCATATTAATGGGTGTTCAAATTACATTTAACACGTACATTATATTATTTTTGTATGAAATAAAGGACTGGTCAATTTATAGTGCTGGAATATGCTTGGCTATCTCTGAAATAAGTGGGGCATGCGGGCGAGTGTTGTGGGGTATTATTAGTGATAAATTTTTTAATAGAAATCGATGGGGCGTATTGTTAATCATTACAATGCTGAGCACAATTGGGATAACCCTTATGTACTTTTTATACATTCCTCTAGTTTAATAGTTATATGTATAGCTATTGTAGGTTTTTCTCTTGCTGGCTTTAATGGTATATGGATGACGCTAGCTGTTGAAAGTGTGGAAAAATCTATGAGTGGTTTTGCAAGTGGATTTAGTATAATGGTTGCATCCATTGGTGTATTTTTAATTCCACCTATTTTCGGTTCACTTGTAGAATATTGGGGTTATTCGGGAGGTGGGATGTTTTTACTTAGTTTATTTGCTTGCTGTGCAATATTGATGGTAATTGCTCTGTTAACTGTAAAGAAAGTCAACATTCAAAACGGCTAACTGACCTGCATCGTCCTGTGACATTACCGAAATGACTGACAGCGTCCAGGGCGCAAATCAAACTCCGGATGTAATTATGCCAAAGCGAATTAAATGGCAATAAGAATAGATTTCCCAATAATATCATACAAATAGATTAACTAAGTATCAGCATATAAAAAATGAATATTTATTAGTAAAAATAACATTTTATGTATTTTTATGCTATAATACAATTATAAACGGACGTATGAAACTTATCTTATTGCATGAAAGAAGTGTTTAGTTGAGTCTATATGTAGCGTATGTATTGGTAGGACTTGCGATTGCCATGCCTGTTGGGGCTATTACAGTAGAAATGACAAAGCAAGGACTAAAAAATGGCTTTATGCATGGTTGGGCTGTCGGTCTTGGTGGTATGACAATTGATTTTGTATTAGTTTTTGCATTGTATATGGGACTAGCGTCCATTTTAGCAATGCCAATCATTCAAATTCCTATGTGGATTATAGGAGCGGGCTTTTTATTCCTTTTAGGGCTGGACTCTATAAAAAATGCTGATCATGGTATTACGCTTGCAGGAGAGAAAGTGACAAGATCATTTTTTACTTCTTATCGTAATGGTTTACTAGTTGCAATTTCACCTGGGAATCTAGTATTTTGGGTAAATGTTTTTGGAGTTGTACTAGCTAAATCTTATGGGCAGGGAGAGTCAGCAAACTTTTTAGTGATCGCGGCAGGGGTTCTCAGTGGCATATTGTTGCATGATATTGGTTTGATGACCATTGTTTCAGTTACCCGTAAAGCGATGAGTCGTAAGTTCATTAAGTCGCTTACGATGGTTGCGGGCGTTTTATTAATAGGCTTTGCCGGATATTTTATTTATGAATTTATACAAGCCATTAAGATTTATATATAAAAAGTGCGATTCTCATATTATCTTAGGGTGACAACCTTCAAACGTATGTAAAGAAATGAGTCTAGGACAGAACTCGTTTATTTTGAAAAATAACAAAAAGAGATAATAACTTTTCTGCTTCATCAAAGTGAATTTCCATCTAAAATCAAAGAAATGTTAGACCGATTATATCTAGGTCTAACATTTTTCTTTTTGTCTCAGCTCATTTTTTATGATTCTGTTCGTAGCGATTGTTGTTTTATCTTGGCTTACTCACTTTTAGATGAAAGAGGAAAATATTTCATATATGAAATAAGGCAATACATTGTTAAGATTTGATAGGTAAAGTATTAATGAAATTAGAATGGTGGCGTTTCTCCAACAGGTGAGGGCGTTTTTTTAGTGTACTTGAAGAAGAACTTAAACAATGAGAAGTTAAATAAAAGTCACTCTAAAACAAGGAGTATGTGAAAATGAGTATAGCAACCTATATTGGTTTAAATTTTCCAGTAAAACTTAATGAGTATTATACGGAGGATGAAGTTGAAATTGATTATATTTTCTCGGATGAAGAAGATCGTGATGTAGTTAAACAGAAGCATTTTACTACGCCTTATATTTATGAAGTTTATGAGAAAGGTAACCCTATTTGGCAAATGAATGAATATCAAAAGATTCATTCACCACATAACTATGAAAATTCCAAAAAGACTTTTCTCTGTTTATGTCACTTACTAAAAGAGTTGCTTCCACAAGGTGATTATTGTGAAGTTTATATTTGTTGGTTGGGTGAAGAAGATGAAGAGCGTGAGGGTGAGTTGAAAATTGATTTAAATAATCCACAGATTGAAGCAATAGATATTTATGAAAAATACTTTATCCGAATAGAAAACTAAAAGTCCAACTCAAAATAAAAATAGTATGTATATAAAAAGAGGATAACCAGCCTCTATAATAGGCTAATTATCCTCTATTCCTATACCCTTATATAATCAGAAGATCGCACTTTTTTATTTATCCCACATTAACGGGCAGTAATGAAGAAGACCGGTTTCACTATGCTGAAATCTCGGTATTTTCATGGATACAAGCTAAAATTTCTTCTGCTACTTGATGTGCTAAAGAAAGTTCAGAAGTGAAGCCTACACATGAACAATTCATTTCCCCTAAAATATAGCAATCTTCGCCAGCTTCGTTTGTATCAAGCATGAAATCGGCAGTCCATAGGAGCGGTAAATCATAATTGCCCAGTAAACTAGTTACGAGTGGTAGTTGTCTTAAAAAGTTTTGGACAAGCTCTTCCCAGTCTTCTGGTGCATCATAACGATAGTGCGCACCTGAAAATAGTGTTGCACTAAATGCGTCCTCGGAATCTGCCGGTTTTTTATGTACTACGTTAACTGGTTTATTTCGTAACATAAATAAGCGGATTTCGCCTTCAGTAATACGCGGAAGGAAGCGCATATCAACTAGCATGCCATTTGGACCAGTAATATATTGCTCACAGAACGTCATGAAATCGCTTAGTTTCCAATATTCCACATGATTATCCTTTGCTTCTGTACATTTAATCTCCGCATCAAGTGGTACTTCTGTAATTCCCTCAGCAAGGGGTTCAACCAGTTTTACTCGCCATATACCTTCTCCTGTCGATCCACGATTTTGCTTTAGGACGCGTTCAGTAATAGCAAGAGAAGTAGGGAACTGAGCTTTAAATGCTTCAATTGTATAATAAGCAAATGTATCATCAGGCACTAAATTCGTTGAGGACAGCTTTGATAATGCATCTTTAGAACCATAACCAATCATAGAATCAGGGTGTGGCATACCAATGACACCTGCATTACATAGTTCACGCAACATATCGAAGTACTCTTGTTCATGCTGTAAGTTTCCTGGATTAATACGTGATACATAGGCAATACCTTGCTCTTTGACGTAATTAAAAATTTCCTCTTTTTTTGTAACATCAAAGAAAATGACTTCTGCATCCTGTCCACGTTGTTTTAGCGCATTCACCATTGGCATTGTATCTTGTCGATAGCCGTCAGGGCCTTTATCTGTGCCACCACGAACCTCGAAAAAAATAACCTTTTTGTCCATAAAAATACCCCCTTGAATGATGATATTTTCAGTATAATAGACAGTTAAGGAAAAAAGATATATATAATATGTAAATTTTATGTGGAAATTCATAGTTTATAAATTTTACATAGGAATTTACGACTAATACTTTCGGAATTATCCTAGATTGGTTAAGCCTTCCTGACGATTCTTTTTCTGAAAAACTGTAAGATATAATATCATGCAGAGAATTAGCATTGTCCCAATAAACTGAAAGCTCCCAAAGGCAATTTTAAGCCATAAAACACTTGTGATAACAGCTGTTAGAGGCTCTAGGCTACCAAGTAAACTAGTTTCTTTTGGTGATAAATAATGCAAACTTGCAATATAAAACCAAAATGCCAACATTGTCCCGAAAATTACGATAAACAGAAAGTAAGCGATTGTCGAAAATGCCCAGTTTGACAGATCAATTTGCCATGGCTGATGGAAAAGACTCATCAAAATCCCGCCAATAAGCATCGACCAGCCTACAACTAACAATGAGTGGAACTGCTGTAACAGTGGGATGGCATATAGCGTATAAAAAGCAGCCGAAAGACCAGATAATATCCCCCAAAATACGGCCATCGTTGGAACAGAAAGTGTAGAAAACGAGCCATTTGTTAGTAATAAAAAAGTACCAATAAGTGTTAGCGTCACAGCTATTCCATCCTGCCTTGTCAATTGACTGTGCTTCGTGACTAAATAATAAGCCATAATAAAGAGTGGTGCTAAGTATTGCAATAATGTTGCTACAGCAGAGTTGCCTATAGCAATCGACATCATATACGTATATTGAACTGCCAGCATTCCAAGTAAACTAAATAAAATTTGTCTAAAAGCATTGTGCTTTGTTCGCCACATCACAAAAATAGACTCTTTACGATGTGTAATTTTATAAGCTGTGATGAGTAATAAGCCAGATAAAAGAAGACGACTGGAAACAAGCCAGCCAACTTCTATATTTTCCTGCTGAAATAGCTTTTGTGCGACGGTTCCACCAATACCCCAAAAACTTGCCCCTAGAATGACAAGAATAAAACCAAGCGTACGATTTTTCTGTGCAGATTGATTCATCTTAAAACATCTCCTAAACTATCAATATAAAGCAATTATAATGAATAGTAATCTAAAGAAATATCGATTTAATGGATTAAAAATATCAATATATTGAGGTGAACGAAGTAGTGACGTTAAAACATATTAAAATTGCGAAGGATTTACAAGAGCTAACGTTACATGGGACGAAGGAATTTCCAGTTGCCTTATATGAGACGGTTTTGCGATTAGATAATCTAGATTTTTTACCGTTACATTGGCATAAGGAAATTCAATTTGTTTATGTAAAAAGCGGTCTTGTGGAATACCGAGTAGGAGCAGATGTCTTTGTACTTGAGGAGGGGGAGGGACTATTTGTCAATGCATCAGGTTTACATGAAGCAAAGCCGTTTCAAGTAGGGATGGCTACAATTTTCTGTATTAACGTGGATCCATTGCTATTAGGTGGACACAAGAACAGTATATTTGCTACTAAATATGTACTGCCGTATATAACGAGCAATAGACTGCCTTATGTAAAGCTATCAGGCAAATTGGCGCAAAAAGTAGAAATTGTGGCGAAATTACTGCAAGAGCAAGCCGTATTTTATGAGCTAAAGGTATGGAGAGAGTTATTAGCCATTTGGGAAACTATTTTGTCACAATCAATGCTAACAGAAGAAATACTTGATCCAGCAATTATTGTCCAGCATGAACGAGCAAAGGAGATGCTTGATTATATACATGCTCATTATCAGGAGAAAATTTCTTTAGAAAATTTAGCTACACATGTTTTTTTAAGCCGTGCAGAATGTAGCCGTTTTTTCAAAAAAATGGTCGGCATGACACCATTCACATATTTACTACACTATCGTCTTCGCAAAAGTATGGAGCTATTACGTGATAGTGAGCAATCGATCACCACAATTGCTACAACAACAGGCTTTAGTACAGTAAGTTACTATATTGATAAATTTAAGAAATATACAGGATACTCCCCACATGTTTATCGTAAACAATTTTTTGATAAAGGTTAGCAGAATATAATCGCGCGAACAGGGAGATATCCGTGAAAGAGAAGTAAATACCCGCACTTGCAATGAATCGCTTAATCTTAATCATTAAATATGAAAAATTCCTGAAAGTTATTGGAGTAGACCACACTGTTTATTTTTGAATCATCAGCACACGTTGTGGTAATGATCTTTATTATTGTTTATTGACAATAATAACCACATGCAATAAAGTAAAGTTAATAGTAAAGATACCTTTACTATTAACTTTACTTAAAGGATGGATTTAGTGATGACAAAGGATGAAGAACTTATATATAAGCTTGTGGAGGAAATAAATGAAGCTATTTATTCGATGGATAGCCATTTCATAAAATTACATCATAATTTAATTAGTGATGAGTTATCCCCTAAGCAAATAATTCTTTTAGATTTTATTAAAAAAAATAGTCAAGTGACTATTGGACAGATTGCAAGTTATATGAATATAACGTCTAGTGCTGTCGGACAGCTAGTTAGTAAACTTGAAGAGCAGCAATACGTAACTCGGAGCATTAATCCAGAAAACCGACGTGAAATATTTGTAAATCTTGATACTTCAGGCATTACATATTTTGAAAGAGAAGAAGAAATAAAACGATTTATTATTTCGAGATATTATTCGAAGCTTGAGTTAAGTGAGGTCGTGCAATTAAAAGAGATTGTGCAAAAGCTCAATCAAATTGTATTAAAGGAAGGAATTATACATGAAATAAATGACAAGGGAGAGATTTAACATGGTTGCATTAAAGAAAAAGCAAAATATATGGCTAGCTTTTTTGTTACTCGTACTTGCTAGCAACTACACGCTTTATAACACTGGTTTTGGTATATCGATTCTACCAATTGAAACAAATGGAGTTGTTATTGGCTCATTAATTGATTTTGTTCTTGTAATGCCTGTTTTATTTCTATTGTATAAAGGAAAGTTTTCTATAAAACAAGCGGTTATTTTAGCAGCAGCAGGTTGTATTGCAGCTCGTTTTATTATTCCAGTAGAACATTTGAAGCCGTTTGTTGCAGTGACTTGGGCTGGTTTTGCGATTGAAGGTACGCTAATCTTATTCGAAATTTTACTAGTTGCAACGCTTGTTCGTTACATGCCGAGAATTCTAGCGGATGTACGATCAACTACTTTGCCAGATTTGTTCTCATTTCCAAAAGCAGTTGAAAAACATGCATCAAAGCATCCTATTATCCAAATGTTTTGCGCAGATTTTTTAGTATTTTACTATGCTTTTGCAAGCTGGAAGAGAAAAGAACGTTCTGGTTTAACTTTGCATAAAAACTCGAGCTATATTGCATTTATCATTATGCTAATCCATGGGATAGCCATTGAAACAATAGGGATTCATTGGTGGCTCCATGAAAAATCAATAGTTCTTTCTATTTTATTACTTATTTTAAATGTATACACTGTTCTATTTTTTATAGCGGATATGCAGGCCATTCGTTTAAACCCTGTCCATGTAACATCTGATAAATTGTATTTGTCTTTAGGATTGATGAAACGAGCAGAAGTTCGCTTTGAGCAGATTGAAGAACTTATTGAGGATAAGGAACAATTGGAAAGAAAATTATCCAAGGATACAATTGATTTTATAGCACGTGATTTTGAAGCGGCATATCCACAGTTTATTTTAAAAATGAAGGAGCCTGTGGAAGTGACTTTCATGTTTGGGCTGAAAAAACGTTATAACAATGTAGCCATTAAAGCCGACCAAGCTCAGGAATTTAGAAAAATGCTTATTCAAGGAATGGAAGATAATAAATAATAAACAACAGGTGCTAGCAAACAAAGCTGGCACCTGTTTAAATAGGGGATGATATTTGTTTAAACACATACCATTTATATAAAAGTCGGAACGGAAATCAACCTCACGTTATGGGCCTTATTTACAGGACTAAAATAATAATTAAAATAATAAGGACACACAATAGTGGGAGATCTACAAATCCCTTTAGCAATCGATTGCTAGCTGCCTGAATTTGTTCATTGGTTACTTGAAAGATTGACCAAATTTTATGCTCAAAAGTTTGCTGGATCACGGATTGCATCATTGAACGTAAAGTAAAATAAAGAATTCCAAGTACGATAATTTTCGCCCACGACGGAACAATAATAGTTAGACCGATACCCATTGATAAAAAACGCAGATAGCCGAAGAGATACTGTTTTTGGCGTAGCATCGTTTTACATACTAATTCCTCTATAAAATAATCAGAACGTCGAAACATACGCTTTGAATTTTTCCATAATAGGCGAGGCTTTTTTAATTTCGGTACTAACTGACTTCGAAGTTCAGGAGCAATCTGGAATAAAAGACTTTGCCATTTATAAAAAGCTGCTTGATCGAACTCCACTTGCTGATCAAAATGTTTAGTGCTATAAACAAAATGTCTATTATAATAGCTTGTGCAACAAACAAGAAGAATTACATAAATAAGTGCAGACAAAAGAGCTGGGACATATAAAAAGAAAACTGTACCGAGAATGCACATGAAAATTTTACTTACTAGCTGCTGCCATTTACGAAGCTTTAATTGTAAAAGTATGTTTGTAAAATTAGTTGTAAAAAGTAGTAGAAGTAAAATAAGTAATTCTAATATCGTTACATGATGAACGATTATAAAAATGGGTGCTAATAGAGCAAGGGCAGTAACAAGTAAAATTAGGTGCTTACTTAACGACCAATAAAGACCAGCTTGTTTTAACCGTACCATTTGTTTTCGGTTTTGGATTAAAAAAAGACGATCGGCTCGTTGTAAATAGGTACGAATAGTTTCAATTCGTGTAATAAGAAATAACAGTACAATAAAGAGCACTAGTGGAATATGTATGACCCATGATGTACTTATATTTAAGATAAAGTCTTTATAAAGGAAAAAGCCTATGACTAGTGCAGGCACAACAACATATAAGGCGACTGTCCAATCGACGATGCTTGCCAGTAGTTTATAATTGTTGGAGCGCTCTAATTTTCTTCGTTGTCGCAATAAACTACTCATGGTGGTTTTCCTCAAGCAGGGTGTCGAAAATATCAAGAAGAGATGCTTTGTCCTGGTTCACTGCTAAGCGTAAAGATTCGAGTGTACCTTGCTGTAAAATTCGGCCATCATCAATCAAGATGAAACGATCACATATTTTTTCTGCTGTATCGAGTGCATGTGTACTCATTAAAATGGAGGCACCTTGCGCTTTTAATTCTTCTAAAATCGTTAAGAGCTTACGCATTGCCTGTGGATCAAGCCCCATAAATGGTTCATCTAAAATATAAGTAGAATGCTTGTCGAGAAATGCTAAAATAAGCATCACTTTTTGCTGCATACCTTTGGAAAATGTTGTTGGATAATCGTGTAGTTTATGGTCCAAATGAAAAATTTTCAGTAATTCATTCGCACGATTTGTTAAAGAATTTTCTTTACCAGCTACACGCATGTAAAAATCGATATGCTCCCACAATGTGAAATACTCATACAAAATTGGTCTTTCTGGTACGTAGCCATAAGTTCCTATTGTCACTTGACCATCGACTATTGGTAATACACCCATCATTGCTTGTAAGGTTGTACTTTTGCCTGCCCCATTGGAACCGATTAATCCAACGAGCTCACCTCTGTTTACTTGAAATTGAATGTTTGAAATAATGGCTTCATTTTCTATATAGCCACCTTTATGTATGTTAATATCTATTGTCATTCACTTCCTCTCTTTATTAATTTACGAATTAAAGTGGGAAATGTTTCAAGTTTTGAGGCTTTTATCGTTTAGAAGATGAGTTTACTGATAGAGGAATGAGGGAATTTAATAATGTTCGAAGGATGGTCTTTGCAATTGCCACCTACTTAATCTAGGTGGGCAATTGCATTTAATATATCTTCACACACCGCATCCCAAAATTGTTCCTGTACAGCATCACAATTCATATATAGCTCTTTATTTTGGACATGCTCATATAGCTCAGAAATCGCTTCTTTCTGAAAATGGAGTCGATGATTTAATGCTTCTCGTTCTTCCTCAATACAAAACGATTTATATATATCTGCGAGACGTTCAAGCTTTGCTAATTTTTGTTTCGTTCCCTCGTATTGTGTTTGGTGAAATCGACCTACTGCTGTAGTCATAGAGATTTTTGCCCGATGCTCGGTATTTAACGTTCGCAATTCTTCCTGACGAATAGCCACACGATACCAAAATTCATATCGAATAGGTAAGTCTTTTAGCTCGTAGGTGAGCAAGGATTTTAAAATAAAACTAACATGCTCATAAGAATCTGTAGTCTTTTCTGATTCTTTAAAAATACCAAACATACAGCCACCCCCGTTAAGTTTAATACTACGAATGAAGAGTAAAACCCTTTAATTTACCTAAATATTCAGAGAAGTAATGAAACAATAAAATTCTCTGGATATTAATAGAAATCTAGCTGAAATACAAGTTTAAAAGGATTAGTGAGTTTATAAAAAAATCTTGTTACATTTACTTATGTAACAAGACTTTAAAAGTTGCATTATAAAATTAAATTGAGTTTATGTTTTGAGGTTTAGTTTTTTTTATTATTCCTATTAATAACAAAATCCATAGTAAACTATTTCCAACAGAATGGGTTACAAAAGAGGCCCATGTTGAATTAGTAAACTGGGCGATCCACGGAGCAATAAGCATACTAGGAAGCATATTGATAAAATGCCACTTCAAACAAGCATGAATAACCCATGCCCAAAGTAATCCATTTACTACCCAAGCCCAATTCCCGAAAATCTCTTGCTGAATAGGAAGGAAAAAACCTCTCCACATTAGTTCCTCACATAGCATAGCCAAAAGGTGTAATGGAATAAATATGGCTATCATTTTCCAATTTCTATAAAGCGTAACACCGAAAAATTCTGATGGAGGTAATTCCATTCTTTTTAATGGATTAAATGGGGCAGGAAGATAACTTGGTGGGGCAAGTATTGGAAATCTCGCAAAAAACTTTCCTAAAGGTTCGAGAAGTTGGTCAAAGATTATTGTAAAAATAATTGCTCCCACAACCCAGTACCAATCGTTTTCTGTTAAAGGATTGAAACGAAATCTTTCCAAAATATTTTGCCATGTCCATGTATTTCCCTCTAAATGATACAGTAGTAATGATACTGGAAATAAACTCATTACAGGAAACCAAAGGAAGAACCAAAAAGCATAAATTAATGGGACACCCTTTTTAACTAAAAGAGGTGTCCCATAGTAAACACCATAGTATACTAACGAACCTGTTATGCCGAAAATGAGTAACTGCACCAGATAGGACATTAGAAGACCCCTTCCGCATAATGGATATATTTACAAATATATAAACATAAATTATTATATTTTTCTATATATTTTTTGTCATAGTTACATCTAGTCTGCACTAAAGTTTCATAGGGCTCTACGTTAGAATAGCCTTCTAATTAATAAAAATGGACAAAGATGATTATTAACATACCTATGAAAATATACATTAACCAGCACTAGATTTTGCCACATGGTAAGAATCTAGTGTTTTTTATTGATGAAAAAAACGTATAAGTTATCACAAAATTCTCTATCTTTTGCAAAGATAAGGGCCGTTTTTGAAGAAATATGGAAATAGCATTTACAAAATAAAATTAAATGTGTTAACTTAAAAACTGTGATAAGTTAACTTAAAAGAGGGGGAGGTTAACGATGCAACATTTTTGGGTTGTTGGGACGGATACAGATGTCGGTAAAACGGTTATCACTACATTACTGATGCGTCAATTACAAAAGCATGATTTACAAGTCACGCCTTATAAGCCCGTGCAAACTGGCGAAATTAATGACAATGGGCATTGCTATTACTACGATACAGCAATGTATGAAAAGTATTCATTACAAAGTCTAAAGCAAGAAAATTTAAATGGCTATTCGTTTAAGGAAGCCGCATCACCACATTTTGCTGCACAACTGGAGGGTCAGCAAATAAATGTGGAGTATTTATTACGGCAAATGCAGTTGTTACAGCAAACATACGATGTCGTGATTTGTGAAGGAGCAGGAGGGCTGTTTGTCCCGTTAGATACAAATGGAGAAAATACGCTTCTTGATGTCATCGTTCAAAGTAAGCTTCCAGTTGTTCTTGTCACACGAACAACACTAGGAACGATTAACCATACATTGCTTACACTTGAGGCATTACATGCTCGTAATGTTGAGGTTCTTGGCATTGTATTTAATGGAGACACAGGTAGTCAGATGGAACAAGATAATGTGAATACGATTCTACAACATCATGATTTGTCATATGCGACGATCCCAAAGCTTGGGGATATTTCACAGATTGTTGACTACTCCATATCACAAACTTCTTTGTTTGAAAGGTTGGTCAATTATGAAACAAGCATTAACTGAATTGCAGACGAGAGATTTACAGCATGTTTGGCATCCATGCTCACAAATGAAAGACTATGAACAATTTCCGCCAATTGTTATTAAAAAAGGGCAAGGGGTATGGCTTTACGATGAAAATAATAATCGCTATTTAGACGCCGTATCTTCCTGGTGGGTTAATTTATTCGGACATGCGAATCCGCGTATAAGTCAAGCATTAAGCGATCAAGCGTTTACATTAGAGCATACAATCTTTGCGAATTTTTCACATGAACCTGCCATTAAGGTGGCAGAAAAATTAGTTGCCTTAACGCCAGATGGTTTAAACAAAGTATTTTTTGCAGATAACGGTTCTTCAGCCATAGAAGTCGCATTAAAAATGAGTTTTCAATATCATATGCAGACGGGAAAAACGACGAAAAAGCGATTTTTAGCTTTAACGGATGCTTATCACGGTGAAACACTTGGTGCCTTATCTGTTGGCGGAGTAGGGCTGTATAACGAAGTGTATCAGCCACTTTTATTGGATACAGTTCGTGCACAAGGACCGGATTGCTTCAGATGTCCTTTCCAAGAGAATCCTGGAAGCTGTCAAGCCCAATGTATACAGTTTGTTGAAGAGGAGCTTAGTCAGCACCATGAAGAAATTACAGCTATTATTATTGAGCCACTCATTCAAGCAGCTGCAGGCATGAAAATGTATCCTCCACTATATTTGAAGCGATTACGAGAGCTTTGTACAAAATACGATGTTCATTTTATTGCAGATGAAATTGCAGTTGGGTTTGGTCGAACAGGTACATTATTTGCCTGCGAGCAAGCGGGTATTGCTCCAGATTTTATGTGCTTATCAAAAGGTTTAACGGGTGGTTATTTGCCACTATCCGCAGTTTTAACGACTGATGATGTATACAACGCTTTTTATGATGATTACGGTACAATGAAAGCGTTTTTACACTCCCATAGCTATTCCGGTAATACACTTGCTTGTCGCGTAGCCCTAGAAGTTTTGACAATATTTGAAGAGGACCGTGTGATCGATATGATACAAAACAAGGGCGAACGTATGCGAAAGCTAGCTATGAATGCATTTGGAGAGTTGCCGTTTGTTGGTGAATATCGACAAGTAGGACTAGTTGGTGCAATAGAATTAGTCGCCAATCGTGAAACAAAGGAGCCGCTACCAAATGAGGAACGAATCGGTTATCAAATCTATAAACGTGCCTTAGCAAAGGGATTATTGATTCGTCCTCTTGGCAATATATTATATTTCATGCCTCCATACATCATATCTGATGATGAAATGAGTTTTATGATTGATACAACGAAAGAGACGATCATGCAATTTTTTGAGGAGCGGGAGGGAGTAAGTTGTTCAAACGACAATCAACACTGTCACTTGTGATGATTGCGATGTTTGCCGCTTTAACCGCAATCGGTGCATTTATTAAAATACCGCTACCAGTAGTGCCTTTTACATTACAAATAGTTTTTGTATTTTTAGCAGGCAGTTTGCTCGGCAGTCGCAATGGATTGCAAAGCCAGCTCGTCTACATAGGGGTTGGTTTAGTTGGTTTGCCAGTATTTACGCAAGGTGGAGGCATCACCTATGTATTACAACCAACATTTGGCTTCCTTATCGGTTTTGCACTGGCCGCCTTGGTAATTGGTTTCATGATTGAAAGAGTGGATATGCCAACGAAAAAACATTTTATCGGTGCAAATATTGTCGGGCTTTTTATTATTTATGCAGTGGCAGTCCCATATTTATATGTGTCTTTGAATTTTTGGTTACATATGAAAACGAGCTGGTCACATATTTTCGTAGTTGGCTTTTTAAACAGCATTGTTGCAGATTTTTGTTTAGCAATCGCTTCTGCATTTTTGGCCGAGCGACTTTACAAAGTATTTAATTCAGCAAGGACAATAACTTCTTTCAACGGCAATCTCCCACCTCTATAGATGTGAGAGGAATGCAGATTTAAGTTATTTTCAGCAGATATCAAACATCAGCTGATATAGCCTCAGGAAGATTTCACGCAATTATGCCGAGACATAATTGATAAATTATACAAGTAGAGAGGGAGAATGTTTAAATGAATTGGTTACAGTTAGCAGATGAAGTTATTGCAGGAAAAATCATTAGCAATGAGGAGGCTCTTGCCATTTTAAATAGTGATGATGATGAGCTTTTAAAGGTAATGGACGGTGCCTTTGCTATTCGTAAGCATTACTATGGGAAAAAAGTAAAATTAAATATGATTATGAATGCTAAGAGCGGTTATTGTCCAGAGGATTGTGGCTATTGTTCACAGTCATCTAAATCAACAGCACCGATTGAAAAATATCCATTCATTACGAAAGAGGAAATTTTAGCAGGGGCAAAACGAGCATTTGACAATAAAATTGGCACTTATTGCATCGTGGCAAGTGGTCGTGGGCCAACTCGAAAGGATGTCAATGTTGTAAGTGAAGCTGTTACAGAAATTAAAGAGAAGTATGGCTTAAAAGTATGTGCCTGTCTTGGCTTATTAAAAGAAGAACAGGCACAGCAATTAAAAGAGGCAGGGGTGGATCGTTACAATCATAACTTAAATACATCTGAACGACATCACTCCTATATTACTACGTCCCATACGTATGAAGATCGTGTTAATACGGTTGAAATTGCGAAAAAGCATGGAATATCACCTTGCTCGGGTGCCATTATTGGTATGAAAGAAACAAAAGAGGATGTCGTGAATATTGCGCGTGCACTTCATCAATTAGACGCGGATTCCATTCCGGTTAACTTCTTAAATGCGATTGATGGTACGAAACTAGAAGGGACGAAGGAATTAAATCCACGCTATTGTTTAAAGGTTTTAGCGTTGTTCCGTTATATTAATCCAACAAAGGAAATTCGTATTTCTGGTGGTCGTGAAGTCAATCTTGGGTCACTTCAGCCACTAGGTTTATATGCAGCAAATAGTATCTTTGTAGGGGATTACTTAACAACTGAAGGACAAGAAGCAAACAATGATTATCGTATGCTTGAGGATTTAGGTTTTGACATTGAATTATCGGAAAAGCAAGAAGCCGCATTCTGCTAAATAAAAACTTATCCCGAATTAACGGGCAGTAATGAACTGCCCGTAAATGCCCGATTGGTGAAGACTAATAATCAGTGCGGGATAAGAAACCCCACTGATTAAAGTTTCACTTTATGAAATAAAATCTACTACTACTACTTAATTATCATCGAATTTGAAAGTCGTATGTGCGCCGTGGAAAAGGCGTACATACGGCTTTTTCTGTCGGACGGATAAAATCGTAGAAACGCTCAGGTAGGGTAAAGTGCTCGGGTTCAACGGTGAAACGCTCAGGTAGGCAAGAAAAGTGCTCGGGTTCAATGGGGAAATGCTCAGGTAGGAAGGTAAAGTGCTCGGGTTACCAAGAAAACTGCTCAGATAGCATGACCAACTGCTCAGGTCCGTCGAAAAGCCCGCGATTCGCATATAAGAGATAAAAAGTGACGGATGCTAAAACGAAAAGAACTGTTTTTATGCCTTAAAAAATCCGGTTTTCACAAATTGTTCAATGAAAGCGTTTTGAAATTGAACAGTTTGTGAAGGGCTTCACATAATACTTTATTTTTTAAAAAAATGGCGTAAAATAAGAATCAAGTAAGGAAATTGTTATAAAACAGTTTGAAAAAAGTATCACGGTTTTAAGTGGTTGTTATATTACAAATACAAATTGGAAGGGAGAATTTTGTATGTGGGTTATTACAGTATTTGATAAAAAGGACGTTCGAATTTTTGAGTATACAAACAAAGATGAGGCGACACAGGCTTTAGCGAAATTTAAGAAAAATGCAGTTTTAACGTATACAAAATAATTTCAGAATTGAGCGAAGCAGCCCTTTTCGACGCTATAGCGTACGAAGAGGGCTGCTTTTTACGTTATGGGAATTATCAAGTTAATGACAAGGGATTGATTATATAAACATATTATTTGACTCATATTCTGCAAAATAGATGCCGATTCTATTCTAGGAAGTTAAAGCATTAAGAAAAGAAAAAGAGCACCATTCATCAGATGCTTTTTATACGGATTAAGTAGTTTACTGTTATTCAACTACAGACCAGGTTATTTTAAGAAGCAGGATTAATGAAATGTTTGAAGAACTAATTATGTAAACAATTAAAAAGTGGTGATATAGTGAATTTCAAAACGAAAAATGGTGAATTTAATAATTTTGAGCAATTGATTAGGTCAATAAATTCAATTCAAAAAAAACAGTCAACCTTGTTAATTGGAATAGATGGATGTGGGGGGGCAGGAAAAAGTACACTTGCAAATAAATTAAAGGATGAATTTTCTAATGTAACTGTTGTACATATGGATGATTTTTACTTACCATCCTCACAACTTATTAAAACTTCTACAGAGAAAAAGCCTGTTGGTGCTGATTTTGATTGGAAGCGCGTATTAAATCAAGTTCTTGAACCAATCAATCAAAATATAAAAACACGATATCAGCGATATGATTGGGATGCGGATGATATGGCAGAATGGCATAGTGTTCCTGTTGGTGGAACTGTCATAGTAGAAGGTGTCTATTCTATTCGCAAGGAATTATCAAATAAATACGATTTTACAATATGGGTGGACTGTCCAAGAGAAACTAGGCTTTCAAGAGGTCTTGAAAGAGACGGGGAAGAGGCTCGTGATATGTGGGAAAATAATTGGATGATTTCAGAAGATATATATGTTGAAAAACATAAACCATTTGAAAGAGCAGATATCATAGTTTTTGGAACCAATTAAATCTTTTTCAATAAGGAGTATTACCTTTTTGCTATTCAACGAAAGAGGTGCTTTAGTTAAATTTTCGATTCACTAAGTATCAAAACAATCTTTGAAAAAACAGCCTTCTTTTATTAATAAGAAAAGATGGTGTGAAAATTACACCATCTTTTTTTAATAACTTTGTTTTTATAAAATACTGCCTAAACGTTTAATTCCTTCGCGGATGACTTCAGGTGTTGCATTCGTATAATTTAGGCGCATTGTATTAACATCAGTTTTTGATGTATAGAATGGATCGCCAGGTACGAAGGCTACTTTTTGGTCCATCGCTTTTTCGAAGACATCTACTGCCGAAGCACCGTTGTTCATTGTAGCCCAAATGAACATTCCGCCTTCAGGTCGTGTGTAATCCACATGTGCTGGGAAAAACTCCTCCATTGCATTAAGCATGGCATCTGCTTGATTTTTATATAACGCTATAATTTTCTGAACGTGCTCCATATAGTCATTGTTTGCTAGATAATCATAAATAACATATTGAGAGAAAATATTTGTGTGTAAGTCAGTTGCTTGTTTCGCTGTTTCGATATGCTGCAATAATTCTTTATTCTTTGTAATGATAAAGCCAAGACGCATACCTGGTGTAACTGTTTTAGAGAAAGAACCTAGCAAAATACTATTTTCTAATTTACCAGCACCAATGTATGGTAGTGGCTCACCTTGGAAGCGTAATTCTCCATATGGATCATCCTCGATTAACGCTACATCATATTTTGCCATGATTTCGCAAATTTGTTGACGTTTTTCTTTAGAATACGTAAGACCTGTTGGGTTTTGGAAATTCGGAACTGTATATACGAATTTTACATTTGGTTGTTGTAGCGCATTCTCTAACTCTTCTAAGTTTAATCCATCATTTTCAAGTGTTACACCATAGAAAGTCGGCTCACTTAATGTGAAGGCTTGAATGGCACCTAAGTAACCAGGCTCCTCGATGACGATACCATCACCTTTGTTAATCAATACTTTCCCGATTAATTCAAGAGCCTGCTGTGATCCTGTTGTAATAAATACATCATCAGCATGGATATCTAGTCCATGTACACGTTGGTATTTTGCGGCAATGTACTCACGTAAAGGCGCATACCCTTGTGTAGAAGAGTATTGGAATAGTCGACTACCATTTTCCGTAATGGCATGGTTCGCAGATGCCTTTAACGCTTCGATTGGGAAAGAGATTGGGTTTGGAAGTCCCCCTGCAAAAGAAATGACATCCTCAGATTCAGTTACTCTCAAAATATTTCGGATGAATGAGGACGGGGTATTTAAAATCTTTTCTGAAAATTGCATAATTTTTCATTCCTTTTTTCTGATTTTTTAAAAATTATATCATTGCCATCATATGCATACAATATTATCATTGTATGCAAGACAATTAAATATTGTATGCAAAAAAATAGAGAGAAGGAGCTTAGCTTAGAATATGCCAGTTAATTCGTTTGAAGAATATCCAATGAGTTGGAAACCGGACATTAGTAAAAGTCCGACTCCATTATATATAGCAATAGCTGAACAGCTGGAACAAGATATCAAGGATGGAAAATTATCGCCAGGCACCAAGCTACCTCCTCAGCGTGAGTTAGCTGATTTTTTAGATGTTAATTTAAGCACGATTACGAGGGCTTTTAAACTTTGTGGCCAGAAGGGGCTTATTTATGCTTCTATCGGAAATGGTACATTCGTTTCATCTGATGCAGCGACAAATAAAATGTTATTACCAACAAATAAATCTTCTCAGATGATCGAAATGGGTCCTGTACTGCCAGAAAATCATGCTAATGAGGATATTACACGTTATATGAAAAAGATGATGAATGATCCTAATTTTAGTAAATTATTTCAGTACGGACGACCGGAGGGAAATGCGTGGCAAACGGAAGCGGCAATGAAGCTTTTGGAAAAGGTCAATTTTCAAACGGATCAACCTGTATTGCTTGGGGCGGGGGGACAAAATGCCATTGTTGGAACGTTAGCTGCGTTGTTTCAACCAGGAGATCGAATCGGTACAGATCCCATTACATATGCAGGTATAAAAACAGCTGCTAATATGCTTGGTATCCAACTAGTGGCAATCCAACAAAGTAACGGTGAAATGACAAGAGAGGGGTTATTATATGCTTGTAAGAATGAGCATATAAAAGGTCTTTATGTTATTCCTGATTTTCATAATCCTACTACCCACACAATGTCGATGGAAACAAGAAAAATGATTGCGGAAGTTGCGAGGCGGAATGGCTTAATCGTCATTGAGGATGCGATTTATAGCTTTCTTAAGGAGAAGCCGCTTGCACCAATAGCGGCCTATGCTCCTGAACAGGTAATTTATATTGCTAGTGTATCAAAAACCATCTCACCTGGCTTACGACTATCCTATATCGTTACACCGCCAGCGTTACGAAAAAAAATAATGGAAACACTGTATAATATAAATATTTCAGTATCTCTCATGATGGTGGAGCTTACAGCAAGGATGATTCACGATGGCGTTGCACAAACAATTTTAGAGAAGCACCGGTTGTATGCAAAGCAACAAAATGCCCTTGTCGATCAATATTTAGGGGAATATAACATTTTAGGAGAAGAAGAATGCATTTTCAGATGGCTAATACTCCCCGAAAAATTCACCAGCGTTCAGTTTGAATTGCTAGCAGCAAAAGCTGGTGTGCAAGTGTATGCAGCTGAACGTTTTGCCGTAGGAAATGCGAAGCTAGTTAATGCAGTTCGTATGGCCATCACTGCACCTGAAAATCAACTTGAACAAGCACTCATTATTTTGAAGGATTTACTTGAAAGTGATGGTGACTATACATTTGTTGATTAAAGTAAAGATACACCTTCAAAGGGAGGTGTATTTTTTTTGTACTTTGGAACTGGGTAGTGATAGAAATCTCAAAAGTTAAAAAATGAGAAATTACTCATAAATCTTTAATCAACTTCTTATAAAAGATTCGTTAACTTCTCATTACGACCTGTTAAAGTGGAGGCTGTAAATAAGTTCCTAAAGATACTACATGATTCAATGGCCAAATGATTCGATTATTCAGTGGTATTTGTTAATGGTTCATGTAGTTTTAGTTTGCATGTAACAGTCATCATGGAAGTGTATGTATGACTAGTTGATATGAATAATAAGGAGATGGATTAAATGATTAAAAATTCGTTTTTATCTGAAGAATCAGTGGTCCCTTCATTACAACAAATATTGAGCAAGGTTCCAGAAGTCACAATCTTCTTCTGGATCATCAAGATAATGGCTACTACGGTAGGTGAGACGGCTGCAGATTTCCTGAATTTTAACTTACACTGGGGTTTGTCCAATACGACCTTTCTAATGAGTGGACTGTTGATTATTTCTTTGTTCATCCAGTTCAAATCGAAAAAATACGTGCCGTGGATCTATTGGCTTGTGGTTGTACTAATTAGCATTGTCGGAACTTTAATCACAGACAACCTCGTAGACAATTTCGGGGTTGCTCTAGAGACGACTACTATTTTCTTTTCTATTGCGTTATTCGTGACATTTGTAGTTTGGTATATGAGTGAAAAAACATTGTCTATTCATTCCATCTATACAAGCAAGCGTGAAGCTTTCTACTGGTTAACCATCCTCTTTACCTTTGCTTTAGGTACGGCAGCTGGTGATCTTATTTCAGAGGGTATGGACTTAGGGTACTGGAAGTCTGGTCTCATATTCGCTGGCTTGATTGTTGCAGTTATGATTGCTCATTACGGTTTCAAATTGAATGCCGTATTGGCTTTCTGGGTTGCTTATATCCTAACGCGTCCACTTGGAGCATCTTTCGGTGACTACTTGTCACAGTCTCGTGCAGATGGTGGTCTAGGTCTAGGTACTATCGGAACGAGCGCAATCTTTCTAATTATAATTTTTAGTTTGATCATTTATCTGACTAAAACAAATAGAGATAAAATCTTGTTATCAAACTGAACATCGAATGATTAATAAACTAGAATAATATAACCAAAGAGCTGAGAGTTTTCATTAAATTGAATACTCTCAGTTTTTTAACTTTTATTGACTAAAAATATAGTAAGTCAAAAATAAAATTTGATAGTTTTAGGATTTGATCATTTCCGACAGAAAACGCTCGATTCACAGCTAATAGTAATGGGAGGTGAATGTCATGTCGGTTGGCGATAGCCAAAAACGATGACATTGTGATAAGATAGAAACAAATGTTCTTGTATTGAGGTGGAGTCCATGTTAGTCAAAGGACTGCTAAGAATTCTAAAGAAACTTTGGTTAGTAAAATGAGGTGATAAAATATGAATAAAGGAAGAATCATTTTACATATCGACCTTAATTGCTTTTATGCCTCTGTTGAACAAATTTATGATCCCTCATTAATAGGGAAACCCGTAGCCATCGCAGGTAATCCTAAAGAGCGTAGAGGTATCATTATTACGTGTAGCTACGAAGCAAGAGCAAGTGGTGTATATACAACTATGAATGTCGGAGAGGCGCGGCGAAAGTGCCCAGAGCTAATTGTACTACCTCCTAATTTTGAACGGTATAGAGCTGCGTCCAAGTCATTTTTTAATTTGTTAAAAGAGTATAGTGAAATTCTCCAACCAGTTTCGATCGATGAAGGATATTTGCAACTTCCTATAGTGGAAGGCCAAAATGTCTTGCAACACGTACAAAATATGCAAGATAGAATCTGGAACGAACTTCAACTCCCTTGTTCAATCGGTATTGCACCGAATAAATTTTTGGCGAAAATGGCAAGTGATATGAAAAAACCAATGGGTATTACAATACTGCGAAAGCGTGATGTGCCAACAATATTGTGGCCGATGAATGTCATTGAGATGCATGGGGTTGGCAAAAGTACAGCGGAGAAATTGGGGAATTTAGGTATCCGAACAATTGGAGAACTAGCTGTAGCTGATGAATATGTATTAAAGCAAAACTTTGGCATTAATGGTCAACGTATGAAGCAAAAGGCAAATGGTGAAGATGACAGACCTGTTGATCCAGAAGCAATATATGATACGAAAAGTGTAGGGAACTCTACAACACTTTCTAGTGATACGACAGATAGAGATGAATTATATAAAGTAATCGCAACACTTTCTGAAAAGGTAGCGGACAGATTAAAGGCTAAGAAACTTGCCGGGGTAACTGTAAGTATCATGATTCGTTCAGCTGACTGGGAAACATGTACACGAAGTAAGTCGATCAATAACGCGATTCATACTAAAGAGGAGATAATTGAGAATGCCTGGTATCTATTTAATAAGCATTGGGATGAGGAACCTGTACGATTACTGGGCGTTACCGTATCAAATGTCAGTGATATTAAAGAAACGACACAGCAACTAACGTTATTTAATTTTGAAGAGCATGTAAAAGATGAACCAATCATTAAACTGGTTGATCAAATCGAGCAAAAGTTTGGAAAAGGAACAATTTTGCGGGGGTCAGATATTGCCAAACCAGTAGGGAAATATCAAGCGAATACGAGTTTTAGCAAGGACTTTTGGGACGAACATAAGTAAAAAGGAACAAATGGAGAGTTAGTTTCTTAGGAATATTCTTTAGTTAAAAAGAACAGAACAAACTTTAAATCAAACAGAAAACCGTCATTTCGATCAATCTTTTTTCGAAATGACGGTTTTCTATTTGTATTTAGATGAGATGTTTATTCAGGTATAGATATTATATATTTGTAAAGTGTTCATTTTCCTTTTGTTCATAGTTTTCACGGCGATTTTTGATGTTTTGTAATACACTGTCAATAACATTCCGTTCAGACAGCGTTTGATACAGGACATTTTGTACCTCTGCGGCTTCCTTGTTTTCTTCTTGGTTACTTAGAAATTCACTGTATGTTTCCATATATTCGTGATAATCAATATTAGAAAGTGTCTTAGCAGCAATTTGGTTGTGCTTAGTTAAAGCAGAAGTAAACTGTTTACGTGCCTCATCTGGTTGGGCAGGTATTATTTTGATTTTACCTCTTGTATCGGAGTCTCCTGTGAAATCAAGGAATTGATAATCGAACGCCAGTGGTTTAGCAAGAGCGATATGAGCGTGAAGAGCAACAGCATGGTCACTAAGTTTTTCGGTTACCTCACGAAGGATATCGTTCCCTTTTTCAAGATAACGGCTGCCATCGAGTGCGAGAACACGGCCGACTTCTTCAGAGAAAAAGTCTTGAGCAAGGAATTCCTGATCGTATCCGGTAGGCGGTAAAACCCGAAGTCTTAAGTTATTTGATACGATGTTATGACCGTTTATTTGCATAGCCACTTGAATGTTATAAAATCCTGGGTCATCAATTAACCAGCCATTTTTCCCAACGGAAGCGAAAATGGTTTCGTACAGTGATTCACCAGGCATCATTACTTTGTTCTCTATGTTCCATAAATACTGAACATGAGGTAGTAACCGACGTCCTTGTTTTCCATCTTTTTTAACCATTACAGACATTCCGTATAAATCGGACAATAAATGTTTATTGATTGACTGAGGTTGATTCGAAGTATTCGTTAGTTTGATTTCAATAACTGTAGGTTCTAACCATTGGAATATAGGTGTTTTACGGTTAACCCTCAATTCAAGATTAAAAGAAGGGTGAATAGAAATGATTGGTTGCTCAAAACCATGATCTACAGCCCAGTCAGCATTACCCATTTGTACGAAGCGCTCAGGTGCGTGTCGCATAAACAACAGTTCTTGATCACTAAAACGATACTCAAAGTTTTTAAAGAACTCCTTGCCATTAGTTTTACTATCAAAATTGTAAGGATAATTCATAAAGCTTAGAGCCTTTGGTTCTGGGATAAGAGGACGCTCCAAAGGTTCCCAAGGATGACCTAGGTGTTTTTGCCAAGAATGCAGAAGATTAAAAGCATGTCCCATCTCATGGCAAGCACACCAAAAACGATAGCGCTGTACAAAAGCTTCAGGAGCGGAGTCACCTTTAGGTGGATCGGCAATAAATGAATTATTAAAAATGGCAGTTCCTTGGCGATGATTCGGACCTATGCTATCAAACATAATACCGCCCAGACCATGTCCTTCTTCAGCTTCCGAATTTGCAAAAAATGTCCACATGGACCATTGGGGCTTATTATCAAAGTGTGACCAATATACTTGCATGGCATCATGCATCTCTTGAGTGTTCCACTTTTTATCAGTCCCTGTATAGTCTTTAGAAACAGTATTATTACCTTCCGATATTTTCACATCAAACCCAGTGCGTTTAAAAACCTCTGGGATTGATAGAGTTTCATCCGGCAAAGATGTTGGCATGTCTGGATGCGCGTGCGTTTGATAAGTTGTAACTGGTGTTGTACCTTCTTCAGCATCAAATTCAAATTCCACAGGATGGAAGTAAGGAGA
This sequence comes from Lysinibacillus sp. NPDC056185, assembly GCF_047737915.1. Lineage (NCBI taxonomy): Bacteria > Bacillati > Bacillota > Bacilli > Caryophanales > Bacillaceae > Lysinibacillus > Lysinibacillus sp. NPDC056185. The sequence goes on from NZ_JBLLLQ010000009.1 coordinate 42,838, forward strand.
TTGAAACTGGAAAGTTCTAGTTCTGTCTGTCTCTCCTCCGATAAGAAAAATAACTTCTGCTGTATGCTGTTCAGGTAATGAACCGCGTGTTACCTGTATTTTTACATTTGTATAAGGAAATGATTGTATTTCGTCTAGGTATTTATTTCGAATATTGCCTGTCCATGTATCTGGACCATTAGCTGTTAACTTAGCAATCCAATGAATAGTAGAAGACAGGTTTGAAATAACAGTTCCACTTGCTACCATTTGTGGGTAGTGTCCATCTACGTCGAGGCGAAGTTCCTCACGAATTTGCTGTTCACTCCATGCATATAAGCCACTAATTGGTGCGAGGGGAAATTCTCCTAAACTGGAAGGGGTAATGGCTTTTACTAATTCCTTTGGTTCGTTAGTCTTATTTTGATCCATCTGTATTACCTCCATGTTTATTATTTTTTTGTCTTTCTTCCTCAATCCCAAGAGCCACCATGCTTCATAAAATGTTTTTCAAGTATTATATATGCAGCAGTAACTATAAATATGACACATAAACACTATAAATTGGTAAAATAAATACAATGTGTAAAAATATAGCCCATAACAATAGCGTGTGGTTGATTTCCGTTCCGACTAGGCGCTTTCCTGGGGGCGTCCGATGAGCCGCTTCACTCGCGTTGCTCGCTCCAGGGTCTCATCTGTGACGCTGATCCCCGAGGAGTCGCCCAGTCTCCACTCCAATCAACTTATATATATGGCATACACTTTAACAAAAAAAGTTATCCACTGCTTATGGTGATGATTCGAAAATATGTTAGAATAATCTGATTATTTCCCGAGAAATACAAGAATGAAGAAAGCGGGTGTGGTAATGCATTATAAGGAGTACGGAGATCTACATAAGCCACTCTTATTGTTGATTCATGGGGGTGGTGTTGGAGGGTGGATGTGGGATAAACAAGTCCAATACTTTTCCGATTATCATTGCGTAGTACCAGAATTAATAGATAAAGAGGCTAATAATACCTCTGATTTTTCAATTGAAGATAGTGCAAAAAAGCTTCTAACTATAATAGAAGAAAAAGCAAAAAATAAACGTGTCATAGTAATCGGATTTTCACTAGGAGCACAAATTGCTATTCAAATGGTTAGTTTAAAACCGCAATTAATAGATTTTGTCATCATCAACAGTGCTTTAGTGACACCTTCCCCAGTTGCAGAAAAATGGATTCGACCATTGATAAAATTAACTTTTCCCTTAATAAAAAATAAATCATTCGCCAAGCTTCAAGCTAAAACGTTATATGTAGATCAAGACTATTTTGAGCAATATTATGAAGATAGTTCAAAGATAAAATTAGATACCCTTATTAAAATATTGCAAGAGAATATGTCGTTTGCCATCCCACATGATTTTTCGAAAGCCCAATGTAACATTTTAGTAACGGTCGGTGAAAAAGAGAAGGGCAACATGAAAAAATCTGCGCTCCATCTTGTGAATAGCAATCCTAAATGTCAAGGTGTTGTGTTATCGAACATTGGCCACGGTGTCTCATTAGCGAACCCTGAGTTTTTTAACCGTTTTGTTGAAGAGTGGATTAAGGATGGGAAGTTACCAGAAGGGGAGGTTATCAATTAGTCAATAGTGCAAAAAGGAATCTATTTTTACTTTTTGCCTATTCTAAATAATAGGTAGGGACGATATTTGTAAAACGTATGCCATATTTATAAGTTGATTTATAGGATGAATAGGCAAGATACACTCGTAGAAGCTGAAGTATTGGCGTTTCTAGACTCGTGTTCGACACCTGTCGTCTCCATACATAAAGTGGATACAAACGTAGTCATATCAACGATTTAACAGACTAGGGATATTGAAAGGGAGTTGATCTCTTGTTGAATATCCCTTTTCTTATCCCTACATATTTTAACTATTCGTAGACCTTCAAATTCAGTAATGAGAGTGGAGGTTTTTTTGTTTTGTCTAAAAGTAGAAAGCATGGTGTATTTGCAGTAAGTGGTGATGTGGTTGTACTGCCCACAAAACAGTATGAGGACGTTCGCGATGCTATTACAGTAGCTGCAGCATTGGAAACGGTATTTAAACAAATATTTTTTATTACGTTCAGTTAGGAATAATAAAACCATTTGATATGGTTCTTTACGTGAAGTATTTAGAGTTATTTAACAAAGATTGTGGCTATGCATTTCCAACAATTTATCAGCTTGAGGATTATTTGAATTGCAGCCGCCAAAGTATTGTTTCGGCTAATAATCGATTAGTAGCCGTAGGATTGCTAATTCCTGATGTTAAAGTGAGAATGCTTATTTTGACTTAATATGCATTATCTACCGAATATTTTAACTTGAACGCCATTACTTAAGTCAGATTAATCATTGAAAATGCTTGTCATTTTCTCTGCAACCTCTTCGGTAATCGCAAGAAATCGTTTGGAAATTGATGTCATGTAACGATCCTTAAGTGTAATTATATTAAGTTTTGTTTGTAACATTGGATTTGCTAGTGGTCTAAGTACCGGTAAATCAGGAGAATTAAGTAGCTTGAAACAGCTAGGTACAAAACAAATTCCTGCGCCTTTCATTACCATCATAAGTGTTGGTAATGTTTCTGTCCCCCAGTAAACGACATTAGGCGTAAATCCACTTTTTTGGCATGCCTCGATCACATCATCAGCAACACCTGATCCATAAGATGTTGTATTTAAAAGAAATCGTTCGTTTTTCAAGTCTGCAATATTAATAGAATCTTTTTCACATAGATGATGGTTGGGTGGAAGAGCTAAAAGTAAAGGTTCTGTTAGTAGTGTTGAAGTATGGATGTCCTCCGCTCTCACTGAAGTTCGGACAATTCCAATATCTATTTTATGACTTCTTAGTTCTTCTAAAATATATGATGTATTACCCTCGCGAACATGTGTAACTATGTTAGGAGTTTCCTTTTGAATTTTTTTAAAGACATTTGGCAAAATAAATAGATTTGCTGAAGTAGTACAACCCAATTTCACAGTACCTCTAATTCCTTCATGAAACTCGACTAATTTCTTCTCCGTATTCTCAGATATATCAAGTAATTCTTTTCCTTTTTCATATAAAAATACTCCACTTGGTGTTAATTCAAGAGATCTACCTAAACGATTAAACAAAGTGACATTTAATTCTTGTTCAAATTTTCTAATTAAAATACTTAAGGGGGGTTGAGTCATTTGCAGTGCAGTAGCAGCTTTTGTGATGCTACCTTCCTCAACTACTGTAATAAAACAATGTAAACGATGAAGGTTCATTTTGATAACTCCTCCTTTTAGTATTCATAAAATATATGGAAGTCATATAAATATTATAATTTACATTATAAAAATGTAAAGATATACTATTTTCATAATTAAGAATAGTTCAAAAATTGGAACTAAACTGTATTTCAGTTTAGTTGATACCAGAGTGTGTCCATCCAATCGCAAATTATTAATTTATAAATGGAGGTTTTATCAATGACAACTAAAATTACTCAACAATCAAAAACTGTAGAGTTAGCTAAACTGGACAAAAAGCACTTGCTACATCCAGCTACAAATCCGAAGGCTTTAATTGACAATGGACCGCCTATTATCTTTGTTAAAGGTAAAGGCGTTACAGTTACAAGTACGGATGATGTGGAATACATCGACGGGATGTCAATGCTTTGGAACGTGAACTTAGGACATGGGAATCAAGAACTTGCAGATGCTGGTAATAGTCAATTATCTACCCTCGCGTATGCATCATCATTTAAAGGATTCTCAAATGAACCATCCATTCTACTTGCTGAAAAATTAGCTGAGTTAGCACCAGGAGATTTAAATAGTGTATTCTACACTTCTGGTGGGTCAGAATCAAATGATACAGCAATTAAATTAGCTCGTTTCTACTGGGAGCTTAAAGGGAAATCAGAAAAAAGAAAGATTATTGCGCTAACGAATGCTTATCACGGTGTAACAATAGGAGCGCAAACAGCTACTGGTCTTGCAGCATACCACAAGTTCTCATCATCAAATATAGACGGAGTTGTTCGTGCAACAGCCCACCTACTAAACTGTGAGTTAGGTGATAAGAATGATCCAAACTTTGCAGATTCAATTCTTGGAACAATTGAAAGAGAAGGTGCAGATACGATTGCCGGAATAATTATTGAACCTGTACAAGGTGCGGGCGGAGTTAATATTCCACCAGAAGGTTACTTAGAAGCAGTTCGCAAAATCTGTGACGAGCACAATATCCTTTTCATGGCAGACGAAGTTATTTGTGGATTTGGTCGTACGGGGAAAATGTTTGGTGTAAACAACTGGAATGTTGTCCCTGATATGATGTCAATTGCAAAAGGAATTACGAGCGGTTATTCGCAACTTGGTGGCGTCATGATAAATGATGAAATTAGAGAAACAATTGCAAATTTTGATGCTGTTATTCCACATGGTTTCACATATAGTGGCCATCCAACTGCTTGTGCTATTGGTCTGAAAAATATTGAAATACTAGAGCGTGATAATATTATTGACCACGTAAACGACATGGAGAAAGAACTTAAAAAAGGTTTAGACTACTTAGCTGAAAAACATAGTATTGTAACAAATTGCAGAGCAATTGGTCTGTTGGCTGCATTTGAACTTTACGAAGATCCAACAAGTGGAAAATTATTTGATCCAACTGTTTTCCCAGCAAATGCGGTAGTTGACGCATGTTTCGAACGCCAATTAATATTAAGAGCGCTTGGAGCCAATAACCAAATTGTGGCAATTGCGCCACCGCTTATTATTAACAAAGAAGAAATTGAAAAAATGATTCAAATTATAGACGATTCGATTACTGCTTTTAAAAATACACGCAACTAAACTATTCCTATAAAGTAAGTTGAGTAGTGGTGGTTATAGTTAAAAAAGGGGAGGTTCTCTAGTGCTTTATATAAATGGTGAATGGCGAGATACAGGAAATAAATTAGATGTTACAAATCCTGCGACAGGAGAAATAATTAGAACTGTTGCTACAGGTGGTAAAACTGAAACTAAAGAAGCAATCGAAAGTGCGAAGAGAGCATTTGAATTCTGGGGTAAGACAACTGGAAATGAGCGCAGCTACTACCTGTTTCAAGTGGTTCAATTGATGAAAGAAAAAACAAAAGAATTAGCTGAAACAATTACACTTGAAAATGGTAAGCCTTTACCAGATGCTACTCGTGAAGTAGCAGGTGCGATCGGCTATCTAGAGTGGTATGCAGAGGAAGCTAAGAGAATTTATGGGGAAACAATTCCTGCATCTGCAGCTGATAAACACTTAATGGTAATTCGCGAACCTGTTGGGGTATGTGCAGCTATTACACCATGGAATTTCCCGTTATCGATGATTACAAGAAAAATTGCACCTGCACTTGCTGCAGGTTGTACGATTGTTTTAAAACCGGCTGACTTAACTCCTCTTTCGGCGATAAAAGTATTCGAATGCTTTCATGAAGTTGGATTACCTGCTGGAGTTGCAAACCTGGTAATTGGCCCAGCTGAAGAAATTGGGAACGAGATGACGAGTAACCCAGACGTTCGTAAAATCACATTTACTGGCTCGACGCGTGTAGGGAAAAAACTTATCCGTGATTCGTCTGATACAGTGAAGAAAATATCAATGGAGCTTGGTGGACACGCACCGTATATTGTGTTTGAGGATGCTGATATTGACGCAGCAGTTAATGGTATCTTAGTGTCTAAGTTTATTAACTCAGGTCAAACTTGCATCAGCACCAACCGGATTTACGTAGCAGAAACTGTAGCTGATGAATTCTCAGGAAAGTTAGCTGAAAAGGTATCTAAATTAGTTGTAGGAAATGGATTAGAAGATGGCGTAAATGTCGGTCCAGTAATTAATAAAGTGGCTCTTGAAAAAGTGAAAAGTCAAGTAGAAGACGCTGTGAAACATGATGGTAAAGTAATTGCGGGTGGTAATGTATTTACATTAAATAATGGAAGCGGTTACTTCTTTGAGCCCACAGTTATTCAATATGCAAGCGATAATATGAAGATTACAACAGAAGAAACATTTGGACCAGTTGCACCAATTTATACATTTAAGACGGAAGAAGAGGTAGTTGAAAGAGCAAACCATCCTGAATATGGTCTTGCAGCTTATTGTTATACGCGAGACATTGGTCGAGGCTTACGAATGATGCGTGCTTTAGAGTTTGGAATTGTTGGTATTAATGATCCAGCTCCAGTGGTTGTACAAGCTCCGTTTGGTGGTATGAAGGAAAGTGGAATGGGGAAAGAAGGCGGTTGGTACGGACTTGAGGAGTACTTGGAGAAGAAGTTTGTATCGATTTATTTAAAATAATAAAAAATGTTACTAATCTAGGTAACTAAATATATGGTAGTAGACTTATCTACATTCTCCATGTCTCTCATACATAGTTTCTAAAGAATGTATGGGAGACAGTCTACACAATTAATAAAGTAATAAACTTTAATTTAATTCCAATAAAATAAGAGGGTGAATTTATTATGTCTCAAGTAAATTTAAAAAATAATGGACAAGAAATAGTTGTCCGCAATATTTTAAAAGAGGATCTTGCTGAAGTTGCTGCACTTTCTATGAAGTGTTTTGGACCTGATATGGCATTAAAATATGAGCATTTTGAAAGTCAGATTGAGTTGTTCCCAGAAGGTCAAATTTGTCTAGAATATAACGGTAAAATTGTAGGAACCGCTTTAAGTCTAATTGTAAATTTTGAAGATTACGGAGATAGTCACTCATATTTTCAAATCTGTGATTTAGGATTTATTCGAAATCATAACCCTAATGGTAGAAACCTATATGGTATTGAAATTGGAGTACACGAAGATTTTAGAGGGTTACAATTGGGACGTCATTTGTATGATGGCCGAAAAAGAATATGTGAGAAACTTAACTTAGAAAGTATGTTAGTAGGTGGTCGTATACCTTTTTACTATAAATATGCTGAGCAGATGAGTGCAGATGAGTATGCACTAGAGGTAATGAAAGGGAAAATATATGATCCTGTATTAACATTCCAAATGAAAAACGGATACGTATTAAATAAAGTAATGCCAGGCTATTTACCTGGGGATGTTGAGTCATTAGAATATGCAACACTTTTGGAATGGAAAAATCCAGTTTACAAGCTTAAATTAGTATGAGTCTTTTGTCCGTTATGTTCGCCTATTTTAATAGGCGAACAGTGGATGCCCATTGTTTATTGCGATTATGTAACTTCTTTAGTTATGTAAGCGCTTTCAATATATTGTTATGAGTTCCATTAGAAGTAAATCTTAGGTAAAGAGAGGAGTTATAAATGGTTATCGCTGATAAAGTTATTTCGAGTGAAGCAGTATTTACAGGTTTAGAAAATGAAGCAAAGCCAGCTGCTATTGCGATTAAAGGTAACAAAATCATTGCAGTAGGTTCGATGGAGGAAATAAAACCATTTATAGGTTTAGACACGAAGGAATATCATTATGGCAACCAACTCATTATGCCAGGATTTCATGATGCGCACCTTCATCTCATGTTTGGTAGTCTTTTCTCGCATGCAAGTATCAATTTATCGGATGCTCATTCGGAAGAAGAAGTTGCTAGTTTAGTAAAGCAATTCTCGGAAAACCTGCATGCTGATGAGTGGATTATAGGCTATGGATGGGATCATACAAATTGGGCAGAGAAATGCTTTCCGAAACGTTTTTCTTTAGACAAAGTAGTTCCTAATCGCCCGATTATTCTTTTCCACGCAGAAGGTCATTATTCGTGGGTTAATAGTTTAGCACTTGAAAATGCTAGGGTTACAAATGAAACTGAAGACCCTCCTAATGGTACGATTCAAAAAGATGAAAATAATGAAATCACAGGAATTCTTCTTGAAACAGCAATGAATTTAGTTGTGGATATTGCTCTCGCATTTCCGGATAAACGGAAAGAAGAATTGTTTGAAGAGTTCTTAAAAAAATCAGCTCAATTAGGCATTACATCAGTAAATGATTTGTTTGCAAGTAGTTTTGATAAGTTAAATAGTTTCGATATGTATAAGGCATATGATGAAGCTGGCAAACTTACGACTCGAATTCATCTTTACCCTGAGTTAAATGATGATATAGATAGAGCGATAAGCTTGCGTGAAAAGTACAATTCCGAAAAATTACAGCTTGCAGGACTTAAGCAGTTTATTGATGGCGTTGTAACTGGACATACCGCATACATGTTAGATCCTTACTTAGACAAACCTATAACACGAGGGAGTACTGCTTTTCCTGTAGAAACGATCAAAAACTGGGTGACAAAAGCGGACAAAGAAGGATTTCAAATTCGCTTCCATACAATTGGTGATGGCGCAGTTAGGCTTGCTCTAGATATATTTGAAGCAGCAAGGATGGATAATGGTGTGAGAGATTCACGACATGCGCTAGAGCATATTGAAGTGATACATCCGACAGATATTAAGAGATTTAAAGAATTGGGGGTTGTTCCATCTGTACAGCCTTCTCATCTAGCATTGATGCCAAAAGAAAGTCATACTTTGCGTGTCGGTAAAGAGAAAGACCCTTATACGTATTTATGTAAAACGTTATACGACGCAGTCGAGTATATTGCTCTTGGTACAGACTATCCAATAGCAACATTAGATCCTTTTAAAGAAATTTTCCATGCGATTACGAGACTAGACTTTACTGGTGATTATGAGTGGAATAGTCAAGAGCAGATAACACTCGCAGAAGCGTTGAAAGCGTATACAAAAGGTACAGCATACAGCACATTCAGAGAAAAAGATTTGGGTACATTAGAAGTTGGAAAATTAGCAGATATTATTGTACTAGATAAAAACCTCTTTGAAGTAGAAAATAAAGAAATTCTTCAAACGAAAGTTTTGTTAACAATTATGGATGGTGAAGTTGTTTATCTTTATTCAGCAGAAGACTCCCACCTCTATAGGTGCTGAGATGAATGCGATTTTGGTACCTTTTCAGTGGGTGTCCAAACACCTACTGAATAAAGATAAAAGCCTCCGGCGGATGTCACGGATTTTCAAAGGAATGAATTGTGCGGGCACAATTCAAAATCCGGACGCAATTACGCCAAGGCGTAATTGATAGTGAATCAGTCTACTATCCTACTATTTTAGTTAATTGATCATTTTACCGGGAAGATTTTTTTATTACTATTCGAGGAGTGAGAAAAATAAAACATCCAGTTAATTTGTCTAGAGCGCTTTCTTTAACGTCTGTTGTTGTTACTGGGACGGCCTTTATGGCTTTAACTACAGTGTTTAGCACATACGGCATAGCCTCTAAAATATCTCATGGTATGGTCGCTGGATCGTATGTACTTGCATTAATTGTGATGATGTTTACGGCTCATAGTTATGGTCAAATGGCAAAAGCGTACCCCATTGCGGGATCTGCCTATACCTATGCGCAAAAAGCTATTAATTCTCATGTTGGTTTCTTAGTGGGATGGGCAATTTTAATGGATTATCTCTTGATCCCAATGGTTAACTTTTTACTATTTGGTATTTTCTTCTCAGCTGCTATACCTGAAGTTCCACAGTATGTTTGGATATTTACATTAGTCGTTCTTGTGACGTTTGTAAATGTTAGAGGTGTAAAGTTAAGCGCAAATATCAACATGATTGTAACAGGCTTATCGGTATTATTTATAGTTGTCTTTTGCATCTTATCGGTTAAATCAATAGTAACTGGAACCGGGACTGGCATTTTATTTAACCTTGATCCCTTTATTAATACCGAGGAGTCATTTAAGTATATAGTTGCTGGTGCTGCACTATTATGTTTCTCTTTCCTCGGTTTTGATGCAGTTTCTACTTTTTCAGAAGAAGTAAAAAATCCGGAGAAAAACATACCGCGTGCAATAACTTTAGTAACAATTATTGGTGGATTATGTTTTGTAGTCGTATCTTATTTGGCACATAATGTTTGGCCAGATTATACGAGTTTTAAAGATGCTGATTCTGCTTCCTATGAAATTATTTTCCTAGTAGGCGGGAATGCCTTACAAGCAGCATTCCTAGCAAAAACTGCAGTGGTTGTATTTGGTTCCGCGTCCGCATCTCAAGCAAGTGCTGCACGTGTATTATACGCAATGGGAAGAGATGGACAATTACCTAAAAATTTTTTTGGAAAACTAAATAAAAGAACGAGAACCCCGGTTAACAACATTTTATTAATTGGTCTTTTATCATTATCTGCATTGTTTTTAAGTCTAAACTTTGTCGCGTCTTTCATTAACTTTGGCGCCCTACTTGCATTTACTGCTGTGAATCTATCCGTTGTTTTTTTATATTACGGTAAGCGAAAAGAACGCTCCTTAAAGGGGATTATCTTCTATTTGATTTTTCCATTAATCGGAGCAGTACTTACAACTTGTTTGCTTTTCAACCTAGATGTTTATTCGATTGCTCTTGGTAGTGTTTGGTTAGGAATTGGTGTTATTTATTTATTATTTATGACAAAAGGTCTTAAGCATAAACCACCAGTGCTCAATACAGATCAGATTGATTAGTCGCAGTTTAAAACATTAATGAAGCAGCTAAAAATATGTAAAGGGGATGGATGAATGACAGATAAAACTACGCTCAAAAGGTCATTAGGTGTTTGGTCAATTGTTGCACTGGGATTAGGATATATGACGCCTACAGTGGTCTTTGATACGTTTGGAATTGTATCAAAATTAACAAATGGTGTAGTACCAATGGCGTATTTTGTCGCCTTGTTAGTAATGGTATTGACAGCGATTAGTTATGGAAAGATGGTACAGGTATTCCCGGCAGCTGGTTCAGCATATACATACACCCGGGAAACAATGGGGTCTCACCTAGGATTCCTCGTAGGGTGGGCATCGTTATTAGATTATTTATTATTACCTTTAGTTAATGCATTAATTATTCGAATATATATGGAATCTCTGTTTCCGAATGTACCTGTTTGGATTTGGGTTTTTGCTTATGTCATTGTAGTTACTGCAATTAATGCTTATAGTATGGAATCAACATCCAGCTTAAACTTTATACTCGTTGTTTTCACGATTTGTTTAATAGGTATCTTCATAATACTTGCTTCTGTACAACTTTATCACGGTATGGGAAATGGTACTTTATTCACGATTCATCCACTATCACATGAAAATGTGAAATTAATAGCCGTTTTAACTGGGGCAACAGTAGTAGCTTTCTCGTTTATCGGTTTCGACGCAATAACAATGTATACGGAAGAAGCAAAGGATACATCAACAGTTCCTAGAGCAATCCTTCTAACTGTTTTAATCGGTGGGGGTATTTTCTTTATTGCTTCTTATTTTACACAAGCATTATTCCCGGATGTTTCTGTGTTCGAAAATGTAGATGATACATTGCCGGAAATAGGTTTATATGTAGGAGGGAAGTTATTCCAACTGATTTTCATTGCAGGAGCTTTCGCTGCTACTGTAGCTTCAGGACTTGCATCTCATGCAAGTGCATCTCGTTTGCTGTTTGTTATGGGCAGAAATGGTGTACTTCCTAAAAAAACTTTCGGATACTTACACCCTAAATTTAGAACGCCTGTTTTTACGATTGTTTTGACGGGAATCGTATCATTATTTGCAATAGGACCAAATTTAGAATTAATTGCTTCAGTCATTAACTTTGGGGCATTAATTGCATTCACATTCGTTAACCTATCTGTTATTGTTCATTTCTATATACGTCAGAAAAGGAGATCAGGCAGTGAAACCTTTAAGTACTTAATTATGCCTTCTTTCGGAGCATTAGCTACTGGAGTTCTTTGGTATCATTTACACGCTGATGCATTTATAGGTGGAATCGTTTGGCTTATAATCGGAATCATTTACATGCTGTTTATAACAAGATTCTTTAAAAAAGAACTTGGAAGCATGGACTCTATTGATGACTTGGAGTCATTAGATAAAGAGATTTTTAATGAAGATAAGATTAAAGTCTTGAATTAACTATTTAGAGGATGAGAATCTCTTAGATAATCTTCCTCTTTTTAATGACACAAGAAGTAAATAAAGGAGTGATTGCTTTGAAAGAAAAAATTCGACTGTATATAGAAGAAAATAAAGAAGAATTATTTAAAACAATTCAAGATGTCGTACGTATAAAAAGCGTTGTTGGTAATGAACAAGAAATGCAATTATACATGAAAAAAAAATATGAAGAACTTAACTTGATTTTGCATGAGATTGAACCAAAATATGAGAAGGTTTCAGCTCATGAAGCGTTTATTGATTCAGGTATTCCGTTTGAAGACCGAAAAAATATTATCGGAATACATAAAGGTGTCTCCAATGGTAAGTCATTAACGATTCATGGGCATGTAGATGTTGTTTCTCCAGAACCATATTCAAACTGGACGATGGACCCATGGAGTGGAGATATTATTGGAAACAAGTTATACGGTCGAGGCTCTGCCGATATGAAAGCAGGACTTATTTCAAATTGGTTCGCATTGAAAACATTAATTGATTTAGGTTATCCAATTGCTGGAGATGTTCAGCTACATTCAGTAATAGAAGAAGAAGCTGGTGGTGGAGGCGGAGCTTTAGCATGTTTGGAGGAAGGCTTCGTAACAGATGGGTACATTTCGACAGAGCCACATAATTTGAATATGACAATAAGTCATGGGGGGATTATGTATTTCCGAGTGTACGTAAAGGGAAGAACAGCGCATGCTGGTTTAGCGCATGAAGGCATAAATGCTATTTCAAAAATGATGAAAATCCTTAGTGCGCTGGATGAATTAAGTGAATGGCGTGCTAAAAATGTTAAGTTTGATTTATTTGAAAAGGGGTCTGGACAGTCCGTTCACTTAAACTTAGGTGTACTAAAAGCTGGGGACTGGGTATCGACAGTTCCAGGGGAAGCGATCCTCGAAGGAAGAATTGGTTTTATCCCAGGGGAAACTCGCGAAGAAATTAAGCAACTAGTACAAGACACGATTATGAAATCTGTCTTAGGAGATGAGTGGATGGATAAAAATCCACCTATTATAGAGTGGTTTGGATGGTCAACGGAGCCATGGTACCAAGATCCTGAGAACCCTTTTGTAAAATTATTCATCGAAAATGCAGAAGGTGTTATGGGACATAAAGTAGTAATGGTTGGAAGAGCTGGAGGAAATGATGCACGATTTACTCAGTATTACGGAAAACAAGGATTGTGCTTTGGGCCAATTGGAGAAAATATGCATGGACCAGATGAATGTGTTCATTTAGATAGCGTAGTAGAAGTAACTAATGTTTTGGCAAATTATATTATTAAGTGGAGCGAGAGTTAATCATCGTTAACTTTCTGGAATATCCATTTCAAACTAATATAGTGTCTCTCATAATGCTGCTAGCTTGGGTAGCTGAATGATTAGGAATGTTATGGAAAAAGGGGGTAGGCTTAATACAATTGGTCTTAGATTTAAAACAAAATCTAGCATTAAAAATGACACAAGAAATGCAACAATCTTTGCAACTTCTATAAATGTCGTCTTTTGAATCGCATGACTATTTATCGGACAAGGCGATCAAAAACCATTTAATAACTATTGAGAAGATGGCACTTATTAAGTGAGGATTATTTGTACACTAAAAAAACTTTTAATCGGGATATTATTAGTGTGGAAAATTATTTGATAAAACAAATCTCTCTTAACAATTAAATCGACGTAACAATCCCTGTATTCAAAAATAATTGAAAATTAAATTAATTCATTTCCAAGATGTAAGTAAATCACATTTTAGTAGTTGGCAAGCTTATTGTTTATTAATTGTGAGTGTATTGTTTAAAAACATTTAAAAGAGAGGATGTATTTTTATGAAAAGAAATTATTCTGTTGAAGAACTTAAAGTGTTAGACCAAAAGCATTTTCTACACCCTACTTCGCCAGTAAAGACGGAAAATGGACCGGCATTTATTTTTACAGAAGGAAAAGGTGTTTATCTGTATGATATTACAGGTGAAAAAGTTATTGATGGTATGTCTTCACTTTGGAATGTGAATATCGGACATGGTAGAACAGAACTTGGTGAAGTAGCGAAGGAACAAATGGATAAATTAGCCTTCAGTTCTTGTTTTGCAACGTTTAGTAATGAGCCTGCTATTCTATTAGCAAAAAAGTTAGCAGAATTAGCACCTGGTGATTTAAATACTACATTTTTTACGTCCGGTGGTTCCGAATCCAATGATAGCGCCTATAAATTGGCTCGTCATTATTGGATATTAAAAGGGGAAACTTCTCGAAAAAAAATTATCTCAAGATCGAGATCTTATCACGGGGTGGCAATCGGTGCTACAAGTGCGACGGGTTTAAAAGGATTTCGTGATTTTACAAATTCTAATGCACCGGATTTTCTATTCGTAGATCATTTCTCCATACAGGCTTTACGTGATTTGATTGAAACTGAAGGTCCAGAAACAATAGCTGCTTTCATCACCGAGCCAGTACAAGGTGCAGGAGGGGTGCATGTTGCACCGGATAATTATTTCAAAGAAATTCGTGAAATTTGCAATGAGTACGGTATTTTGATGATAACTGATGAAGTTATCACAGGATTTGGTAGGACGGGTAAGTTCTTTGCGATGGAACATTTTAATGTGGTACCCGATATGATGTGCTTTGCAAAAGGGGTTACTAGTGGATATGCACAATTAGGTGGTGTAATGATCTCAGAGAAAATACACCAAGAATTTTCTGAGTTATCAGAAGGAACTATATTGCATGGATACACTTATAGTGGTCATCCAATGGCCTGTGCAGTTGGGTTGAAAAACATTGAAATTATAGAGAAAGATAATTTAGTAGCAAATGCAGAAATTCGTGGTCAAGAGCTATTAGCAGGGTTAAAAGTATTACAAGCGAAGTATCCATTTATTGTAGAAGCAAGAGGTTTAGGTTTAATGGCAGGTATAGAAATCTCTTATGAAAGAAGACTCCTCGCTCCGCAAATAGTGACAGAGGCAGCAAAGTTGGGATTAATATGTCGCTCTGTTGTACTAGATGCTCAAGATATTGTTGTATTTTCACCACCATTATCAATAAGCCAAAAGGAGTTAAGAGATTTATTAGATATTCTAGAAAAAGCGATTCAAGAAGTAGAGAATCAGGTATTGGCAAATAAGTTGTAATATGAAAGGTGAGGTAATTATCATGAGGAAAAATTTATTTATCAATGGGGATTGGGTGGAAGCAGCAGAGTATACAGAATTATGCTCTCCGTATAGTAGCGAGGTCATTGCAGAAATACCGAAGGCAAATGTCGAGGAAGTAGAAGCAGCTTTAGTAGCTGCCGATGCTGCACGTAAAACGATGGCGAATATGCCTTTGTATAAGCGTGCGATTATTCTTGAAAAATTAGCTTCTTTATTAGAAGCACGTGCTGAAGAAGCAGCAGAGCTAATAGCACTAGAAGCAGCCAAGCCTATTTCAACCGCCAAAGCTGAAGTTCAGCGTACAATTCAAACGTATAAATTTGCTGCTGAAGAAGCAAAACGAATACACGGAGAAACAATTCCTGTGGATGCTGCCCCCGGTGGAGACGGGCGCATTGCCTATACGGTTCGTGAACCATTAGGCATCGTGGCAGCTATTACACCTTTTAATTTCCCAATGAATCTAGTAGCTCATAAAGTAGGACCAGCAATAGCATCAGGTAACACGGTTGTATTAAAACCTGCAAGTCAAACACCATTAACTTCCTATTTTATTGGTGAATTATTAGTAGAGGCAGGATTACCGAAGGGTGCGTTAAATATCGTTACTGGTGCAGGTTCTTTAATTGGTAACAAATTAGTCACGGATAATCGCGTGAAAAAGATTTCTTTTACAGGTAGTCCCGCTGTAGGTATTGGCATACGCAATCAAGCAGGTCTTAAGAAAGTAACGCTTGAATTGGGTTCTAATGCGGCTGTTATTATCGATGAAAATGTTAATATTGATAAATTGATTCCACGTGTCGTTTCCGGTGCATTTGCATTCCAAGGGCAGGTATGTATTTCAGTTCAACGAATCTATGTTCACGAAGAAATGTATGATTTGTTTGTAGATAAATTTGTAGCAGCTACAAAAGAGTTGAAACTTGGTGATCCCCTAGATCCTACAACGGATGTTTCAGCCTTAATTAGTCCACAAGATGTAAAACGAACATTAAGTTGGATTGAAGAAGCAAAGGGGCAAGGGGCAATTATTGCAACTGGTGGAGAATCTGAAGGGAATATCTTACAACCTACCGTACTATTAAATGTAAAACCGGAGCAGAAGGTTTCCTGTCAGGAGGTATTCGCACCAATCGTATCTATTATGAAGTTTACATCTATTCAAGAGGCATTTGATCAAGTAAATGACTCCAAATATGGTTTGCAAGCTGGTATTTATACAGATAATATCCATGTTGCTTTACAGGCAACGCAAAAACTCCATGTAGGTGGTGTCATTATAAATGATATTCCTACATTTCGTTTAGATCATCTACCATATGGTGGCGTAAAGGAAAGTGGTATGGGAAGAGAAGGGCTGAAGTATGCAATTGAGGAAATGACAGAAATGAAACTTGTAGTTATAAACCAAAACTAATAAAAAATAGGTAGGAGGAAATATAATGATAATTGGTGTACCTAAAGAAATAAAAAATAATGAAAATCGAGTAGGAATTACTCCAGCAGGTGTTGTGGCTTACAAAAAAGGTGGTCATGAAGTAATAATTGAATCGAGTGCAGGGCTAGGTAGTGGATTTACAGACCAAGATTATTTAGATGTAGGCGCTCAAATTACTAAATCGACTAAGGAAGCTTGGGATGTTGATATGGTGATTAAAGTGAAGGAGCCGATTCAGGAGGAGTACAAATATTTTAAAGAGAATTTAATTCTCTACACATACCTACATTTAGCTCCAGAGCCAGAATTAACGAAAGCTTTGCTTGAAAGTAAAGTTACTGGAATTGCTTATGAAACAATTCAATTAGATTCAGGTGCCTTACCGTTGTTAACGCCAATGAGTGAAGTTGCAGGCCGAATGTCTGTACAAATTGGTGCACAGTTTTTAGAAAATTCCAAAGGAGGAAAAGGAGTTCTCTTAGGTGGTATTCCTGGTGTTGCACCTGGAAATGTAGTGATTGTAGGTGCTGGAGTTGTCGGGACAAATGCTGCGAAAATGGCAATAGGATTAGGTGCAAACGTAACAATTTTAGACGTTAATATTACACGCTTAAGTCAAATAGATGATATGTTCCAAGGACGTGTTCGTACACTTGCATCAAATACCTACAATATCGCTGAAGCAGTGAAAACAGCAGATTTGTTAATTGGTGCTGTGCTAATTCCAGGTTCACGTGCACCACAATTAGTTTCAAAAGAAATGATTCAAACGATGCAAAAGGGGTCTGTTGTAGTGGATGTAGCGGTAGATCAAGGGGGTTCTATTGAAACAATTGATCGAATTACTACTCATAGTAATCCTACTTATGAAGTATACGGTGTTGTGCATTACGCAGTTGCGAATATGCCAGGTGCTTGCGCGCGTACCTCAACAATGGGCTTGTCAAATGTAACTGTTCCATACGGTTTGCAAATAGCTAATAAAGGCTATCGCCAAGCTGCTTTAGATAATCCTGTTTTAGCGAAGGGGATAAACGTAGTAAATGGAAAAATAGTATATAAAGCGGTAGCTGATGCACATGGATTACCATATACGGATATACAAGTAGAATTAGCAGCAGATTCAACTTCGGCGTTAGCAGTTAAATAGAATAAGAGAAATAATGTTATTTGAAATGAAAAGAAGGTGAAAATTGGTAGGGAACGTAATCTACCAAGCTTTCACCTTCTTTTCTATTTTAAAATTTCGACCTATTAATATAGTGGTGAATAGATATTAATATTAGCCTCTTGGTGGATAAGGGTCGTTTCCATAACTATTTTTTTCACGGATTCGACCTTGTTTATTGTGTACAAGCAATTCAGATTTTTGGTTTATGGCGATCATAACTACTAATATTTTAATAATTTGTTGTGTCAATTCATTTGCCTGATTATATTGTTGCTTCGATATATAGCCATTTTGCAACGCCACATCCAACCAATAGATTAATTCGTTATTAAGAACTAAAAGCATTTTCAACCAAATTCAAACCATAAAACTACTTTGAAAAACAGGTTTTAACGTTACCTATAATTCATATATATAGAGTAAAAGCTAATAGGAGTAGAAATCAATGGACAAACAAAATAGTAGATATAGATGGGTAGTATTTGTTTCTGTACTATTTACTTATTTGTTAATGGCGAGTCAACGAACCGCCCCTGGACTGATTACAGACCAATTGATGCGAGATTTTAATGTAACAGCATCAACGATTGGGTTATTGACAAGTATACAATTTTTTGTCTACACGAGTTTGCAAATTCCGATGGGGATTTTGGCTGATCGATTTGGGCCAAATTTTTTTCTAATTATTGGTGCTACTCTTACAGGTTTAGGAACAATTATTTATAGTCTGAGTACACATGAATTCGTCCTGTTTTTTGCCAGAATACTAACTGGGGTAGGGGATGCGACCATATGGGTTAACATGGTGCTAATTTTAGCCCAATGGTTTCAACCAAAGGAATTTGTTCGATTAATTGGCATGGCTGGCATGACAGGAAGTCTTGGTTTTTTATTGGCGACAGTACCTTACTCCACGTGGATACTTTTATTTGGTTGGAGGGTAACATTTTTCTCAGTAGGACTACTATTATGTTTCTGTGGCATTCTCCTTTATTTTGTACTTGTAAAAAAAACAAAACAAATTTTGGGGGATGAGCAAGTAATTGATACAGCAGAAGTGCAACGTGAAAAAACATCAGTTTTACTACGAAGAATATTTTCAAATCCGCAAGCATGGGCTCTATTCTTTTGCCATTTTGGGGTAGTCGGCGGTTATGTAGGCTTTATCAGTTCATGGGCAGTACCATATGGGATGAATATGTATGAAATGACTCGCTCAGATGCCAGCCAGCTGATTATGATCGGTCTTATCGGGGCACTTATTGGAGCACCTCTAGCTAGTTGGATTTCAAGTCGGTTAGAAACAATTAAAAAACCGTATATTGTCGTTCATATTATTGTTTTATTAGGGTGGTTTTCTTTCCTTTTATGTAATGGGCATCCTTCCTTTTTCTTTCTCATTATTATTTTCTTTATCATTGGCTTTGGATATGGGGCAAGTGCATTAACCTTTGCAGCTGTACGTCAATCTTTTAAACTTGAAGAATCAGGAATTGTTTCAGGGATTGCGAATACGGGCGGCTTTCTAAGTGCTGTATTGCTACCCATCATTTTTGGATATATATTAGATCATTTTCAATCAACTTCAGGAAATCTATTTGATGGATATTACTATGGTTTCATCACGCCAGTTATCTTCTCCATCGTTGGTTTGATTGGAGTGATTTTATTTAAGGAAAAACGTCAAAGCGTAGGACAAAAAAAGAAAATCCGCATTTTTTAGCTAGCATAGTAATCGAGGGAATCAAAATAAGAATAACAAGCAGGGGTAAAGAGCATGGAAGCAGAGCAACCATTCTCTACTCCTGTTTTTTTATTCCTTTGTCAACCTGATTTAAAGGGTATATAAAAACAGTAAGATGTTAGGTATAATTATTAATTAAGAAAAATTATGATTAGTTTAAATCTAGTATAGAAGGGGAAGAAAACTTAAATTGACAAATAATAAAACGGTTGTCCGTTCAATGGATATTTTAAATCTATTTATCGATCATACTGAACTGTCATTCCAAGAAGTAATTGAGTTGTCAGGAATCCCTAAAACCTCTGCTTTCCGCATGTTGAAATCTTTCGAGGAAATGGAGTTTTTAGAAAAGGGGGCTGATGCAAAATATAGGTTAGGCATTCTCTTCCTTAAATTTGGACATTTAGTATCAATGCGCCTAGATGTGCGGAAAATTGCAGATCCAATTATGAATGAGTTACATAATGATGTAAAAGAAGCGATTAATTTAATCGTTCGTGATGGTGACGATGCTGTTTATATCGAGAAAATTGATACGCAGCAAAAAGTTCGACTCTACACAGCAATTGGTAGAAAAAGTCCTCTTTATGCAGGGGCATGCCCTCGTGCTGTATTATCCTTTTTACCGGATGCAGACATCAAGGAATATCTTGAATCGGTAGAACTTCAATCATTTGCAATGGGGACAATTACAGAAAAGGAAAAGCTTTTTGAAACGATTGTGCAGGCTAGAGAACTTGGTTATACAATCAGCCATTCAGAATTAGAAAATTATACTTCTGCTGTTGCAGCACCGATTTACGATCATAAAGGAGAAGTCGTTGCAGCAATGAGTATTGCGGGACTAGAAACCAATTATCGAGGGGAAAACGTTGAAATCTTCGTCGATAAACTTAAGAAGGCTACCGCAGCGATTTCTAAACAATTGGGGTATGAACAGCTTTAAAAAATGGGTAGTCTCAAAAGTCATTTGAGATTACCCATTTTGCGCTGAAATTGCTAGTTTTTTCGGAAAATATTACTATCTAAATAATCGAATTTTGGACGGTTGAATAGCCTCTATCTCTTCTATAACCTTTTAAACGAAGCCCAAATGCTAATTCATTTCGTTTTCTTTCTTGCTGTATTAACGCCAATTGAGCTTCTTCAAGAGTGACCTCTTTAAAATAGACTCGACCATTTGCTTGCATTTGTGCTAATGATGGTAAATCGGCAGAAATCACTTGAGCTATTTTAGGATATCCACCAGTTGTTTGACGATCTGCCATTAAAATAATAGGTTGCCCATTGGAGGGCACTTGAATCGTTCCAAATGTAACCCCTTCGGATAATAATTCAAATGGCTCTTTTAATTGAATAGCCTCTCCTTCTAATCGATAGCCCATTCGGTCTGACTGTGTTGTGATGGTGTAAGGTGTTGAAAGGAATTTTTTTAAACTCTCCTCATCGAAATGCTGGTATTCAGAGCCTCTTATGAAACGGATTGTTTGCGTTTTTTTAAATGTAACAAAGGGTGTGTAATCAGCTGACCAAGAAAGATACGTTGGTTCTTTTTTTAATTGTTTAAAAAGATCCTCTCCTAAATCTGATCGTCTATCTAATTCAAAAACATCATTCTTCAGCAATTTTCTTCCTTGAAATCCTCCAATTCCAGCACGTATGTAGGTACTTTTACTGCTCATCACTTTGGGTACTTGAATTCCTCCACTAAACGATACGTAGGCTCGGCAACCACTAATCGCAGTATTAAATTTTAAAACAGAGCCTTTTTGAATAAAAAGTGGCCGCCACATTGGTGCTTCTATTCCGTCTATTGTAGGTTGTAAATTCCCACCTGTAATTGCGATCAGTTCATCAGTTTCAAATAAAAGGGTTGTTCCATAAAGTGTTACCTCAAGAGCGCCTTCTCCTTCCGAATTTCCAACAAGTAAATTCGCAATTCGTAAGGAAATTGAATCCATTGCTCCTCCGACGATAACACCAAACTTTTGTAGTCCATATCTTCCTAAGTCTTGAATGGTTGCCAGCATACCTGGCTGTAATACCTTTATGCCCATGTTTTCATCTCCCAATCGCTCTTATATTCATCCAACGAAATTGGTACAAACTGAATTCGATCACCCGGCTGTAATAAGGTTGGAGGAGATTGTTCAGGTAGAAACAAACGAGAAGGTGTTCGTCCGATGATTTGCCATCCACCTGGTGTTTCTAATGGGTAAATCCCTGTTTGATTTCCCGCAATTCCAACAGATCCCGGAGTAATCGATAACCGTGGAGTTTCTTTACGAGGTGTTGCAATTTGTCTGTCCATTCCTCCCATAAAAGGAAAACCTGGGGCAAAGCCTATCATGTAAACAAGATATTCTACAGAAGAGTGAATTTTAATAACTTCATTAGGTGTTAAACCATGATAAGAGGCTACAAATTCTAAATCTGGTCCCATTTCACCACCATATACTACAGGGATTTTTACGACACGTTCCTTCGTTGTTTCAACTATATGAGATTGGTTCATTAAAGAAAGAATTGCTGCTTTCACCTTTTCGTAAGGCATTTGAGCTCCTTTTTCTATAGTTGAAAAGTATACTTCAATCGGATTGTAATAAACTGTCACATTATTATAGGCAGGTACAACCTCGATGAATCCTTCAAATGGATTTCTCTCTAATAAATTCAATATATTTTTAACTTTGTAGTGAATTGCCTCACTGATTCCTTCACCTACATGTATAACTAGTGCAGAATCGCTCAAAGGTCTTATTTGTACATTCTCTTTTAAATTCAGCATAAAAACCAACTCCTGAAGTTTCGTAATTCGGTATATCAGTTTTAAATAACGGATTATTAAATAGTATATTTAAAGAATAAACAAAAACAAGTTTAATTTAAATGAAAATTTTAAAAAAAATATTCTTTCTCAAAATTTTAAATTTATACTTTTCAGAAATTATAAAATATGTTAAGATTTTTTTAAATTTCAAAACTTAAGTTCCGAATATCGGTACAAAATATTTGTAAACGTATTCATAATAACTACTTAAGTGGGAAGAAAACGGGGAGAAGAAGATGTTTCGAGTTGATTTAAACTGTGATTTAGGGGAAAGTTTTGGTCGTTATCGACTTGGAGAGCAAGAAGAAATCTTAAAATATGTAACCTCTGCTAATATTGCTTGTGGATTCCATGCTGGAGATCCAACAGTCATGCGAGAGACAGTTAAGCTAGCCATTGCTAATGGTGTGAAAATCGGAGCACATCCAGGATTACCGGATTTAAATGGTTTTGGACGACGTGAGATGAACATCACACCACAGGAAGCCTATGATATGGTTATTTATCAAGTTGGTGCATTGCAAGGTTTTCTAACGACTTACAATGAAACGATGCAGCATGTTAAGCCACATGGAGCACTTTATAATATGGCTGCTAAAAATCCAGCGATTGCTGAGGCAATCGCACAAGCTATTTATGATATTTCACCTTCACTTGTGTTATTCGGTCTCTCAGGTAGTGAATTAACAAAAGCCGGAGAAAAAGTAGGGCTTCAAACAGCCCATGAAGTGTTTGCAGATCGTACCTATCAGAAGGATGGTTCTTTAACATCTCGTCAACAACCTGATGCATTGATTACCGATAAGGAACAAGCTGTGAATCAGGTTGTGAGAATGGTGAAAGAGGGACTTGTGCTGTCACAACAGCAAATCGAAATTCCATTACAGGCAAATACTATTTGTATTCATGGGGACGGGGAACATGCTGTAGAGTTTGCAAAATATATTCATTCAAGATTAGCAGAACATCAAATATCAGTACGTGCAATCAAGGAGGGGTAGACCAATGGGAGCAAAAATAACGGAAGTTAGTGAAGCTGGGATCGAGCAAGAGAAAAAAGGTAAATTTGTTAAGAAAACAGCAAGTAAAAGTGTGTTAATAGGAGCAGCCTTTTTAATGGCTACCTCATCTATCGGACCAGGTTTTTTAACACAAACGACAGTATTTACACAGCAATTAGCGGCTAGTTTTGGATTTGTCATTTTAATTTCATTAATTCTAGATATTGTCGCACAGGTAAACGTTTGGCGAATCATTGCTGTTTCTGGCTTGCGAGGGCAAGAAATTGCCAATAAGGTGTTACCTGGATTAGGTGTTCTCCTTGCAATAATGATTGTTATAGGCGGTTTAGCATTCAATATTGGGAACGTTGCCGGAGCTGGATTAGGGTTAAATGCGATGCTTGGCGTAGACCCAATTATGGGTGCCATTGTAAGTGCACTTTTTGCTATTTTTATATTTATCTATAAAGAAGCAGGGAAGGCAATGGACAAGGTAGCGCAAATTGCTGGCGGTGTTATGATTCTACTCATGCTATTCGTTGCTTTTAAGACTTCACCACCTGTAGGAGAAGCGATTGTGAGCACCGTTTGGCCTAAAGAAATTAGCTGGTTTGCGATTGTAACTTTGGTTGGTGGATCAGTTGGAGGTTACATTACTTTTGCTGGTGGTCACCGCCTTTTGGACGCTGGCATCAAAGGACAAGAATCCTTACCAGAAGTAACAAAAAGCTCTGTGACAGGTATTTTGATTACTGGCGTAATGCGTATTGCTTTATTTTTAGCAGTTCTTGGTGTTGTTTCAAAAGGTTTAGTCATTGACCCTGCCAATCCACCTGCATCTGTTTTCCAACTAGCTGCGGGTAATATTGGTTATCGTATGTTTGGTATGATTATGTGGGCTGCAGCGATTACTTCTGTTGTAGGTGCAGCTTATACATCCGTTTCATTTATTCGTTCATTCCACCCTAACATAGAGAAATATCATAATTGGGTGATTATAGCATTTATCGTCATTTCAACAACAACTTTTGCCTTAGTTGGAAAGCCTGTTAATGTGTTAATTTTGGTAGGTGCATTAAATGCACTGATTTTACCATTATCACTTGGCATTATATTAGTTGCTGCACACAAAAAAGAAATTGTTGGTACATATAAGCATCCACGTTGGCTAACTGTAACTGGAGCAATTGTAGTTGTTCTTATGGGATATCTCAGCATCAATACATTTATTGAAGAAATTCCAAAAATTTTTAGTTAATCTAACAACCATCCATCCATGAGCATCTTTTCATGGATGGTTAATTTATAAGGGGTGAAGAATTGATGATGACAACATATAGTGCTTTAGAGCCGAATGAAATCCGTAAACTTATTCGCAATCAAGAAATTTCTGGACCAACTTCTGGCATGTCGATTGGGTTTACACAAGCAAATTTAGTGATTTTGAAGAAGGAGCATGCCTTTGACTTTCTACTATTTTGTCAGCGAAATCCAAAGCCATGCCCGTTATTAGACGTGACAGAACCTGGATCATTTATCCCTTCAAAAATTGCTAAAAATGCAGATATTCGCAAGGACATTCCGAAATATCGTATTTATCGGGATGGTATTTTAACTGAAGAAGTATTAGATATTACAGAGTATTGGGAAGAGGATATGGTAGGTTTTTTAATAGGATGTAGCTTTACATTTGAAACACCTCTTCTTGAAGCAGGTATTCCAATAAGACATATTCAAGAAAACTGTAATGTGCCAATGTATAAAACAAATATCGCTTGTGAAAAAGCAGGTGTGTTTGAAGGACCAACTGTTGTCAGTATGCGCCCTATGACACCAGAGGATGCGATTCGTGCAATCCAAATTACTTCGCGTTTTCCAAATGTACACGGTGCACCAATTCATATTGGTAGTCCAGAACAAATAGGTATTACGGATATTTCAAAACCAGATTTCGGTGATGCCGTGTCCATTAAGCCAGGGGAAATACCAGTATTTTGGGCTTGTGGCGTAACCCCTCAGGCAGTAGCAATGGAAAGTAAACCTTCTATTATAATTACCCATGCTCCGGGTCATATGCTAATCACTGATATAAAGGAAACAAGCTTGAGCATACTTTAAGGTATGTTCGAGGACATCTATTTATTTTTCTGCATAAGTAAGAGTCAAGAGATTGGGACAAAACCTATTTCTGAAATCTAAAAGCTGGAAGGACTTACTTGGGACACTACAAAAACAAACGAAAAAGTACCACGGTGTCGTTCGATTCATGGACCTTAAGGGTAAAGAAATCCTGTCGTGACAAAACGTGACTAGATTGCCGCATTACCCTGGGGACGTACAGTTTATAACGTTATACTTAGAGAAAAAATAAGCATTTTCGCTTATGATTCAATTTTACAGTACTCGGTCAATCGAGTTTCTGTATTAATGGATTGTGCGTGGAGGTGCTTTTTTCTTTGCCCTAAAAGAAGGGGATATTTGAAATTCAAATAGTACAACCGTTATTGCAAGTTAGAAAACATGAAGAAAAACGAGATGATTTAGCAGTTGAAAAAATGAGGATTGATTATTTAAGTGGATGGCTAAAATAAAAAGAAGTGGATGGTTCATTACAATTGAAATAATATTAATATATAATCTTTTACCAGGAATAACACTGATGAAAGAAGAAAGCAAGATTTTAAGTAAGTTTTAAGGAACTAATGAGGTGAGTATATTTGGATTGGAAACCTGATAGACAAGCGAAAAAAGCGATCTATAAACAACTCGCAGAATATATGGAAAAGGGAATTGCAGATGGTACATTTCCACCTGATAAACCATTGCCATCAGAGAGATATTTAGCTAGTGCTTTACATTTAAATAGAAGTACTGTCGTTAATGCATATGACGAATTAGAATCGATGGGGCTAATTGAAAGAAATAGAGGCAGTGGTACTACAATAAGTAAAGATATATGGGGTATGACAAAAAAAAGGATTCCTAGCTGGAATAGGTATATTGAGGCGGGTTCTTTTTTACCTAGTCAACCTGTAACGCAAAAAATAAGAAAAGAAGCTGTTGAACATAAATTAATAAATTTAGCTTCCGGTGAATTATCTGAAGAACTTTTCCCGAAAAGCTTTTTAAGCGAGATAACTTCAACACGTTCTTTTATTGGAAGCCTAGGATACGATCATCCACAGGGGAATGAAACCCTTAGAAATACCATTACTAAACACGTAAAAAAAAGTCGGGGAATCGAAACTAATCCTTCTTCAATACTTATAACATCAGGAGCGCAACAAGCATTACATTTAGTTGTACAATGTTTGTTAAAGCCTGGAGATGCAATAGCAATAGAAGATCCTTCTTACAATTATAATCTTCCAATTTTTAAATCGGTAGGTATACAAGTACATTATCTACCTGTCGATAAGGATGGAATGAACCCAGAAGATTTGCAGTTATTATATAAAAAGCACCGAATTAAAATGATTTTTTTAAATCCATATTTTCAAAATCCAACGGGCTCCTTATTGAATAATAAGAAAAAAGAAGCGATTTTAGACATATCCTCAAAGCTTGGGATTCCAGTAGTAGAAGATGATCCTTATAGTTTAACAGCTTTTTCAGGAGAAAAAATCTCTACCCTTAAATCAATGGATAGGAATGGAAACGTATTATACATTAGTTCTTTGTCCAAAATTGTTGCATCAGGATTAAGAATAGGGTGGATTATAGGCCCAACATCTGTGATTGAAAGATTATCCGATGCGAAACAACAAATCGACTTCGGTCATTCTAGCTATACTCAATGGATAGCGAATGATTTTTTAGAATCAGAAAATTTTCATATTCATATAAAAAGTTTAATTAAGGAATTAGAAAAAAGGAGAGATAAAATAATAAAAAGCCTTGATACTTATTTAAAAGATCTGGTGGAATATTCTATTCCTCAAGGTGGTATTCATATATGGTGTAAAATACTTAAAAATTATAATGAAACTCAATTGCTTGAAGAATCTATTAAAAGAGGTGTCATTTATGTTCCTGGTTCTACACTGGGATCCAAAGATGGTTTTGTTCGATTTACTTTCGCCAGGGAAGATGAAGATTCAATAGATGAAGGAATCAAAAGGTTTGCAGAAGCTCTTAATAGTTTAATAGCCAATTGAATGACTAAAAATGTGTTAGCTTATATATTTATCCCTAAGATAAATGGATGGTCAAAAAAGTATCAAATTGGATGGTTATAAAAAATATAAATCCCTTATCATTGAGAGGTGGATGATAAATCATCGATATAGCCTACTGAAAGAGTTG
This sequence comes from Lysinibacillus sp. NPDC056185, assembly GCF_047737915.1. NCBI lineage: Bacteria > Bacillati > Bacillota > Bacilli > Caryophanales > Bacillaceae > Lysinibacillus > Lysinibacillus sp. NPDC056185. The sequence continues at coordinate 70,505 of NZ_JBLLLQ010000009.1, forward strand.
ATATGATATGACATCGGGTTTGATTATTACACTAGTAATTGGATCTATTATTAAATTGTTAATGAGCCCTCCCAGTATAGCTGTGGCATGGGGAGTAAGAAAATTTGAACTGCATAAAAAACTTGATGTTAAAGATGTAACGGTAACATTTAACGGAAAGAATTTAGAAGAGGAAGAAAAAAATAGATTTACAGCCTATTTTAATAAAGCTTCCTTTTTAAAAAAATATTATATATTTCCAGGCAATGAACAATTATTTCTACAGCCAGAGACTAATGTTACTCCATTTGTCATCAACGTAAAAAGAGGCAAAAAAGAAGACGTTAATTTCTTTGTTTTTAGTTACGATAATCACGTTGATGTAGTCAAGAAGTGCAAGGAGAAGGTTGTTTCATATAGTATTAGTTCTGAATATCTACAAAATTTCTCCATTTTAACTACAAATGCAAACCATTGAAAAAAGTTTTCGAAAAATTAGGGGTTCAGTCACCTAGCATGAAAGATTGGCTGTATAAAAAAACCAGAATGGAGAAATCCATTCTGGTTAAAGTCTAACTTTTGAGGTTCACTACAACTTTACAGTGTCTTCTGGCATGAGACTAATATTTGATTTTGAGAGTATCCCCATCGACATAAACTCCCTCGGAACGGGAAATCTGCAGCTTTTGCTCTGCTGAGAAGCCGATCGTTTCTCCATCCCTTAAAGTAACATCCTCTTCTACAATATATCCGGAAATAGTAATCAAAAAATCACGCAGCTCGGCAGGAGATGCTTGACTGTCCAGGATTTCAATTTCATCCTTGCCAAAGGCTTTTAGCCCATAGGTATATCCATTTACCCCGGTTTCCGTTCCGACCAGGCCGAAATAAACCAGATTCAGTAAAGGAAACATGTCGTCATTCTTCATGACTTCTGCCATATCCTGAAAAAGTTCAGGCTGGAATACTGTGCCAGATGTATAGATCCCTATTGCGTTAGGAAGCTTTAGACAACTTGCCGCCAGTTTGGTGTATAGCATGCCGCTGTCCAGCGGGGAGCCGGAACGAGTAAATACAGCCAGGATGATTTGAGCAACATGCGTTTGAGTAACCTCCACGGCTTCTTTCCACATGTAGTTTCCCTGTGCATAATACTCTGCCTCACCATCTGGTACGGGAGCATCGACAAAACTAACCGCTAACATGCAGTCGTCCACTTCAAAGACCAGGGTTCCTTCGTTTGTTTCTTCGGCGTTTTCCTCATCCTCTACTGACGAGCAGGAGAGGTTCCAATCATTCAAAAGGTTGGCTTTTATCTGATCAATATCACATTCTGCAGAGTTAAGCAGAACGAATCCGTTAAAAATACCAGATCCACTGTCTTGTGTTTCCGTCTCGTCCTCCATGGATTGGGTAGCTTCATATGCTGCAGCCTGCTGCATCCAGTATTCTCGGATTAATTCTACCATTTTTACAGCTTCTTGCTCTGCAGTCGCAGGGTCATAAGGTTGCATCTCGCTGAATATATGGCCACAATGCTCAGTGTAAGAAGGGTCCTCATAGCCTCCGCATACACCAAGGAGCCATTTTCCAAGCATTGTTTTTTTATACTTGAATATATAGTAGTGCATATCATGTAAATCAAACTCTCCCGCAATTTCTATTTTACTAGGTTGTTTCCCGAGTTCTCGTTCATCTGCTAGCCAATCAATCATAGATTGCATCGCTGCTTGTTGTTGAGCTGTCATTAATTTCTCTCCTTTACAAATGTATGATTCTACCATTGTACTACCAACTTTTAGGGAATTGAATAATAAATCAAGAATTTTACCTCTGATGGCAGATCACTTCTAGGCGAAAACAAAACATTATATTTTCCTTCAAATCTTTATCCTCATCAAGCAATTCACCATTTCCAAACCCATCCCATTAATTTCGACAAAATGTGAATGGGGGCTACCGTTTAAAAGCCGCTCTGACCTTTTTTCAAAAACTGAAAAGTGTATTGTTTATAAAATTAAGATAGATGTAAAAAAAGGAATTCGATACTTTTGACAAACGATTAAAGTTATTATGCAAAGAAAATTTATGAAAAATATAGAAAATTAAGAAATTAACTTGTATACTTGTATTATAAGTCGACAACTTGAGGGTAAAGATATATTAGAAAGTGGGTTTTATAAATGATGATTGAACGTAAAAGTATTTCAAATCAGGTTTTAGAAGAAATATTAGAAATGATAAAAAATGATGAATTATCAGTTGGGTCTTTAATGCCAAGTGAACATGATTTAGTTACGCATTTTGGTGTTAGTAGGGCACCTATTCGAGAAGCTTTAAAAGTTCTCGAAGTGTCGGGTATTATTTCCAGTAAACAGGGTGGAAGAAGTCGTATTAATTCGATCAATTTATCAGATATGTTAGCGCCAATTCGCTTTGAAGTCATTTCTTTAGAGGAAATTCTTGATTTATTAGAGTTTCGTATACATATTGAGTCGAGTGCAGCAAGTTTGGCAGCTGAACGCCGTACAGAAGAAGAATTGGAAGCTTTAAAAGAAGCAGTTCAACAATTTGAAGAGGTCTATAAATGTGATTATGATACAGGGCAACAAATTGATTTTGCTTTTCATAAATTAATTATGCAAGCATCGCACAATCAATTTTTTATAGATACACAAAATAATCTCTCGGAACTTTATATAAAGGCGTTACAATTTTCTTTATCAAAAAATTTGGGGTTAGAAAAGAAGCGTAATGAAGTACTAGAAGAGCATAGAAAAATTGTAGAAGCGATTGAGAGAAAAGATGCACGTGCGGCAAGTAGTGCGATGATTTTACATTTAACAAATGCACGAAATAAATTGGAATCCTTGAAATAACACAGTATTGAATGTTAGTTAGAAACCCAATAGCATGCAAAGGTTATTTTTGAAGTCCTTCAAGGCTTTCACGATGTAATCAATTTCTTTATTTACAAGGAGTCAACCGGATGCTGTGATCTTCTGAAGAAAATTCGCAAGCAAGTCACTCTTTTGTTGTATTAACAATTAGGAAAGATGTTTCTTAGTGGAAACTAAAAAATTTTTAAAAAATGATTCTCTTTTTTGATTTCTGAAAAAACAGATTTCGATTAGGTGAACCATTAAAATAACAGCGAAAAAGCAAATCGGTGACTATTTACTATTAGAAATATAAAGAATTCGCAGTTTTCAGGCTTAATCGAAAAGAACTCTTATTATTAATTAAAGAAAGAGGGATTGTATGGAGCTACAAAAAGTAGAAAGTGAAATTAGAAAAATTATTTCAGACACAGAACGAGTTATGAGAGATCCAGCAGATTTAGTGAGTTATTCGTATGATGCCTCTTTTGGTTCGTATATGCCTGATATTGCCGTACAAGCTATAACAACTGAAGAAGTAGTAAATATTATGAAAATAGCTAATCACTATAAAGTGCCAGTGTATCCGAGAGGGCAGTCAACGAGTTTGAGTGGCGGACCTTTACCTGTACAAGGCGGTATTGTTTTAGATTGTTCTCAATGGACATCGAAATTAGAAGTTTTTCCAGAGGATATGCTTGTGGTAGTTTCACCAGGTGTTACAGCGAAGCAAATTAATGATGCCGCACTCAAACATGGCTTAATTTATCCACCAGATCCAAGTAGTATGAATATTGCTACGATTGGTGGTAATCTAGCAGAAAATTCAGGGGGACCTAAAGGGTTGAAATATGGAGTGACGAAAGACTATGTAGTAGGTCTAGAAGTCGTGACGCCTGAGGGAGATATAATGCGTACAGGTGGAAAAACTATTAAAAATGTAACCGGTTACGATGTGACGAATTTGATTGTTGGTTCAGAAGGTACACTTGCTGTCATAACAGAAGCAACGCTACGACTTTATCCGAAACCACAGGCTACAGTTACATTAATGGCTTTATTTGATAATTTGATAGATTCCGGCCACAGTATTTCTAATATTTTAAGTGCAGGTATTATACCTGCTAAATTAGAAATTATGGATCAAGCGTCTATTCAAGCTGTTGAAGAATATCAACCGACAGGTCTACCGATAGATGTAGAGGCAATGATTTTAATTGAACTAGATGGGCATCCGGTAGCAATTGAACAAGAAATTGAAGTTGTTAGAAATGTATGTACAAAGTATAACGCTCGAAAAGTAGAAATTGCTAAAACAGAAGAGAAAGCTCTAGCTTTATGGAAAGCACGTAAGCTAGTGTCACCAGCAATTGTTCGTAATAAACCGACAAAAATTTCAGAAGATGCAACTGTTCCGAGAAGTAAAATTCCAGAGATGTTTTCACGATTAAAAGAAATTCGTCAAAAATACGATGTTGAGCTAGTTATTTTCGGTCATGCAGGTGATGGAAATTTACATCCAAATATTATTGCAGATGCAAATGATTTGGAGGAAATGAAACGAGTGGAAAAAGCTGTAACAGAAATTTTTGAAGCAGCAATTGAACTTGGTGGAACACTTTCAGGTGAGCATGGAATAGGCACATTAAAGGCACCATTTTTAGAAATGGAACTAGGTGAGGTAGGGGTAGATATGATGAAACGAATTAAACAAGCATGGGATCCAAATAATATTTTAAATCCAGGAAAGATTTTTGCTGAAAAAGGGCAGCAATTTTCGTTAACAAATGATTAAACAAGAACTTGCTTATAAAGAAACGCTTAGCTGTGTACAATGCGGCTATTGTCTACCTGCTTGCCCAACCTATATTACTTTTAAAAAGGAGAAACACTCACCACGTGGCCGTATTAATTTAGTGAAAATGGCTGCTGAAGGAAAAATTTCTTATGAAGATATGGAGCAAGGTATTGAGCTTTGTCTTGGATGTAGAGCTTGTGAAACTGCCTGTCCTTCAAACGTTCCTTATGGCACGATTTTAGAATCGGCTGTTGCGAGTTTAGCGACTTATAATAAAGAAAGAATGAAAAAACGTCACAAACTTATTAAGTATATGTTGTTTGAACATACAATTCCAAATAAAAAAGTACTAAATATTGGTGAAGTAGGGTTAAGTCTTTATCAAAAAACAGGGGTGCAAAAAGTAGTCCGTAAATCAAATATATTAAATGTATTCCCAGAAAAAATGAAAGCGTTTGAAAACATACTACCAGAAGTAGACCGTCACAAAAGGCAATCATTTTATGCATCAAAGCAAATAAAAAAGTTTAATGTAGGATTTTTTACAGGTTGTGTAATGGATACGATGTTCAAAAAAATTAATACGTTAAGTATTAAATTATTGCAAGTGGCTCACTGTAATGTAAGTGTAGTTCCAAAGCAAGGCTGTTGTGGAGCATTACATAATCATAGCGGAGAACATGATTTAACAATAAAGTTAGCGAAGCATAATATTGAAATTTTTGAAAAACATCAATTTGATTATATTGTTAATAGTATTGGTGGTTGTGGAGCAATGCTCATTGAATATGATGTTTTATTTAAAAATGATAGTAAGTGGGCCGAACGTGCAAAAGCCTTTGCTGAAAAAGTTGTTGATATAAGTGTCCTTTTAAATCAAGTAGATTTGCCATTTAAAAAATCTATTTCACAGCTCGTCACATATCAGCCTTCTTGTCATATGACAAATGTTCAAAAATGTGTAGCACCGCCTGTTAATTTAATTCAGAAAATTCCGGGTATTTCATATGTACCATTACTAGAAAAAGATATGTGCTGTGGCTCAGCTGGAATTTATAATTTTATAAATTATGAAGCTTCAATGAAAATTTTAGATGAAAAGATGCTTCATGTAAAAAATACACTACATCAAGAAAAAGCATGGATTATTACATCAAATCCGGGGTGTCATTTGCAAATGAAACTTGGTATTGATCGTGAAAAAATGGATGAAAGTGTTGAAGTATATCATCTTGTAGAAGTTTTAGCTGATGCATGTGATATCCATATATAATTGGTATTTTGCTTCTCACAAAGGGGCTTAAATATAGAAAATAGTTAAATGGGGGATATAGTTTATGAAAAATAATTTACCGCAAGTTGACGAGCGTAAATTAATGAGAAAAGTATCTATACGTATTTTGCCATTCTTGATTTTATGTTACATATTAGCGTACTTAGATCGTGCAAATATAGGCTATGCTGCATTAGAAATGAATGCAGATTTAGGTTTAACAAGCCAGGTTTTCGGTTTAGCAACAGGGATTTTCTTCATTGGATATTTTGTGTTTGAAATTCCAAGTAATATTTTAATGGAGAAGTTTGGCGCACGTATTTGGATTGCGCGTATTTTGATTACATGGGGTATCATTTCAGGTTGTACGGCTTTTGCACAAAATGAAATGCAACTATATATTATTCGATTCCTACTAGGGGTTGCAGAAGCAGGATTTTTCCCAGGTATTATTTTGTATTTAACATATTGGTTCAGAGGTAAGGAACAAGCATCTGCAATTGCTATTTTCTCAATGGCCATTCCAGTTTCATATATTATAGGAGCACCGTTATCAACTCTTATAATGGATAATTTCAATTTCTTAGGTTTTGAAGGATGGCGTTGGATGTTTATTTTAGAGGCATTTCCAGCTATTCTTTGTGGATTTATTGCATTTAAATTATTAACAGATAAGCCAGTGGATGCAAAATGGTTAAATGATGATGAAAAGCTTTGGTTAACGAAGACAATTGAAAATGAAAAAACTGTAAAGCAGAGTAAAGCTGTAAAACAAGATGGTCATTTTGCAGCATTTAAAAATGGGCGTGTATGGTATTTATCAATTATTTACTTTGTTTATTTGACAGGAAGTTTAGGTGTAGGTTATTGGATGCCACAAATTATTAAAGGATTTTCAGATGACTTATCGAATACACAAGTTGGATTTATTGCTATGGTGCCTTATATCGTAGCGACAATTGTGATGATTTTATGGTCACGTAACTCAGATCGCACGAAAGAAAGAAAGTTCCACTCGGCATTCCCTTTATTTGTAGCTGCTATTACGTTAGCGGGTGCAGGGGTATTTAATGCACATCCTGTTTTATCTATGATATTGATTACATTTGCTTTAACAGGGATGTATAGTTTCAAAGGACCATTCTGGACGTATCCACAGTTGTTGTTGGCGCCGTCATTACTTGCGGTAAGTATTGCAATGATTAACTCATTTGGTAACTTAGGTGGTTTTGTTGGGCCATATATGATGGGGTATTTAAAAGATACATTTAATACAACAACTGTCGGATTATATTTCTTAAGTACATTATTATTAATTAGTTCTATAATGATATTCTTCTTAAAAGACGTTGAGAAAAAAGAGGATATTAAAAAAGTAAAAGAAACAGAAAAAGCAAATAAAGAAAATGTAAAAGAAGATAGTGCTAATATTTTCATATAAATAACTCTTTATCACACATTAGCAATAAAAAGCTTGTCGCGAATAATCTTTTTCGACAAGCCTTTATTTAATTTACGTTTAGCTTACAGTGAATTATGTTCTATAATATGCTCTCTATAAGGTACAATCATCTATAACTTATACTGACTGAAATGTGTCGAATGATTTGGGGTCTAATGCCACCATAAATCTTTGTAAGACCATAATCAAATACTCATATTAACATCAGCATCTCCATGTACGATAGACGTATCAATTAAAGGAGGTGCTTTTCTTAAGAAAAGAAACCACATATGTCTTTACGACAGAACTAGTCTAAGCTCTTGAAAAATATGATTTATGAAATTGATTCATTTATTAAAAAATCTTTATGATTTTTAGAAAGGTTAACCAACTTAAATTCACCTTTGCATAAATCTCTTTTTATGCTGTTTAGCTCGTTCCAAGCTAAATCATAAAGAGATTTATCAATGATGCCATTCAAATAAGCTTCTTCTAATTCATCAGCATCTTTTTCAATCACTTCTCCCGATGGTAACAAGATAAGATCTAAAAATAGATCATCCATATAAGGTACATTTTCTTCTATTGAATTTTTATGGCAAATATCGATATACCATTGAATTATTTCTCCGTTAGCATCAAACATGGTTGTTACAGAATGGTTTTTTTTATGAGGAAATTGTTGTAACCATAAATAGCAGTTATCAACAATACATAGCTTTTTCTCTCCATAATTCACGAATAAAGGTTCAGTAACTCGGGTTGTTTTTAATAATGTTATAAAACCCTTAAAATCTCTAGTATCAAGATATGACTGACTGTACTTTCTTTCTATAACTCGTCGCCATTCTGCACGGTCTCCGTACTTTCTTTTTAGCATACTGAACCTCCAAACTCATTGAAAATAATGAGGATACAAATCTTTATGCTGCCACATCCAGTTTTTCATCTCAAGTATCATTTCTTCATAGCTAGGTACAGTAAATGAAAAATCTTTTCGTGTATTAATTAGTGTTTTATCAATGTTTACGAGCTGATCTGGTCGAATGATTACTTTATTTTCCTTGAAATGCTTATTGAATAATTGCAGTAGATCAAACTTTGAAATACTGCTATTGTTGACGAGGTGGTAGAGGCCTGTTGTCCCTTCAATTGCTGCACGTTCAATGGCTTTTGCTAATGTTAGGGTAGTAACTCCCGTCCATATTGCGCCAGTATAGCCGTTAATAGTATCTTGCTGCTTCATAAACCAATGAAAGAGGCCAATGCCAGCTTCTTTCATATCAGGGCCGATGATAGAGTTACGAAACGTCAGGTGTGGAGTGTTTTCAATTTCCCCTAAGCCCTTCGTACGATCATAAAAGGTTTCTCCGTCGAGAAGGCTTTTTTCATGATAGGGTGCTGCTTTTCCTGAGAATACACAATCCGTACTCAAATGAATAAGCTTTGTTTTCTTGTTTTTTAATAAAGATACGATGGCATGAGGCAAATAACTATTGAGATATATGCTATTCTCACGGTCGGTTTCACAGGCATCATTTAAAACTCCGATACAATTGACTACAACATCGTAGTCGTGGTCTAGTAATAGTGACCTTAAAAAATTTGTATCTAAAATATCTCCCGTAATATTATTTCCGTATGAAAAGGCTGTTCGTGAATAGGTAGTTACATCATGCCCTTGAGAGCACAAATAGAGTGAAATCGTGTGGCCAGCCATTCCAGTAGCTCCAAGAACTAAAAATTTCAAGGTTTTCCTCCCATCCAATTATGTAATTCTTCTTGAACAAGAGGGAGCTTTAATAATTTTTCTTTGATTTCAGCGACGGACAGTATTTTCGTATTAGTAGAGTTGTATTCATCGGTTAACGTAATTTTAGGAGAGCCCTCATCAAGATATTTCCCGTAATTTAAATCCCGATTATCTGCAGGGATTCTATAAAAATTCCCCATATCGATGGCCTTTGCAGCTTCTTCCTTTGTTAATAACACTTCATAAATCTTTTCACCATGCCGTGTTCCGATAATTTGTATCTTATTTTGAGCCTGAAATATTTCTAGTAAAGCTTGTGCTAAATCCTCAATATAAGCAGCTGGTGATTTTTGAACCATAATGTCCCCGTTACCAGCGTGTGAGAAGGCGTATAAAACTAGTTCTACTGCCTCGTCAAGACTCATCATAAAGCGTGTCATTTTTGGATCTGTAATAGTTAAAGGCTTGCCAGCTTTAATTTGTTCGATAAATAAAGGGATAACAGAGCCTCGAGAGGCCATCACATTGCCGTATCGTGTACCGCAAATCAATGTTTGATCTGGATGAACCATTCTTGACTTAGCAATAAACGTTTTTTCCATCATGGCCTTTGATATTCCCATTGCATTTACTGGATAAGCAGCCTTATCAGTAGATAGGCAAATAATTTTTTTTACACCTGTTTGAATAGCAGCAGTTAAAACATTATCGGTACCGAGGATGTTCGTCTTAACTGCTTCTAGTGGGAAAAATTCGCAAGAGGGGACTTGCTTAAGAGCGGCAGCATGAAAAACAAAATCGACATCATACATCGCATTGTAAATGCTTTGGATGTCACGTACATCACCGATAAAAAATTTAATTTTCGGATGTTGATAGAGTTTACGCATATCATCTTGCTTTTTTTCATCTCTTGAAAAGATGCGTATTTCTTTAATGTCTGTATTCAAAAATCTCCTTAATACAGCATTACCAAAAGAGCCTGTGCCCCCTGTTATGAGAAGAACTTTATCTTTAAACATTGTATTGTTTCACACCTCTTACATGCATGGAGTACCAATTTATTTTAATCCTCTTCGATGTAAATCATATTCAGAATTCTCCCTCGGGAAGTTATACCAATATGCCAATTCATTTGTATATTTGCTCGTCGGGTTTTTATCCATTAAGGCACAGTTAAAATCCCAATCCCCAGCAATATCTTTTCTTATGGTAAAGGTTGCATCACCTAAAAAACTTCTTCGAATAATTTTAAATTGTCCAGGTAAAGTGTATCGATTAGATTCATCTTTTATAAATGCATAGCCAGCCTTTGTTAGCATGTTGTAGTAGTAAATATCAAACTGACCATCTACTTGGGCTAAGACGTTTCGTATAGCGGGTAAATAGTGATCATCACTATCAATGATAGCTATATAATCACCTGTAGCTTCTGCGATACATCGATTATAGGCTACACTAGCACCTAAATTAGTTGGATGGATAATTATTTTTAAGGCAGGACAGTTTTTTTGATAGTCCTTTAATAGGGCTACAGTATTGTCGGTTGAGCCGTCATCGCAGACGATAATTTCATAGGCATATTCTTTCGGGATACTTTCCAACATGGTCAATATCCACTCTTCACTATTATAGGCAGGTGATAAAAAGCTAATATTCATGAAAAACCTCGATTCTTTTATAGTTAGTTGAAATAGGTGTAAGTAGGAGTTTTATAAAGTCTAATGCTGTTTACTTTGATTGACATAAAGGATTCTTTATTACAATATGCGTTGCAAGAGCTGTTCTATAGGCAATTGTTTATATTCGTTGTTATTTAAAAGAGAGAAAGCATATTGAAAATAAGGTGATTTTACTAGTGTATTCACGGTGCTTATACTATTCTTTTCACGTTATTAAACGAGAAATCATAATTTAATGAAAGCATTTCATTTTAATAAGGGGGATGTTATGTCAAAAAAGATAGCCTTCATATGTAGCGTGGAATCGTATAAGCTTTCCGACGCACATATTTTCAAAGATTTGTGCCTTGTTCCGATTTTGTTAGGTGAATATTTAGGCTATGATGTTAGTATTTTGACGACGGAAATGAATGAGGCATTATTGAAGCAAAATTTTCCTACTGTTACTTTTCAACATATTCCGTTTGGGGATGACTATGTTGCGAATATGAATACCTATTTAATAGAGCATGCGAAGGACATCGATATTGCATTTGCAATAGGGCCGTATCCATCGTATTTATCGATATTAAAAACCTATAAAAAATATAATCCGAACGGAAAAATTTATATGAAACTAGATGTTAATCGGTTTTGGTTAAATCGATTGAAAACCTATCCTTATTTTACGGAGTTACTCCAGCTTTGTGATGTGCTGTCCTCTGAATGTGAATCCATTCAAAACTCTATTCATGAATTTTCGAATTTAGATATTAAACGTATTCCTAATGGCTTTTATGAGCTGTTTCAAACGGAGCCTGTTTCATTTAACGAGAAAGAAAATAGAATATTAACGGTTGGCCGTTTAGATGCTCCTGAAAAACAAATTCTTTTAGCAGTCAAAGCATTTTTAGCAGCACAACTTTCAGATTGGGAATTTCGGTTAGTAGGTCCAATGTCAGAGGCGTTTAGACAGGAGCTGTTGAACGTGCTTGATGGAAACCCATTTGCAGCAAAGGTCACTATTTTGGGACCGATTTATGATAAGGTGCAATTGGAGGAGGAGTATAGAAAGGCTAAAATTTTTTGCCTTACCTCTTTAGTGGAATGCTATGCTCATGTTTTTGCTGAGGCCGTAAAGAATGGTTGTTATATCGTTACGACTGATGTAGATGGGGCTGCGGATATTACTTATAATCAACGCTACGGGTCAATTCATCCGACACATGATTGGCAAAGTGTTGGACGGACATTGCAGCAAGTTACGAATCAAGAAGTTTTATTGGCTGATACATGCGAACACCTCCAAGCATTCGCAAGAGCGGAGTTAAATTGGAGAAATATTGTGCAAAAAGTGGCTGAATATTTAGGGGAAAAGCCAAGTTTAAATTAGGTAGAATAAGAGGAAGGGTAGAGTCATTATTATAAGGTGATTGGCCTGAAGACAGGGCACCTCCTTGGAGATTTTAGAGCCAGTAGGGGAACAAGGTTAAAAGCATCCTAAGCCTTCTTGATGAACGGAAATAAAATCTTCGTTATGGTGAATAAAACATAAATGTATAAAAAAATCCCCTAGATTTTCCATTGTCTAGGGGATAATCTTTCATTTTTTTGAAAACTTAAATCGTGCAGCTATTACACTACCTTCAACTGAAAAGTCTATTCTTCTACAAAGTTCGTTTTTCAGCCCAAGGGTATATCTTATTTTATTTCAAGTGTATACGGTTGAGTACTAGCTTTGCCGTAGTATTCACTTACTTCAATATAGTAAGTGCCTTTATCTAGTTCGACTGTACCTACTTCAGCATCTCCAGCTCCGTAAAGATCTAAAGTTTCTACTGTTTTTCCTTTTGCATCAATAATTCGGATGACGCCATCTAGTGCTTTTTCTGTTTGAAGAGAGAAGGACACATTGCGTTTGCTGTCGTTATTAAATTCAAAATAGTCCTTATCACCAAATGGAACACCAGCATTTAGATATTGAGTGGCTACCCATTTATCATCTTTTTTCGAAAGTGCAGTTGGTTTTGTCGGTATACCGTTAACTAACTTAGAATCTGCATCTTCATCTGGTTTTTTATGATCAAACAAAGTTAAAGTATATGGCTGGATTGATACTTGTCCAACATTGCTTCCGTTAAGAACAATAAAATAACCGTGATCTTTTTTTGCTTTAAAGGAAGTATTTACATCTGTTGTTCCTCCAAGACCGAGTAACATTTGAAGGAGGTCTTCACCTTGTCCAAATGGAATTTGTGTTGCCATTTCTTCTGGATCGATTTCCATGTTACCATTTGTATCTTCAATAATGACGCCTGAAAACTTTAAGTCATTTTGAAGTTCTTTAGGTAATTGATTTAGTTGTTCTTTTGTAAATGGTACAGAAGAAATAAGAAGACTCATGACTTCATCGTTACCTTTTTGTTTGTAGTAGTAGAAATCAGTATCATCTTGATAAATGAGATGATCTTTGTAAGTGATACCAGGTTGAATCGTGTTAGCAGCTCCTGGTGAATTATTATTTCTATTATCGTCTTCTGGAATTGCTGCCATTTTACTAGTTTTAAGTGTATATGGTTCAGCAGAACGGTCACCAAGATTCATAACTTTTACAACATATGTTTTGTCCTTTTCCAATGCAATTGCCTTAGCATCGTTTGGATCACTTGTTTGTCCTAGAAGTAGCCCGAGTAGTCCCATATCATTCGTTAATGAAGTAACTGGATTTAATTCATTTGTTTTCTCATCGTATTCAAATATAGTACCAGCTGGTGATTGGTTCATACCTTTTTGAATTTGGAAACCATATACGGCATCTTCTTTAGCAGTAAATGCGAAGTAATCTTCATCATCTTCTGTTTGGAAGTATGCTTTTTGATCTTTGCTGATATCAAAGCGAATTGCTTGGTCCATGATTTGGTCAACGTTTTCTGGTTTTTCCATAGCATATGGATTCATGAATATATTCATGAAATCATTTTGTTGCTTACGTTTTTTTGTTTTATATTGAGTTAAAGGTAAAAGACTCTCTTGTACGTTGTCTTCTAGCATCATCGCATTTAATTGAAGGCCATCTTCATCTTTAGGATAAGTAACTACTTCACCTTTTAATGTGTAAGGGATGATTGATTCACTAACAGTTTGCTCAGTATCAATACCGCCGCTAAAGAACATATCAAGTGAAAAATTACTACCGGTTTCATTAGATACGCTTATTACATACTCTTCCTCAGGTATAGCATCGACAACTAAGTTTACTCCATCGCCTTTATCCGCGCCGTAAGTTGCTCGAATTGGATAGGCCTCATTTAATCCTTCAACATCGTCTTCCTCTGTCGGAACATTAACTAAGTCTTCTTTTAGAAAAAGCTCCATGGATGCAGTAACACCTGGAATCCCAGTTAAATCAAATTTCAGTGTCGTTGGTTCATTCACTGAAAATGTAAAATAATCTTTGTCACCTAGATGATCTTCAGAAAGTAGGGTATAGTTTTTCCCGGCTGTACTGAATGGGAATTTTTCAATCTTCTCCATATGTTCCATATCTAATGCATCAATTGGTAATTTTTTAGTCGTTTGAGCCGTGAAGACGTAGTTAGAATCACCCTTTGAGCTATAGCTGCCATTTTGATCTTTAACTCCAATAAGAAGGGTTCCTTTTTGATCTGCATTATATAGGTATCCTTCTTGCTTGCCTACGCGAACATCATTGACGTTAATTGGTTCTACTTCTTCTTTTTGACCTTCAGGGTAGAAGTATAAATCAAATGCATAATCGTATTTGTTTGCACCTTTTAATGTCAGTTGAGCATACTCATTTGCGTCTAGATCAACCTTGTACCATTTCTTTTCGTCCGGTAACTTGAATTCTCCTTTTTCGGTATTTAAGGTATCTTTTTTAAGAACTTTTGCGTTTTTCAAGCGCTCTTCTTTTGTTTCAGAATACTGTTTTGGTAGATTGTTAATATTAAACTGTAATGCTTTCACAGGATCTACTAGGCCATGTCCATATGTAAGATCATAGCCCTTGTCACCTAAATCCTTTGCGGTCATTTCGAGAATAGCTTCTATTTCATAAGGCTTTAAATCTGGATATTTTGATTTTAGTAGGGATGCCACACCTGCAACCACGGGAGATGCCATCGACGTTCCACTAATTTTTGCAAATGATGAGCCTTTTTTCTCATCATAAACTGTACTGTATATATCTTCACCTGGAGCTACAAGGTCAACTGATGGACCATAGTTTGAATAGCTTGATAGTTTGTTTCTTTCATTCGTAGATCCTACACTAATAACGCCTTCGAATGAAGCAGGGAAGGAGTATTCATCTGTCGATTCATTACCAGCAGCTGCTACAACGGTAATGCCTTTATCAATCGCTTTTTGAACAGCTTCCTTCACTAATGGAGATTCTCCATAGCCGCCAAGGCTCATATTGATAACATCTGCGTCTTGCTCAATCGCGTAAAGGATTCCTTGTGCTATGAAGTAATCGGTAGTACCTTCCTTTCCGTTAAATACATCAATTGGAAGAATCTTAGCGTTTGGATTAATCCCATGGCCTCCAATCCCATTATCTTTTGCTGCACCAACAATTCCAGCCACATGTGTTCCGTGGTCGTTTGGATAAGGATTATTGGCAGGGGCTGCTGCATTATATGGCGGTAACACTTGAGATTTTAAATCTGGATGCTTAAAATCCACACCACCATCGATAACGGCTACTTTTACATCATTGTTGCCAGCTAATTCTAGTGCTTTATCAATTTGAAGAAGGTTCAAATGATACATATCCTGTTTCTTTGGATCTACCTCTGTACCGAAGGAATAATACATATAGCTTGGGGATACATTTTTAACCCCTTTTTGCTTCGCATAAAATGAAACTGCTTTTTCTAAATCTGTTCCTTTGTTTAGTTGGATAACATCGTATCCTAATGAAGGAATAGAGCGGATCACTTTTGCGCCAATTTTTTTGTGTGCATTCTTATCAAGACCGGAATGTTTGACGATAATAGTATCCTGACTAATCCATTCTTTTTGATTCTTAGATGATTGTTCCTTATTGCTAGCTATTTTCACTAACTCTTGGTTCTTTGCTGTTTTTTGTGGTGCTTCAGCAAAGGCAGAAGTAGCAGGAACCATTAGTGCTGCGGATGCAACTAAAGCTACTGATTTTTTCTTCCAGTTTTTCAACTGTATTCCCTCCTTGGGTGTTCCAAATATTTGTGACATCTATACTATTACGAATGAACGATAGAAAAGTTTCGTAATAAGTATATATTTTTCCAAAAGTACCATTCTATATTTTACCACGTTCCTCGTTATAAAAATATGTAGAAGGGAAGTCAAAAATCCTCAAAGGACCATAGGGTACATCCTACTCGATTTGTGCGTTTGGAGTAGTAGCGTGGATTCTACTACAATTGAAAAGTACCAAATATGGACAAATTATCTTAAAGCCGCTCAATAAGTCTGTGTAAATCTTTCTTCGAACGAGGCATTTTCATGTTTTTCTCAAATAACTTTTTCTTTTGTAAGGCAACGGCCATTTCAAAGACCCATGGGCGTTCAAGATGGGCTCTTTCAAGCAAATCCTCTTGGAAGAACATTGCAACTGGATCCCCATTGTAAATAATTCTCCCAGCTTCCATCACGATGATTTGATCAGCCCATTCATAAGCTAAGGGGATATCATGCGTTGCCAATAATATTGTTCGTTCCCCGTTTTCTAACATAGCTAAATACTGTAAAACTTGTGCACTATAATAATTATCTAGTCCAGCTGTCGGTTCATCTAATAATAAAACGGAAGGTTCCATTGCAAGTACGCCTGCCATTGCGACACGTTTTTTCTGACCAACACTTAAAAAATGGATCGGTTTATCTAGCAATGCTTCGACTTCGGTTTGAGCGACAGCCCACGCAATTTTTTCTTCAATTTTTACAGTTGTCCAGCCAAGATTCAAAGGACCAAATGCAATATCTTGCTTAACTGTGCCGGAAAAAAGTTGGTTGTCTGCATCCTGAAAAACAATGCCAACCTGTTGGCGTAATTCTTTTAATGCTTTTCTACTATAGTTCAGTTCATTGCCACAAAAGGAGATACTTCCAGCGGTAGGCTTCAAAATACCATTTAAATGCTGAAATAACGTTGATTTCCCGGCTCCATTATGACCAAGTAAAGCGATTTTTTTCCCCTTTGGAATTTGAAGTGAAATATCTGTTAAGGCATGAGTTCCATCTGCATAAGCGTAGGATAAATGTGTTAAATCAAAGTATAAATCTGTCATCAGAAAAAACCTCCATAAATGATGAGGAGTATAAAAATAGCAGCAATACCTACCCAATTTTTCGTGTTATAGGGAACATCATCTTGCCAATAGACCGTTTCGCCACCACGTGCTTCCATCGCATTGTTTAGCTCACGACTGCGTTGAAACATCTCGACAAATAAAGCTGCAATTAGCATTGATACCGAACGAAGCCACTGCATAGGGGAGCTGTATCCCAGACGAGCCTGTTGGGCAAGATGAATTTTTTGCATACTATCTATAAAGATAAAAATAAAACGATACGTTAGCTCTACTAACTCTACAAATAGAGTTGGGAGTCGCCATTGTCGTAAGACGTAACAAATAGATTGGACTGATGTTGTGAGAATTAAAAAATACAAACAGCTAATGCTGCCAAGGACGATGAAAAAAAGCTGCTGCGCTGTTACTAGGCTTGCACTGCCGACAAAAATTGTCCAATTATGAAGTGAAAATGACCAAATGTTTGAAGGAAGCCTGTTTGTTGCAGGAGCGATAGAAATTAAAATGGATACTAAACTTGATAGTAAAAAAAATCCAGGTAGCAACAATAACTTTGCGTAATATTTAGTAGGGATTTTTGCGCCTAAAATGATAAAAGCACTCATCACAATAAATGTAATGAGTGAAATTCGTTCATCTCTCATGATAAGCGACAATAAAAGCAGTCCAAGGGATAACGTCATTTTTTCTAGCGGATGAACAGACGCTAGTTTATTCAAATAAGCATACTTATCAATGAGTAACATCGCGTTTAACCTTCTTTATGTTTGCCGCGCATTAAGCCGATGAAATACCCGATGAAACCAGCACCGATAGCAGCTTGTAGTGCGAATAATAAGCTTTCAATTTCACCACTCGGTGGTTCCCATAAGCTTTCAAACCATGGCTCGTAGCTAGCATCTATTTCACTAATCGCTGCTTCCGCTTCGCCATCAGCCCCTTCGAATTCAGCACCTTTTTGAATAAACAGGGGAACGATTGCTAACAACACAACAATGGCGATGAGCAGTAAGTTTTTTTTCATTTTAGTGAGCCTCCTTTGCAGAGAACACACGTAGAGCTTTTAGTTCACTCACATTGTATTTTTTCAGAAAGTTCATAACGATCACTGTTAAAATTCCTTCACTAACAGCAAGAGGAATTTGTGTTAAAGCAAAAATACCAGCAAATTTAGTGAATGAAGCCATAAAGCCTCCGACCTCAGAAGGGAAGGCAAGAGCTAATTGGACAGAAGTGACAATATATGTACCTAAGTCACCAAGCATTGCTGCTAAAAAGACAGCAATGGAAAAGGATAGTCCCAATTTTTGTGAGCCCTTAAATACATAGTAGGCGATAATAGGACCCATAATTGCCATAGAAAAAGTGTTTGCCCCTAATGTTGTAAGCCCACCATGCGCTAACAGTAAAGATTGGAATAATAATACGATTGTCCCGATAACACTCATCGCTAATGGTCCAAAAAGAACTGTTCCAAGCCCAACACCTGTAGGATGCGAGCAACTTCCTGTTACAGAAGGGATTTTTAAGGCAGAAAGTACAAAGGCAAAGGCACCCGAAAGCCCTAATATCATTTTTGTTTCAGGATTTTCATCAATGGTTTTACGAATAGAACGTAATCCTAAAATAATAAATGGAATCGAAATGACCCACCAAAAAATCGCCCATTCGATTGGCAAAAAGCCCTCCATTATATGCATCGCAAATGCACGATTTGGTACGAATAAAAATGCCAATAAAAAATAACTAAGCTTCCAACCTGAAAATTTCAAAAATCACTCCTCCTTACATTAAAATTTTTAGAAAAAGTATGCGAAAAAAAGCACTTCTCCGATAGTGGAAAAGTGCATAGCTAAAAAAGCAAATAAAATTCTAATCTGCTAAGCCGCACACCCATCCTCGTAGGTTGAAACGATCACATATTTTTCGGCAGGTCTCCTGGCTTTAGTTCAACGTTTTATAGGCCTTCCCATCCTTTGGACAGTGACATTATCTATAAAACTCCCTAATACAGTGGCGGGACCGCGCCGGACTTAAACCGGCTTCCCTTTTAAGCGAAATGCTGAACATTTCACACCGAAAAAAAGATGAAGTTGTGAGATTTCACGACAAAGTGTAACACGAATTTCCATATATATGCTATCCCTTTTGTGAAAAAATTTTAAATTGGGTGTCTATGTCGAAAATTTAGATAAATAGAAAATGGATGTCGCATTTTTCTATGGAATTTTAAAAAAATTGTCACAAATTAAGAAAGAAATATTGAAATTTTAAAAAAATAAGCTATGATAGAAACAGTTTTCAATTACAAAAAAACCATATAATTCATATAAAACATCCATAAGTGCTTGAATATTCAAGATAATAGGGAAATCGGTGAAAGTCCGATACAGCCCCCGCTACTGTAATAGCTGATGAAATCGCGGATGCCACTAGTGAAAACTTAGGAAGGCGCGAAAGTAAAAGGAAGCTTAAGTCAGGAAACCTGCTTATGTGATGATGCAAGCAAACTTTTCGGAGGGAGAAGTTGAAGCGAAAGCGAGTACCAGTATATATTCGTTTTTATTTGGCTTCTACTAAACCTTTACTCTTCGTCTAGAGTAAAGGTTTTTCTTTTTCCTAAAAGCAAATGAGGGGAGAACGACTATGACAACTTGGAATTTAGAGGGGATGAAAACACATCTTTTTATTTGCAATGGTAGTAGCTGTATGAAAAAAGATGCTGAGGACATTACACAGGCAATTCGTGATGAAATACAGTTACTGGAGCTTGATAAGGAAATACATACAACAAGGACCCGCTGTAATGGCAGGTGTAAGGATGCTTGTGTTGTCATTGCATATCCTCAGGGCAATTGGTACCGAGTGCCAACGAAGGAGCATGCGAGAGTGCTTGTACAAGATTTAAATCATGAAGCGTTACATAATGAGCATGTTTTTACATTGCGTGAAGGTTCGTTGCAGCGTACAGCACAAACAACAGCCATTAAAGGTATTGAAAAGGTGAAAGAGGGGTAACAAAATGGCGCAAAAAGGTAAGATTTTCGTAGTTGGCTTTGGCCCTGGAGACTTTAAACATATTACGACTCGTGCTGTGGAGGCACTACAACAAAGTCATATGATTATAGGCTATAAAACTTATGTTGAACTGATTCAGGATTTAGTTAGTGCAAAGTCGATTATTAGTACTGGTATGACAGAGGAAGTTTCACGTGCACAAGAAGCGGTGCGTCAAGCAGAGGCTGGAAGTATCGTATCGGTCATTTCCAGTGGGGATGCCGGGGTTTATGGAATGGCAGGATTAGTGTATGAGGTATTAATCGAGCTAGGCTGGACAGAAGCAACTGGTATCGAGGTAGAAATTGTTCCAGGTATTTCAGCTATTAATTCATGTGCCAGTTTACTAGGTGCTCCCATTATGCATGACGCCTGTACCATTAGTTTAAGTGACCACTTAACACCTTGGAATTTAATTGCAAAACGAGTAGAAGCAGCAGCAATGGCGGATTTTGTTATTGCTCTTTATAACCCGAAAAGTGGACGTCGTACGAGACAAATTGTAGAGGCACAACGAATTTTATTGGAATATCGTTCTCCAGATACGCCGGTTGGACTTGTGAAAAGCGCGTATCGTGACCGTCAGGAGATTACGATGACTACTTTAGCAGAAATGCTTGAACATGATATAGGTATGTTAACAACGGTTATTATCGGTAATTCAACAACATTCTTTTACGACAATAAAATGATTACGCCACGTGGTTATCAGCGTAAATATACACTTGGTGAGGAAAAACAACCGTTACGACCACATCAACGACTTAAAGAAGAAAATGAACCATGGGCGATGAATCAAGAAACAGGAGCAGCACGTAATGATTTTGCGACAGATCCTAATGCCAATCGTATTAAGCCCAGTTTAGCCATAACACCACAACAAAAGCCTAAAAAATCGTCACTTGAAATGGCGACAGCTGCTCTTACTATGGTAAAGGGAACAAGCGCGGTGAAAGTAACACCTAAGCGTGTTCAACAAAAAATCGAATCTATTTTTGAATTAGCGGTTAGTCCTGGGGTTGCCAATAAGTTCTTTAGTCCTCAACAAATGATGACGTTGGCTGAGGTAGTTGGTGAGGAAGGAACGATGGAGTATACACCAGACCATCAAATTCATTTGAAAGTTCCAACGTCCGAGCCTGAAGAGGTTACCGCAAAGCTTCGTGAAGTTGGCTTTTTACTAGCACCAATTGGTGACGTGCTATCGTTAAAGGCTTGTGACTTCTGTTATGGAGAAAAGTTCGATTCGATTCCATATGCGGAAGAAATTCAAGAAAAGCTTGGTGGTATGTCGTTACCGAAAACATTAAATATCGGCTTTAACGGCTGTGGTATGGCATGTTATCGAGCAGTATTTGATGATATTGGCATTGTTTATCGTAAAAGTAAATTTGATGTTTTTATTGGTGCCAAGCCGGTTGGTCGGACAGCACATGCTGCTCAGCCAGTTGTTGAGGGATTAGAGCCTGAACAGCTCATCCCACTTATTACCGATATTATCGAAGAATATAAAGCAAATGCACATCCAAATGAACGTTTGTTTAAATACTTCAAGCGTGTGAAAAAGATATTACATTTTACGTATCAGGATATGTCTTCAAAAATAAAAGTAGAGCCCGCTCCATGCGGCGACTAGTGAGGAGTAATAAGATGAAAGCAATTTTATTTGTCGGCCACGGGAGCCGTTTAGAAGCAGGGAATGACGAGGTACGCACGTTTATCGAGCAAATGACACCTCGTATTGATGATAGCTTTTTAGTAGAAACATGTTTTTTAGAGTTCGCTTCGCCGAACATTGAAGAAGGTATTACGAACTGTGTGAAGAAGGGTGCTACAGAGGTACATGTTATTCCGATTATCCTTCTTCATGCTGGACATTCAAAAATGCATATTCCAGCAGAAATCGAACATGCGCGTGAGCATTATCCGAATATAACGTTCACATATGGTCAAACAATCGGTATCCATGAAGAAATATTTGCGATTTTAGAAGATCGTTTAGCAGAAATCGGCTTTAATGCTGAAGAAGAACATAAAGATACAGCCGTTTTATTAATTGCACGAGGCGGCAGTGATCCATATGCAAATGGTGATTTTTATAAAATTACACGTTTGTTATGGGAAAAACTCCCGGTTCAGTATGTAGAAAGCGCGTTTATGGGCGTAACAGATCCGCGTGTTGAAGAAGGAATAGAGCGCTGTGTGAAGCTGGGTGCTAAAAAAGTCATTATGCTACCATACTTTTTATTCACGGGTATCCTAATGGAACGAATGAATGGTATGTGTAAGCAATTTAACGAAAAATATCCTGATTGTAATATTCAAATTGCCAACTATTTTGGCTATCATGAGCGTTTACAAAATGTGCTATTGGAGCGTATTGAGCAAGCTGTGAATGGCACATCAACAGGTATGCAAGATTTAGAGAATTATCGTGCTTATGCGGCAGTGCATGGACATGCGCATCATCATCACCATCATGACCACGATCATGGACATGATCACGATCACCTTGATCACGACCACGACCACGACCATCATCACCATCATGAAGAGGAGCCAGTGAAATGATTTTCATGTTAGCAGGGACGAGCGATGCTAGGAATCTAGCACTTGAAATCCAGTCAGCAGGTTATGCTGTGACAGCAACGGTCGTTACTGAATCAGCTGCTTCTAGCCTGGCAGAAGTAGGCCTTCCTCATTTAATCGGTCGTTTAACAGCGGATGAAATGGCGACGATTATTACGGAGCGAGGGTACCGTTTAGTTGTAGATGCCTCTCATCCATTTGCTGAAGAAGCTTCAAAAAATGCCATGGCGGCAGCTAAGCAAGCCAATGTTCCGTATATCCGCTATGAACGTGCTCATGAGCATTATGCCCATCCACTAATTACGGTAGTGAAAGATTATGAGGAGGCTGCCCATTTAGCAGCGGAAAAACGTGGTGTCATTATGCTAACGACGGGCAGTAAAACGCTAGCAACCTTTACGAAGGTGTTACATGGTTTAGAAAATACACGAGTGATTGCGCGTATGCTTCCTCGACTCGATAATATGGAAAAATGCGAAGCACTTGGTGTGGCACAAAGAGATATTGTTGCCATACAGGGCCCTTTTTCAAAAGAATTAAACGAAGCCCTCTTTCGTCAATATGATGTGACATTGATGATCACGAAAGAAAGCGGCAAGGTTGGCTCGGTGGATGAAAAGCTAGACGCTGCCCTTGCATGTGGCATTGAAACGATTTTAATTGCAAGACCAAATATAAAATACGGACAGCAATATTCTACATTTGAAGATGTATTACAAGCTGTACAAAACACACTTTAGGAGGCCATTCAGATGGATTTTAAAACAGATTTCAAACCTTTAACAGTAGACCCAGATAAAATTTACGATTACAGTTTTTCAATTATTGCAGAGGAAATGGGCGAGCATAACTTCTCAGAGGATGAGTGGAAAGTTGTTCGTCGTATCATTCACGCTTCTGCTGACTTTGAATTAGGACGTAGCGTTATTATTACACCAGGAGCACTTGAGGCCGGTATTAAATCAATCCTTGCTGGTCGCCATGTCATTGCAGATGTGCAAATGATCGAAAGTGGTTCAGGGAAAAAACGCTTCCAAAAGCATGGTGGCGATTTACACTGTTATATTGCTGATGAAGACGTATCGATTGAGGCGAAAAAACAAAACACAACACGTGCAATTATTTCTATGCAAAAGGCTACTAAATTACATGAAGGTGGCATCTATGCAATTGGGAATGCACCAACAGCATTACTTGAATTAATTCGTTTAATTAAAGAAGGCTTAGCGAAACCAGATTTAATTATCGGTATGCCCGTTGGTTTCGTGTCAGCTGCTGAATCGAAGGAAGAGCTGTTAAAACTAGAAGGTATTCCGTATATTACAAATGTTGGTCGTAAAGGCGGTAGTACAGTGACGGTTGCCGCATTGAATGCTGTCTCACTTTTAGCGGATGAACAGGCGAAAAAATAGTGGAGCGGAAGCCAAAAAAGGATCCCAAAGACATGCGTCACGGTTATACAACGGGATCCTGTGCAACTGCAGTAACGAAGGCCGCATTACTTGCCTTAATTACAAATGAAGAGCAAGAAACTAGTACCATTCATTTACCGATTGGGCGAGATGCGACCTTTACGATAGAAAGATGTACATTTCAGCAGGATGCTGTCAGCTGTGAAACGATTAAAGATGCTGGTGATGACCCAGACGCAACACATAAAGCACTCATTATCGGCACGGTGAGCTGGTCGGATATACCAGGTATTCATCTGGACGGTGGAATTGGTGTCGGGCGTGTAACAAAGCCCGGCTTACCAGTACCTGTCGGAGAAGCGGCCATCAATCCAGTACCACGGAAGATGATTCATAGTAC
Source organism: Lysinibacillus sp. NPDC056185 (assembly GCF_047737915.1). Lineage (NCBI taxonomy): Bacteria > Bacillati > Bacillota > Bacilli > Caryophanales > Bacillaceae > Lysinibacillus > Lysinibacillus sp. NPDC056185. The sequence goes on from NZ_JBLLLQ010000009.1 coordinate 95,070, forward strand.
TGTACAAGGCGTACTTGATGAATTTCAAATTAAACGAGGCGTTAACGTAGTTATTTCCGTCCCTAAAGGTGAGGAAATTGCTAAAAAAACGTTAAATGGGAGACTTGGTATTATTGGAGGCATCTCCATTTTAGGCACAAGGGGAACCGTCGTGCCTTTTTCGAGTTCCGCCTATATGGCCAGCATTGTCCAAGCGATTAGTGTTGCAAAAGAGGCTGGTTGTGAGCATCTAGTTGTGACGACTGGTGGCCGCAGTGAAAAGTATGGGATGGCACAGTACCCTCATTTGCCAGAGGAAGCGTTTATAGAAATGGGCGATTTTGTAGGCTTTACATTAAAGCATTGTAAACGACTTGGTATGAAGCAAGTATCGCTTGTTGGTATGATGGGGAAATTCTCGAAGGTGGCACAAGGTGTCATGATGGTGCACTCCAAAAGTGCTCCTATTGATTTTAACTTTTTAGCACAATTAGCAGTGGATATAGGTGCAGATGAAGAAACCGTTACAAACGTACGAGAGGCAAACACTGCTTCACAGGTCGGAGAAATTATGGCAGAAAAGGGCTATGATGCATTTTTCAACCACTTATGTGAAGCTTGCTGTTATTCTTCATTACATCATATTAAGGGCGGTTTAACGCTTTCCACATCGATCTATTCGATGCAGGGACAATTATTAGGAAGGGCTGATGACATTGCATCGATCGATGAAATTGATTGGGATCGGGGATAACGGACAAGAAAGCTTACTACCGCAATATGTACAGTGGATTGAAGACTGTGAGGTACTTGTTGGTGGAGAGCGTGTTCTAGAATTTTTCCCAAACTTTACTGGAGAAAAAATGTTGATTAAAGGTGGTCTTTCAGCGCTTGTCGAAAGGTTATCTGCAGAAACAAGAAATACAGTTATTTTAGCGTCAGGTGATCCATTATTTTACGGAATCGGTGGTTATTTAGCGAAAAAGCTAGACATTGACGTTTATCCATATATGAGCTCTGTGCAGCTTGCTTTTTCAAAGATGGGGGAAAGCTGGCAGGATGCTTATGTTACAAGTATTCATGGGCGCTCCATGAAAGGCTTAGCACAACGAATTGATGGTAAAAAGAAAGTGGCATTGCTAACAGATGCAGAGAATAATCCGAATGAGTTGGCACGTTATTTAAAGCACTTTGGCATGACAGAGTACCGTGCATTTGTCGCAGAAAATTTACAGGGCACAAATGAAAAATTCGGTTGGTATTCGCTTGATGAATTAGAAATGGCTGATTTTTCTCCATTAAATGTTGTCATTTTACAGCAAACTTCAGAACCGAAACGCTATGCACTCGGTATCGATGATGAAGAATTCTCACAGCGTAAGCCAGACAAAGGGCTGATTACGAAAAAAGAAATTCGTGTCTTAAGTTTACAAGCGATGCAACTGCAAAAGGATAGCACTATTTGGGACGTTGGGACATGTACGGGTTCGATGGCGATTGAGGCAGGCAAGCTTGCGCCAGAAGGTCAAATATTTGCCGTGGAGAAAAACGCTCCAGATTTAGAAAATTGCCTGCAAAATCAGCAAAAGTTCCGTGTAGATATTACTGCTATTCATAGTAAAGCGCCAGCAGGACTTGAAAACTTCCCTGACCCGAATGCGATTTTTATCGGCGGCACGGGAGGAGAAATGGTGGAGTTATTACAATTGTGCTGTACACGCTTAAAGCCAAATGGTCGTATTGTCTTGAATGCTGCAACCATTGAAAATTTATATAAAGCAGTCGAAGCGTTTAAGTCTTGTGGCTTTGCTGTAGACATCTTGCAGGCACAGCTTGCGCGCAGTAAACCAATATTAGATATGACACGTTTTGTCCCATTAAATCCAATTTACATTATTTCTGCATATCGAAAGGAAGAAAATCATGAGTAATCTTGGTATTTTATATGGCTTGGGCGTAGGTCCTGGCGACCCAGAGTTAATTACAGTTAAGGCATTCCGTATCATTCAAGAATCGCCTGTTATTGCCTATCCGAAAAAACTAAAAGGCAGTAAAAGCTATGCACATCGTATCGTAGATGTCTACATTAACCCAGAAGAAAAGGACATGCTTGGCCTAGTATTTCCAATGACAAAAGATGAAGCTGTATTAGAACGCGAATGGACGAAATCAGTGGAACTTGTCTATGGAAAATTAAAAGAAGGTAAGGATGTCGCATTTGTTACAGAAGGTGACCCATTATTATATAGTACGTTCATCCATATGATGAAGCTTATGCAGGACATGCACCCGGACGTTGAAATTCAAACAGTTCCTGGTATTTCTTCGTTCAACGGTTCAGCATCACGACTTGGCATTGCGCTGGCAGATGGCGATGATCGTGTTGCCATTGTCCCTGCCCATGATAACTATGAGGCGATGCGTGAAGCGATTGAAAGTCACGATGCAGTGGTGTTCATAAAAGTAGCGAAGGTTATTGATTTAATGCTTGAGGTGCTACGTGATTTAGATTTACTTGATAAGGCATCAGTCGTAACAAAGGTAACATCTGATAAGGAAATTATTTGGGATGTGCGCGAGCTAGACGGTGTCGATTTAGAATATTTAACGTTAATGGTGGTGCGTAAATAATGAAAAAAATATATATTGTCGGCGCTGGTCCTGGTGATCCAGATTTAATTACAGTGAAAGGCTTACATATGCTACAAACAGCGGACGTAGTAATGTATACAGATTCTTTAGTGAGTGAGGACCTTATTGCAAAGGCACGACCAGATGCAGAGGTTATTCGTACGGCAGGTATGCATTTAGAGGAAATGGTAGCGACCATGGTAGATCGTGTCAATGCGGGGAAAGTGGTAGCTCGTATGCATACAGGAGACCCTGCGATGTATGGAGCCATCATGGAGCAGGTGGCACTATTAAAAAAAGAAGGTATTGGTTACGAGGTTATTCCTGGTGTTAGCTCTGTCTTCGCTTCTGCAGCGGCAATTGGGGCAGAATTAACTATTCCTGACTTAACACAAACACTTATTTTAACGCGTGCCGAAGGACGTACTCCTGTACCAGAATTTGAAAAGCTACGTGATTTAGCAAGTCATCATTGTACAATTGCCTTATTCCTGAGCGCAACGTTAACAAAGAAAATAGTAAAAGAACTACAGAATGCTGGCTGGGCTGATGATACACCAGTAGCTGTTATTCAACGAGCTTCTTGGCCAGATCAAAAAATCGTACGTACAACATTAATTGAACTGGATGAAGCCATGCGTGTAAACGGTATTCGTAAGCATGCGATGATTTTAGCTGGCTGGGCATTAGATCCAGATATTCATGATAAAGATCAATATCGTTCGAAATTATATGATGCTACTTTTACACATGGCTTTAGAAAAGGCGTGAAGACTAGTGATTGAGTTACAAGAGGGCGTATTCCCAGAAGTTGACCAACGAAATCCTTATGCAGTTGTCGCCATTACAAAGCACGGTGTTCAAATTGGACGTCGCTTGCAGCAAACCTTTGCTGCGAGCGACTTATATTACATGAGTAAATTCGAGCAGGGTGATGAAGCAGAAAAGCATATTCAGATGTTTACAGGTACTGTGCGTTTACTGTTGCCTACTCTTTTTAAGCAATATAAAGGCTTAATTTTAATCATTTCACTCGGTGCAGTTGTACGCATGATAGCACCGATTTTAAAGGATAAAAAGACAGATCCAGGCGTTGTTGTCATTGACGATCGTGGTGAAAACGTAATTAGCGTGTTATCGGGACATTTAGGTGGCGCCAATGAACTGACACATGAAGTAGCTGCAGCACTTGGAGCAAATCCGATTATTACAACAGCCTCAGATGTGCAAAAGACCATTCCGGTTGATTTATTTGGTGCACGTTTTGGCTGGGTATGGGATAGCGCCGATAAACTAACACCTGTCAGTGCCTCTGTTGTCAACGAGGAGCACGTCGCAATCGTTCAGGAAACTGGGGAACGTGACTGGTGGATGCGTGATACAGCGATGCCAGAACAAATTAAAATGTATCCGTCAACATATGCTGCGCTTGAAGCGAAACCACATGCTACTCTGCTGATTACTGACCGCATCATTGACCCGGAGGAAGAAGTACTTCTTGAAAATGGTGTCATTTATCGACCAAAATCGGTCGTGCTTGGCATGGGCTGTAATCGTGGAACAGCTGTGGAAGAAATTGAGCAAGTCATTGATGAAACTCTTGCAGAGCTGAAGCTTTCGAAAAAAAGTGTGAAAGCGCTATGCACGATTGATTTAAAGAAGGACGAGCAATGCCTACTAGAAATAACGAAGAAATACGATTGGGAGTTTGTAACATATTCACCGGCGGAATTAAATGAAATTGATTTCCCATCACCTTCGGAAACCGTATTTAAATATACAGGAGCATACGGGGTGAGTGAGCCTGCAGCGATGCGTTATGCGCAGGTCGAGTCGCTTGTGCTAGAAAAGAAAAAATCGGGCAATGCTACAATCTCAGTTGCTAGATTAACATTTTAAGGAGGAAGCCTATGCAAACGAATCGCTTTGTACTTGCTGGTACTGGTAGTGGAGTTGGTAAAACAACCTTTACCATTGGACTCATGAAAGCGTTACAAGAAAAGGGCAAAATTGTGCAAGGCTTTAAATGTGGTCCCGATTATATTGACCCTACCTATCATACTGCCGTAACAGGACGTGTATCTCGCAATATCGATAGTTGGATGTTTTCACATGAAGCAGTGCGAGATATAATCGCACGCGCAAGCAAAGATGCCGATGTTTCCATTATTGAAGGAGTTATGGGCTTTTATGATGGCAAAAGTCCGCTATCGGATGCTGGCTCTGCAGCAGACATTAGTGTTGTCACAGAGAGTCCTGTTATTTTAATTGTCAATTGTGCAAGTATGGCACGAAGTGTAGCGGCAGTTGTGAAAGGTTTTCAATTGTTGTCGGATCAACCGAATATCGTTGGTGTCATTGCCAACCAAGTCGGAAGTGTCGGTCATTATGAGATTGCGAAGGCTGCTATTGAGCAGGAGTGTGGTATTCCTGTCATCGGCTATTTGAAGCGAGAGGAAGGGATTGATATTCCTAGTCGTCATTTAGGATTAGTCCCTGCCATCGAACGAGGAGAACTCGATACATTTTTTGATAAGCTGGGCGCTCTAATGACTGAGACCATTGATTTAGATCAATTGCTTGAATTAACAAAGGCTCCTGTTCTACAAGAATCAGGGCAACTATTTGCGGAACAACCATCTCAAAATATTTGCATCGCTGTAGCAAAGGATGCCGCGTTTAACTTTTATTATGAAGAGAATTTGAATTTACTGCGTGCAAAAGGAGCCGAGCTTCAATTTTTCTCACCACTTGCGAATGAGCCTGTACCGACTGAAGCAGACGGATTGTATATAGGTGGGGGCTTCCCAGAGGAATTTGCAGATATTTTAGCGGATAATTCGGATGCCAAAAAGTCTATTCGTGAAGCAATTGCCAAAGGTCTTCCAACATTAGCTGAGTGTGGTGGCTTTATGTATTTGACGGAGGCTATTACGAATAGCAATGGTGACCGTTATGACATGGTTGGTGTTATTCCGGGAGAAGTAGCGATGCAAACAAAACTAGCGGCTCTCGGCTACCGTGAGATTTTCGGCACACCAAATAATTTTTTAATTGGTACGGATGAAGAAGCAAAGGGACATGAATTCCACTATTCAAAATATAGCGGCGCGCATAATACGCCGGCCTATGAAACGAAGGGGCGCTTTGGTAACAAACAAGAGGGCTACCAAGAAGGAAATTTAGTAGCTGGCTATACGCATTTTCATTTCGTATCTAACCCAAAGCTTGTTGACAATTGGCTAACAGCTTGTAAGAAGGTGAAAAATCATGACTAATTATTTTCCTATTCATATCAATATTGAATATAAAACCGTAGTAATTGTTGGAGGAGGGCACGTAGCAACACAGAAGGTAGCTTCACTGCTTCCAGCTAAAGCTAATATCGTCGTTGTCAGTCCAGCTCTAGATGAATCCTTACTGCCTTTTGCTGAGTCAGGGCAAATTACGTGGCGTGAAAAAGAATTTGAAGCGCGTGATTTAGATGATGCATCGCTCATCATTGCAGCGACAAATGATACGTCAGTAAATGAGGCTGTCCAAGAAGCAGCACAACATTGGCAGCTCATCAACCGTGCAGATGCACAGGCTGAAAGCGACTTTATAACGCCAGCAACAGTGCGCCGTGGTCCTTTAGTGTTAACAGTGTCAACGTCAGGTGCCAGTCCAGCACTAGCGCGTAAAATCAAAGCTGATCTCGAAGAGCAATTTGATGACGTTTATGATGACTATGTATGCTTCCTACAGCAGGCACGTTTAATGATTGCTGCTAAGTTTGAAAAAGGTCCACAAAGACGTACCGCTTTACAAGCATTACTTGAACCAAACCTACTAGAATGGACACGTAGTGGAGAGATTGATAGACGTGAAGCATTTTTACAACAAATACTGATGGGAGAAGCGCGATGAAAGACGGAATAGTGTATTTAGTTGGAGCTGGACCAGGAGATCCGAAGCTCATTACAGTATACGGGCTCGAATGTATTCAAAAGGCTGATGTCATTGCATATGACCGTCTTGTGAACCCGAAATTACTAGAGTTTGCGAAAAAAGATGCTGAGCTTGTGTACTGTGGTAAATTACCTGGTAAGCATCACTTAATTCAAGATGAGATTCATACATTACTTGTCGAAAAAGCGCAGGAAGGCAAGGTTGTCACACGATTAAAAGGTGGCGATCCATTTGTTTTTGGTCGTGGTGCAGAAGAAGCGGAAATCTTAAAAAATCATGGTATTGCTTATGAAATTGTGCCAGGTATTACAGCTGGAATTGCTGCCCCAGCGTATGCCGGCATCCCTGTAACACACCGTGATTTTGCAACAAGCTTTGCGCTTGTAACAGGGCATGGTCGTGAGGAAAAAGGACAGGACTTTTTAAATTGGCCAGCACTTGCAACAGGCATCGATACAGTCGCCTTTTATATGAGTGTTGGTAATATTGCTTATATTTCTAGAAAGCTCATCGAAAATGGTCGCAAAGCAACTACTCCAGTGGCCGTTATTGAGTGGGGAACAACAGAGCAACAGCGTACCATTACAGGACAGCTTGATGAAATTGCAAGCATTATTGAACGAGAAGGCTATCATAATCCTTCCATGATCGTCGTTGGCGAAGTCGTCAATGTACGTGACAAAATTCAATGGTTTGAAGAACAGGGACTAGCCCTTACATAAAGACAAAAGTTATTTGAGCATAGGGAGGAAACACATCATGACAGTAATCGAGGCTTTAAAAAATCGTCGAGCGATTCGCAATTACACGACACAGCCTGTTGAAAAAGAAAAAATCGAGCAAATTTTACAAGCAGCAACTTATGCTCCAAATGACCGAATGCGCGAACCTTGGCATTTTTATGTTATTCAAGGCGATGCGATGAAACGCTACGAGGAAATGGCAAATGCTTATTTGCAAGAGCGATTCCCCACAAAACCAAATTTAGTGGAAAGCTCGTTAAAAGTTGTTCAAACAACGCCTGTGGCCATTGTTGTGACAGCAGATATAGTAGAAGACGATGCTGATGCGACAGCAGATAATGTCTTTGCTGTATGTAGCGCTATTATGTCTATGTGGCTTACCGCAGAGGAGCAAGGACTTGGCTTCGTATGGCGTACACGTGGTGTAGGGCTTGTTCATGACCCGCGTATGCACGCATTCATTGGCGCAAGTGAATCACAAAAAGTAGTAGGAACGATCTTTATTGGCTACCCAGAAGAGCAGGAGCTTAAAGACAAGAAACGTACCTCATTTGAAGAAAAAACAACATGGCTTTAAGGGAGGCTTAAAGAATGGCTAGAAAAGGCTTGCTTTTAGTTTATACAGGTGAAGGGAAGGGCAAAACAACAGCTTCTCTTGGTGTCACATTACGCGCAGTAGGTCGAGGCCTAAAGGTGCGTTACATGCAATTTATTAAATCACCAGAGCGTACATACGGTGAGCAAATTGCTCTTCGGAAGCTTGGCGTAGAAATGGAGCAAATGGGAATCGGCTTCACTTGGACAAAAACACCCGAGGAGCATCGCGCTGCGTTAGCAAAGGCATGGAAAAAAACAAAGGCCGCTCTGCAAGACGACAGTATTGATGTACTCGTATTAGACGAGCTCAACAATGCGCTTGCTATTACAAAATTCCCAATCGATGATGTGCTCCCATTAGCCGAAGTCATTGAAGCTATTCAACAGCGCCCATCTACAATGCATTTAGTTGTAACAGGCCGTAGCGCCAATCCAGCGCTAATTGCAATGGCTGATTTAGTATCAACCATCGATGCGACAAAGCATTATTATGACGAAGGCATTCCAGCTGTTAAAGGTCTTGAATTCTAATTAGATCCTCTTGCAGCGGTGGGTACTCGCAGAACGGGGTAGAATCCCGGGAAGCAAGCTGAACCCCGTGTATCAAGTTGAACTTCGCACGTTTGTGAGAATACTCGCGCTTTGAGGGGAAATACTCGCGGAACGAAGCAGAATACTCGCGCTTTGGGGAGGAATACTCGCGGAACGAAGCAGAATACTCGCGCTTTGAGGTGAAATACTCGCGGAACGAAGCAGAATACTCGCGCTCTGAGGGGAAATACTCGCGGAATGAAGCAGAATACTCGCGCTTTGGAGGGAAGTACTCGCGGAACGAAGCAGAATGCCCCCGCTCTGGAGGGAATGCCCGCGGAACGGGGTAGAATCCCGGGAAGCAAGCTGAACCCCGTGTATCAAGTTGAACTTCGCACGTTTGTGAGAATACTCGCGCTTTGAGGGGAAATACTCGCGGAACGAAGCAGAATACTCGCGCTTTGAGGTGAAATACTCGCGGAACGAAGCAGAATACTCGCGGAACGAAGCAGAATGCCCCCGCTCTGGAGGGAATGCCCGCGGAACGGGGTAGAATCCCGGGAAGCAAGCTGAACCCCGTGTATCAAGTTGAACTTCGCACGTTTATGAGAATACTCGCGCTTTGAGGGGAAATACTCGCGGAACGAAGCAGAATGAGGGAATGCCCGCGGAATGGGGTAGAATCCCGGGAAGCAAGCTGAACCCCGTGTATCAAGTTGAACTTCGCACGTTTGTGAGAATACTCGTGCTTTGAGGGGAATACTCGCGGAATGAAGCAGAATACTCGCGCTTTGGGGAGGAATACCCACAGAAGCGAGAAGAATACTCACGCTATGGAGGGAATACCCGCGAAAGCAAGAAGAACACCCGCACTTCAACTATAAAAAAAGGAGGGAAAAGACTATGCCAGCAAAATCTATCATGATTCAAGGGACGGCTTCTGATGTAGGGAAAAGTATGATTTGTACTGCGCTGTGCCGTATTTTCTCTGATGATGGGCTAAAGGTAGTACCGTTTAAATCACAAAATATGGCCCTTAACTCGTTTGTAACTCAAGATGGCGGAGAAATTGGCCGTGCACAGGGTGTACAAGCAGAGGCAGCACGTGTTGTCGCAACTACGGATATGAATCCTATATTGCTAAAACCAAAGCAGGATATGGTATCGGAAGTGATTGTTCATGGCAGACATTTTTTAAATATGGACGCCAAAAGCTATCGCAATCAATTCGTACAAGAAGCGATGCCGATCGTTGAAAAGTCAGTACGAACTTTACAAAATACATATGATGTCATTGTTCTTGAAGGTGCGGGAAGTCCGGCAGAAATCAATTTGAAAGACCGTGACATAGCAAATATGCGCATGGCTCATCTAGCAGATGCAGCGGTTGTGCTAGTTGCTGATATCGATCGAGGCGGAGTATTTGCATCGATTGTTGGAACACTCGCATTACTTGACGATGCAGAACGTGCACGTGTAAAAGGGCTGATTATTAATAAGTTTAGAGGGATGCGTGAATTACTCGATGATGGCGTTGAATGGGTTGAGCGTGAAACGGGGATTCCTGTCCTTGGAGTTGTACCATATGTAGATGTCAATATTGAGGCTGAAGATTCGCTAGCACTATCTTCGTTGCGTTTTAAAAAACCAAAGCAAGGGGAGTTTGCAGTGGATGTGGCAATGATTCGCCTGCCGCGCATTTCAAATTTTACGGATGTTGATCCATTTTTTGATGAGCCAGAGGTTGGTGTGCGTTTAATTGGCAATGTCAATGAGCTTGGCACGCCCGACTTACTTATACTACCTGGAACAAAAAGTACAATAGATGATTTAGCGTGGTTAAAGGCACAAGGCTTCGATCATGCGATAGCAAATTTACGCGCACGAGGGACAAAAATTATTGGCATTTGCGGTGGCTTCCAAATGCTTGGCGAAACGTTACTAGACCCAGATGCAGTAGAAGGTAATGGTGATTCAGCGCAAGGTCTAGGTTTATTGCCAATGGAAACTGTTTTTGTTGGCGATAAAAAAACAGTTCAAATGACAGGAACAAGAGGACAGGATACGTTTACTGGCTATGAAATTCATCTAGGACGTACAAAAATTTTACGTGATGAAGTTTCACCATTTTTACAGCTTGCAGATGGGCGAGTAGATGGTGCGGTAAGTGCTGATGAACAAGTGGTTGGAACATATTTCCATGGTTTATTCCATAATCGTACCTTTACACGACAGCTTGTCAACGACATTCGCGTGAAAAAGGGGCTCGCTACTTTACCAAGCGATGTGAAAAGTGACGCAGAACGAAGAGAGGACGCTTACAATATGCTGGCAAAGCATGTGCGTGCTAATCTCGATATGAAAAAAGTATATGAAATCATGAATATTGAGGTACCTGTATGACAAGAAAAGGACCGTTAGCTATTAATTATGAGGCGTTATGGCAGGAAGGTGTGAAGGACTGGCATGGCCAAATGCCTGAAAGAATGGTCAATGATCAACTAGAGGAGCAGTTTTGGGCACAGTCAATCGCACGTAAAAAGGCTGGACAAACAGATCCTTATGCTGCAAAAATTTTTCAAGAAATTAAAAAAAGTATTCAACCTGAGGACTCGGTATTGGAAATTGGTCCAGGCTGGGGTAATTATACATTTCCACTAGCTGATCATGTGCGCAAGCTAACGTGTGTAGATAGCTCAGAAAGTATTCTTAGCTATTTAGAAAATTGCATGGAAGACAAGCAACATGTTTCTTATATTCATGCAAAATGGGAAAGCCTTACTGAAGATGAAGTAGGAGCGCACGATATAGTTATTGGTGTCAATTGCTTTTATCGTATGTATGAAATCAAATCAGCACTTTACCATATGAATCGTCTAGCTAAAAAGCGTGCAATTATTGGCATGACAACAGGGCCGATTCAACCCCACTATGAAATATTATACGAAAAGTATGGCTACGATATTAAATTTCCACGAAGAGATTATATAGAATTTTTAAATTTGCTCTATGAAATGGACATTTATGCAGAGTGCAAAATCATTCCTTTAGAACGAGTGTATGAATATGAAAGCTATGAGCAACTTGTCACAACACAAAGTAAAAAAATATTAAATAATACTTTTAATAGAGAGCATGTTGAGGAATCGCTCTTGCCGTTTATTGAGGAAAAGAACGGGCGTTATTATTATCGTCATGATTTCCATGCGGCAATCGTATCATGGGAGCCGAAATAATTATGAAACCTTTGGACAAAACTAGTGACCAAAGGTTTTTTTTATTGGAAGCAATAGGGTACAATAAAGCGATATAGAAATAGAAGTGAGGTGGCATATGTGCAACTACATTTTTTAGGAACAGGCGCAGGAATGCCTTCAAAGGAACGAAATACAAGTGCTCTAATGGTAAAGCTATTAGATGAAGTGGGGGAAATGTGGCTTTTTGATTGTGGGGAGGCGACCCAACATCAAATTTTGCATACATCGTTAAAGCCACGTAAAGTAACAAAAATATTTATTACACATTTACACGGTGATCATATTTTTGGATTACCTGGCTTTTTAAGCTCTCGTTCATTTCAAGGGGGGGACGAGCCATTAACGATATTTGGCCCACAAGGTTTACAGCAATGGATTGAGCAAACCTTAGCCTTGTCGAAGACGCATTTAACATATCCATTACAATTTGTTGAAGTTCATGAAGGTATTATTTATGAAGATGAACATTTTACAGTAAGTGCGAGTGAATTGCGACATGTAGTTCCATGCTATGGATACCGTATTGAGCAAAAGGATTTGCCTGGCGAACTGTTAATGGAAAAAGCACAGGCTCTTGGTGTTCCGAAAGGTCCTTTGCTAGGACAATTAAAATCAGGGAAAGATATTGAGCTAGCGGATGGCACCGTTGTATATGCGAAAGATGTTGTCGCTCCATCCAAAAAAGGCTTTACGCTCACTATTTTAGGAGATACTAAATACTGTCCAGAGGCTGTTTCATTAGCTTTTGGAGCAGATATCGTTATTCATGAAGCGACCTTTGATGATACTACGACAGATTTAGCAGCGAACTATGGACACTCTACAAATGTCGAAGCGGCAAAGGTGGCACAACAGGCAGGAGCAAACTATTTACTGCTGAACCATTTAAGTGCCCGCTTTTTACCACATGATTTACCGAAATTTTTAGCAGATGCACAGGAGGTTTTCCCACAAACCTTCCTGACATCCGATCAATCCATATTCTCTTGGAATAACAACAAATTAACTTAATCAAAAACATAAGTACCCTTTAGATGACGTTTCATTTAAAGGGTACTTTTATCTTTACTTCAGCGAATGTATTCTGAGCGAAAGCGCAGCGACAGCAACAAAATGTTTTTTCTGTGCGAAAGTGCAGCGACAGCAACAAAATGCTTTCATAACGAAATACACCCACATTTTGAGGTTAGCAATTTATTTGTACGAATAATTATCGATATAGCTCAATAATTTGAGTGGCTATATATTCGGAGCTAAAGTGAACCCCGTTTCTGAGCCACCACATGATGATGCCAAGTATTGAAGATGCAAGAATATCCATTGATAGAGTTGTGTTAGTACTATTAGCACCTTCACTTTTATGTTGTATGACAATCAAGTCCTTTAGTGTCATATGCATTTTTTTATTGAAACCAGGGTGCTCAAATAGAACAGCTAAAATTTTTCGGTGCTTATAAAAGTAATCTAAAAACGTAATTAATTGTTCTTGATTATTTAAATTATCAATTTGTAAAGTTGGGGATATTTCCGACAACAAGTCGTCGAAAATATCATAAACTACCTGCTTTAATAAATCGTTAATATCTAAAAAATGTAAATAAAAAGTTGCTCGATTTAGTTCTGCACGTTGGGCTATTTTTTGTACTGTAAGTTTCGAAATATCTGGGTTTTCAATCAAGATTTCTACAACAGCTTCTTTGAATACCCGTTTAGAGCGAATAGATCGGGGGTCTTGCTTTTTTTGTGTAGTCAATTTAATTCTCCTTTATCTATTAAATACAAATTTAATTAATAGTATTTTAAATTTTGTTGTTTAATTGACACTTCTTGAAAAATTGTAAATAGGAATCAAAAAATAAAAATGTTATTATCTATTTTATTGACATTGTGTTAATAAAACAAGGGGAAAGAGGAATAAATTAATGCCGGAATCAATAAATAAAAAGGTACTATTAACAGTACTAATTTTAGGGTGTTTTTTATCTACACTAAACCAAACATTGTTAAACGTTGCATTAAGTAATTTAATGGACGTATTTTCCGTTTCTGCTACAACCGTTCAGTGGTTGTCTACTGGTTTTATGTTAGTAAACGGGGTGCTAGTCCCTATAACAGCATACTTAATGAAACGTTTTTCAACACGACAATTATTTATAAGTTCAATGCTGTTTTTATTATTAGGCTCTATTTTTTGTGCAATAGCTCCGAACTTCACCACTTTACTAATAGGTCGTATGATTCAAGCAATTGGAGCAGGAATTATTATGCCATTGCTAATGAGCATCGTGATGTTTATTTTTCCTCCTGAAAAAAGAGGCAGTATGATGGGGTTAATTGGGCTAGCTATGATTTTCGCTCCAGCCATTGCACCAACATTAGCAGGTTTCGTTATAGATTATTATTCATGGCGTTGGTTATTTATCGGAATAATTCCATTTGTCGTGATCATTATATTTATGGCAATGAAATATTTAATTAATGTTTCAGAAACAGCAAAAACGAAGTTAGATGTAATCAGTGTTATTTTATCGACAATTGGCTTTGGTCTTATTTTGTATGGTTTTAGTAATGCAGGAAGCCATGGTTGGGATGATAAAGTTGTAATCGCTTCTATACTTGTAGGGATAATGATTACAGCAATATTCTGTCTACGACAAATTAAATCTGCTGATCCACTTCTTAACTTATCCGTTTTTAACAATAAATTATTTACGCTAACGTCCATCATCAATATTATTGTCACAATGATGATGTATGCGGACATGATTTTATTACCAATGTATTTACAAAACGGAAGAGGATTTACGGCTTTAGACGCTGGTTTATTATTATTACCGGGTGCACTTGTAAATGCCTTTATGTCTCCAGTGACAGGAAAAATGTATGACCGCTTTGGGGCAAAGCCGTTATTTATTATCGGTTTGATTTTTGTCATTCCTTCAATGTGGGTTGTAACGGATTTATCAGACACAACAACTTATAGCTTTATAATGATACGTACTATTTTTCTACGTATAGGGTTGAGTTTTATTACAATGCCATTGAACACAGCTGGTTTAAATGCCTTACCTAAGACACTTGTCACACATGGTACAGCAGTAAATAATACATTACGCCAAATTGCAGGTGCCATTGGATCTGCTGTCGTTATTACAATTTTTACAGCACAAACGACAAACCATGCGAAAACATTGCTAGCAGAAACACCAAATGCTACGGCTGAAGGTATTCGCACACTTGCTTCAACCTTAGGTTCAAGTGATGCCTATTATTTCATGACAATCTTAGCGATCATTGCATTTGTATTAACTCTATTTGTTCCATCTAAAAATAAGTTTAAACAACAAGCAGAATGATTTTATATACTATAATTACGAGCAGTAGTTAACGTTTTCTAAGTTAGCTTACTGTTCTTTTTTTATGGTTAAATGCTTAGGAAGTCAACCAGTCAAGTGGGCATATTGGAAAGCTAAAGAAGATGGCGAACTACCAGATAGAAAAGATATAGAAGTGGATAATTCGATTTGGGATGCATTGAAAAAAGGACTGAACAAATGACCTTGTTCGATACACTTAGTTCAAAATAAAATAATAGTATCCGTAGTACAAACAATAGTTTGTACTACTTTTTTATTATAGAAATAAGTGAACAACGTATTCCTTAAACCTATTTAAGTTTTTTATCTAATATTATTCTTTTGTCAAATTACTGTAACATTCCTCTTTTAAAATACATGTATAAATTCATTTAAAAAGAGGTTATACAATGAAAAGAATCTGCAAATATAGAAAATCTAAAGTGTCAATAATTATACTAGTAGTTAGTTTAGTTTTACTTTCTGTATTTTTTATAAGACTATTTCAGAAAGAAAATGGAGAAATTCATTTTATAGATGAAATTGCTCCTATAGCTGTAGAATTAAACCAACAAACAGGAGGAGTGCTTCCGAGTATAACAATTGCACAGGCTATATTAGAATCGAATTATGGCAAAAGTGAATTAGCTATAAAAGCAAATAATTTATTTGGGATAAAAGGTAGCTATAAAGGCAATTCAGTAAAAATGCCAACTATGGAATATAAAAATAATAAAAGTTATACAATTGAAACTGAATTTAGAGCTTATCCAGATTTGAAAAGTGCGTTTATTGACCATACTAAATTAATTTTAGAAGGAACGAGTTGGAATAAGCATCAATATTATGATGTTCTTGCTGCAGCGAATTATCAGGAAGCAGCCCATGCTTTGAAAAAAAACCACTATTCCACAGATCCTATGTATCCAGAAAAATTAATTGCTATTATAGAACAGTATAATTTAGGGAAATATGACGATTAGGAGATAAATATAATGAATATACTTATCGCTGATGATGAACTAGATATGTTAAAGATTTTACAAAGTTATTTCAAAAAGGAAGGATTTACGGTATATACGGCTACAAATGGTTCAGAGGCACTTGATATTTTCTATAATGAAAAAATTGATTTGGCCATTTTGGATTGGATGATGCCAGAAAAAGATGGGATTACAGTTTGCCGCGAAATGAAGAAGACTCAAAAAATTAAAGTATTAATACTAACGGCTAGAGATACTGGAGAAGATGAATTTATTGCCTTATCTGATGGCGCTGATGATTATGTAAATAAACCATTTTATCCAAAAGTTTTATTAATGAGGGCGAAAAAATTGTTGCAAATGGAATCCATTCAACGAATAAACGATGTTTCATTTGATATTTCAAGCAAACGTGTATGGAGATCTGGAAATGAATTGATTTTAACAAAGACTGAATTCGAGCTTTTACGCATATTTAGCCAAAATAGAAGACAAATATTAACGAGAGATCAACTACTTGATTTAATATGGGGAATGGACTACGAGGGTGATCCGCGGACGGTAGATACACATATTCGGCGTCTACGTGAAAAAATTGGAGAGGATATTGTCCAAACACATCGAGGAGTTGGATATAGTACAAGAGAATGAAACGAAAAATTGGAACAAAATTAACTATTTATATAACTCTTGTTGTTATCATCACATTTAGTATCTCACTTACGATAAGTCAGTTTTTTCTACCAAAATATTATCTTCATCAATTGAACCAAAAAGTAACTAATGCTTTTTCAGTATATCAGGAATTTGAGGATAAGAGTTTGGTGGAGGATCAATTTGATGTAACTATTCTTTCAGTATCGCTAAAAGATAATATTAATGTCCTGAATGAAAATTTAAAACAGCAACTTGCCAGAGAACATATTGCACTTAATAAATTTTGGGTTTCCGAAGAAGTATTACAAAAAGTTAATGAGGATAAAATTGTAGGCAAGGTTTACAATCAAGGAAAACAAAAGTCCAGTTTTATCGCACATTATTCAAAAGATGATCATCAGCTAATAATGATTGGAGCCTCGATGGCTAATTTTATTGAGATAGCTAATTTTATTAATCGTTTTAACATATTCTTTTTGATAGTCAGTATCTTGCTGATTATTATTATTACTGCCTTTTTATCTCGAAAACTAACAAGGCCGTTAAATGAACTCAAAAAAGTTGCAAAAGAAATTGGCGAGTTGGATTTTAAACAGGCTGAAATTCGGACAGGAGATGAAATCGAGGACCTTGCAAGAAGTATTAATAAAATGAGTAAGACACTTGAAAAAGCGCAACAGGATTTATCAAAAAGAAACATTGACTTAAAGCAATTTATGATAGGTTTAACCCATGAGCTTAAAACTCCTTTAGCATTAGTTAGAGTATATTCCAGTGGGATTGAAGATGGTATGGATGATGGAACTTATCTTGCAACCATTAACAAGCAAGTTGATAGAATGGAAAAAATAATAACAGATATGCTTTATTTCGCTAAAACAGAAGAAAACGATTCTAATAAAACTAACTTTGATTTAATTATGTTGATTAATGAGATACTGGATAATTATCGACCTATACAAGGGGAAAAACAAATTTATTTTAAAACTGAAGTTACTGAATTTATGCTGACGACTGAGCAAGATAAAGTACATTTCATTTTTGAAAATATGATTAGTAATGCAGTCAAATATGCTTCTGGAAATGAAATTCAGATTTTCTTTGGTCGAGACGGAGTGTTCGAAATTAGTAATGATACCACTCTTACAGATATATCTAGAATATGGCAGCCATTTCATGTTGGAGAAAGCTCTCGTGACAAAAACTTTTCAGGTACTGGGCTAGGACTAGCTACCGTTAAAAGCCTTGTTGAACAATTAGGATATTCAGCTCAAGCAACGCTATCTAACAGTAAAATCATTTTTAAAATCGATTTTGTAAATCATGATTGCGTGGATATGCATTAAATCATATTATTGCTAATTTAAAATGGGTCTTAATATTAATTGATAACAGTTGCTGAACTATCCTAAAACAACAAAATAAATAGACAAACAATCGCAACATTGTTTTTTATTTGGTAGTTGTATCTTTGCATACATGTATTTAAAGAAATAAGCCTAATTAACTTGGAATAAATTAATCAAAAGTCTTGATAAAACACTAAGCATAAAAGTTTGACTCGAATTGGTTTGTGAATGTTTACACTTCAACAAAGAGCCTTACTACAATAAACTGTAGCAAGGCTCTTGTTTTTATAATTAGCTGTTTTCGTAAAGTTTGTTGCTCTAAAAATTTGATTACATTAAAGAGCAAACGTTCTATAATATGAAAGTGTATACATAAGGAGTGTTATGAATGAGACCTATTCTTACAAAAGAGATTAGTAGTCAAAATTTTAAGGATTTTTATTGGTTAAAAGAAGAATTGCAATCATTTTGTAGAGATAATGGAATAAGCGCGTCGGGTTCTAAGATAGAGATTTCTGATAGAATTGAGACTTTTCTTCGGACAGGAAAGATAAAAAAACCACAAAGAAATTCTAAGGCTAATAATAAGCCTCAAACTAACAGTGAACTAAGTCTTGATACAGTCATTACGGAAAATCATCGTTGTAGTCAAGATGTGAGAGCATTTTTCAAGACAGTAATACCAAAGTTTCATTTTTCTACCTATATCCAAAACTATATTAAAAACAATATAGGAAAAACGTATCGTGATGTTGTGGATGCTTGGTATGAAGAAGAAAAACGCAAGAAAGACCCGTCACACCAGAAGAAAATTCCCCCTCAGTTTGAATACAATCAATTCATTCGTGACTTTTTCTCTG
The DNA here is from genome assembly GCF_047737915.1 of Lysinibacillus sp. NPDC056185. Taxonomy (NCBI): domain Bacteria; kingdom Bacillati; phylum Bacillota; class Bacilli; order Caryophanales; family Bacillaceae; genus Lysinibacillus; species Lysinibacillus sp. NPDC056185. The sequence continues at coordinate 113,964 of NZ_JBLLLQ010000009.1, forward strand.
ACTCAAAAAATAAAGGCAAAAGTCGTGCAGAAGCGATTGAAGCTTGGAATAAAATTAAGAAACTCCCTGGGAGTAACAAATATATACCTGAAAATTAGTCTTTTAATAGAGTTGATTTTCGACAGTCAGCGAAACCAATACTGCATTGTAAACTGCTCTGTTAGTAGGATAGCAACAAATCGTCTCTACCTTTCAAGTTATAAGAAATCAAATACAAAGTAGTAATAGTTGTAGAACGGAAATTTGGAATATAGAAGAATTATAATGCGGTTAATAGTTAATTTTTGTATAATTGATTAAAGGGGAGTGGTTTATATGAATCAGCAAAAGATGCCACCAGCATTATTGCGTTTAATCGTTATTTTTCCCAATGTGCTGAGCTATTTATTACTATTTGGACTAATTATGTTTGTTATCTCAAATTATGACACATTAAAAGCGACGGACAACTTAACGGTTTGGCTTATTTTTATTGTAGTGCTTGCACCAGCTGCTGCCTACACAACATTCAAAATCGTCAAAAAAATCCGTACTGGACAAATGTAAACTAAATGACAACACATGTATTCTTTAGTTAATCTAATGGATACACGTGTTTTTTTGTGTTTGTAAGATTACTCGTTTCATTAAATTACATTTTCAGAAATAATTTATTGAGAAAGTAGACTGAATGAAACCCAAAGCGAATAAAATAATTCCATCTAGAGAAACTAAAAATAAATATGAGTTGTTTCATAAAAAATTTGAAAAGCGGGGTGTTTTTTGTGGATCCAACAAATTGTGATTTTTCACCAATGAAACAAACATTAAAGGAAGAGCTTCTGCAGGTCATTCATTCATTACAGCAAAGTGTAGAAGCAATGGATACGGATGCAAACTGTCTTCTTGGGAATTTTGAAAAAATTAAAGAGAAATTTGTAACGATTGAAATGAAAGCTGCAACATTTTATTTAAATTGCTATCTTTCCCCGTTTACTGAAAAATATCCTGAGCTTTCGCATTGCGTACAAAATATGTCTAAAAGAAGACACGGTGGACTAATTGTGATTGAACGGAAGGATTCTGTGACATCGATTATACAGCCAGGTATTCATATTGGAGCAGAAGTAACGCATTCCTTATTAGAATCTATTTTTTTTCCTGGAAATCCACTTCATGATGGCGCAGTTTTAATAAGCCAAAATCAAATTAAGTCAGCAGCAAATGTACTGCCACTATCAGAGATATATACGGGGGAAAAGAAATTAGGCACAAGACATCGAGCAGCATTAGGGTTAAGTGAAGTAAGTGATGCGCTTGTCTTGATAGTGTCTGAAGAAACAGGGAGAATTTCGTTTGCCTTTAAAGGAAACTTATATCCAATTACGACCCATGGCATTATATAGTGTGAGCTTCACACTGGAAAACATCTCGAATTCGAGATATTTTTCTTGCTTATTTATCTCTTGCGTTGTAAAGTGATGAATGAGAGGAGGAGGAAGCGATGCGAAAACACACGCTCGGATCACTGACCTGGATTCGGATGATGCGCTTTACAAATCAAAGTAACCAGCTATCCAATGAGTTTCTAAAGCGCTTTGACTTAACGACTGCACAATTTGATGTCCTTATTCAAATAAAGACATATGCACCGATAACGCAATCCCAATTAGCAGAGAAAGTGATAGTAACGCAAGGTGGTATGTCTCGGATGCTTGCTCGTCTTGAAAAAGAGGGACTTATTGAACGCAAGCAAAATTGGAAGACTAAAACAATCTCACTAACAGCTAAAGGCGAGCAGATGATTGATGCGGCAACTCCAAGTCAGCTACAATTTCAATCTTCATTTTTTGAAGAAGTATTAACAGAAGAAGAAATGAAAACTTTAAATACACTAATGTCGAAAATAGAGAAGCATAGTCGCGATAAAAAATTACCACCAGCGTGATTTTTTTACACCATCACTTGCTTAGTCAAGTGAAAACGAGGAGGAAACATTCATGAACAAATTAAGTGGACATCATCATATATCAATGCTAACAAAAAACGGCAAACGTAATAATGATTTTTACACAAAAATTCTCGGCTTACGTCGTGTAAAGAAATCAGTTAACCAAGATTCGCCTTCCATGTATCACTTATTTTATGGAGACTTAACAGGAGCACCGGGTACAGAATTAACATTTTTTGAAATGCCTGTAGCAGGACGAACAGTTCGCGGAACAAATGCCATTACACGTATTGGACTACTAGTGCCAAACTATGACAGTCTGCAATATTGGAAAAATCGTTTTCAACAGTTAGAGGTTGAACATAGTGAAATAACAACATATGCAGGGAAAGATGCTTTATTTTTTGAGGATCATGAAGGGTTAAGAATGGTGCTTTTAAACAATCATGGTCATGAAACACCAGCTCATTGGCAACCATGGGTCGGCTCTGATATCCCTGCCGAACATCGTATTTTAGGGATGGGGACAGTTGAAATGACAGTTCGTTACTTGCAACGGACAGTTAACGTATTAAAAGAGCTATTTAACTACACAGCTGTTGAAGAAAGTGAAAAAGAAGCAGTATTGCAATCCATTCCCGGTGAAGTACTTGGAGAAATCGTCGTTAAAGAATTAGAAGGGCCAAGTGAGAAACCTGGTCGTGGTAGTATTCATCATCTTGCACTACGTGTCGGAACAGTGGAGGAATTGCAACAGTGGGATATCAAAATTAAAGAGCAAGGCTTTGATAGTACTGGCATTGTGGATCGTTATTATTTCCAAAGTCTTTATTTTAGAGATCGTAATGGAATTTTATTTGAAATGGCAACAGATGGCCCAGGGTTTACAGTTGATTCGGCAGTAGAGGATCTTGGTAAAGAACTTGATCTCCCACCATTTTTAGAAGAAAGACGTGCAGAAATCGAAGCTATTTTAGAGCCACTAGATTAAGGAGAGATTATAATCATGGAAAAATATCGCATTGATCAATCAAAAGGCATTGAATTTGGCTTGTATTCATTAGGGGATCACATTCCAAATCCATTAACTGGTGAACGTATTTCGGCTCAGCAACGAATCCAAGAGTTAATTGAAGCTAGTCAGCTAGCTGAACAAGCAGGTATTGATGTTTTTGCTGTTGGTGAAAGTCATCAATCGTACTTTACTACACAGGCACACACGGTTGTTTTAGGAGCAATCGCACAAGCTACATCAAAAATCAAATTAGCAAGCTCCGCGACGGTACTGAGCGTCTCTGATCCAGTACGGATATACGAAGATTTTGCGACGATTGATTTAATTTCAGATGGACGTGCAGAAATAGTTGCTGGGCGTGGCTCTCGTGTTGGAGCATATCAATTACTAGGCGTTGATTTAAAGGATTACGAAGAAATTTTTGAAGAAAAATTAGAGTTACTGAAAAAAATAAATGACAACGAATTGGTCACTTGGGAAGGGCAATTCCGTGCACCACTTCACAATGCGCAAATTTTGCCACAACCTAAAAATGGGTCGTTGCCAATTTGGCGAGCTGTTGGTGGACCACCCGCTAGTGCTATTAAAGCAGGCTATCTGGGCATTCCGATGATGCTAACGACATTAGGTGGCCCCGCAGCTAACTTTAAGCCATCTGTAGATGCCTACAGAGAAGCAGCAGAGAGAAGTGGCTTTGATCCGAAAGAGTTACCGATTGCTACAACGAGCCTATTCTATGTTGCTGATACGACTCAAGAGGCACTAGAAGGGATGTATCCCCATTTAAATGGTGGATTCCAAGCAATTCGTGGCGCGGGTTATCCAAAGCAACAATTTGAACAAGCACCAGATACAAGAGACGCCTTAATGGTCGGCAGTAAGGAACAAATTATTGAAAAATTACTGTACCAATACGAGCTCTATGGCATGCAGCGATTTATGGCACAAATTGACTTTGGTGGTGTGCCATTCGATAAATTAATGAAAAATATCGAAATTATAGGGAACGATATTCTACCTGTGATTAAAAAATATACCGCGAAATAAAAGCGTGACTATGTAGCAATCCCTAATATATGTATAAATACAAGAGATGTGGATACTGATTTGCTTGGTGTTCGCTGTTTGATTCAGCGCATGATGTCAAATCCGCATCAATTATTGGAACCCCTCACTTACATTTATTGTAGATTAGTAGGTGAGGGGTATTCCTAGTGATTTAATAATACAAAGTACAATACTAGTTTTTTATTGAAGTAACCCAAATTAGGCGACTGTTAAGCGAAGGTTTGAATCTTTCTATACAATGAACGAACACTTATACCTAAATCATCTGCTACTTTTTGCTTGCCAGCACGATCAGAGCCATATTCATTTAACTTTTGAAGGATCAGTTCCTTCTCTGCTTGTTTCAGTGAATTAGCAGGATTTTGTTGAGGCTTATGTTGAGTGCTTTCTAAAATATAAGGTGGCAAGCTAGCAATTGAAAGCTCCATCGAGTTCTCCATAATCATGCTGTATTCAATAACATTTTCTAACTCTCTTATATTCCCGGGCCAATGATAACTTTGAAGCAGTTCAAAGTAGGTAGGGCTATAACTTCGAATAAATTTACCAGTACGATTTTGAAGCTTGGCCATTAAAGTGTTCACTAAATCGTGCAAATCTTCTTTTCGGTTCCTTAATGGAGGTAGGGAAAGAGGAATAACATTTAAACGATAATATAAATCCGCACGAAATTCCCCCTTTTTCACTAATTCCTCTAATGGACGATTGGTAGCTGCGATTATTCTAATATTTACTTTTTTTAAGTTTGTACTACCGACTCGTCTTATAATGCCATCTTGCAATGTCATTAATAGTTTAGCTTGGAGATGAATAGGCAACTCGGTAATTTCATCTAAAAACAATGTCCCTTTATCGGCTAATTCGAAATAACCTAGTTTCCCTTTTTTACGTGCACCAGTAAATGACCCTTCTTCATAGCCAAATAATTCACTTTCAAACAATGACTCTGGAATACTCGCACAGTTAATTTCAATAAATTCTCCTTTTTGCACCAAACTATGCTCGTGAATGTATTTTGCCAATAGACTTTTGCCTGTTCCTGTTTCTCCAGTTATGAAAATTGACGAAGCACTATTTCTAATATTTTTTAATGTCGTGTGAATGTGAGAGAAATTATCTCCAAGTATATAAGAGATAGCTTTAAGCGTGCGTTTTTTTAGTGGTTGATAATGCCCAAAGCTTTTTTGTAAATCAATCAGTATATCTCCTAATTTAGTTAACCAGTATTGATAGGTACTTTGTTGACTAAGTAATTGTGTTTCCCCATCAGACGTAAAACTTACAAAATTAAGATAACCGTAGTGATTTTCATCTTGAATAAGATTTTTTAATATTTCAACTTTCGAAGGACAGTTATTTTGAAAATGGCAACCTTTACACATACTCATATGTCCAGGCTTTTTAACATCAATAAATGAGTCAGCTTTATATTTTTGAAAGTATGGAAGGTGTACCTTTATGCCTTTTTTTTCTTTATAAGCAGTTGTAGCTACGAGAAGTTCTCCTTCTGAACTAAAAAAAGCAATGTCAATCATTAATAATTGAGAAAAAGTTTCAATTATTTTTGAAATAGTGTTATAGAATGTCAAAAATAATCCCCCCTATACGTATTAAAAAACATTTTAAGTCTGAATATTCAAAAATGTCAATGTTTTGACGAGGATGACAATTGTTGGACCTATAAATATAAAGGAAGCCTAGAAATAGCTGAAGAAAGAATTTGGCATGGTTTTTGCTTATATAGTTAGTAACAAACAGAAAGGGGAATGGCATGATTAATCACTATTTTAATTTACATGACAAGGTTGCAGTTATAACAGGGGGAGCATCTGGAATAGGCTTGGCATCAGCAAAACGCTTAGCTGAAGTCGGAGCGAAGGTAGTGTTACTAGATATTGATGAAGAAAAAGGGAATGTTGCTGCATCCAAATTGCAAATGGAAGGATATCAAGCTTGGTTTGTTAAATGTGATGTAACAAATGCAAGAGATTGCGAGACGGTAGCAAATTATATCAAAGAGCAATTTCAAAATGTGGATGTGTTATTTAACAATGCAGGCATCATTCGGCGTAAAACGGTTGTGGAATTAACTGAAAGTGAATGGGATGCAGTTATAAATGTGTCATTGAAAGGCGCTTTTTTACTATCTAAATATGTGATTCCGCTGATGAGTGAAAGTGGTGGCAGTATTATCAATACTGGCTCAGGTTGGGGACTAAAAGGTGGAGAAAAGGCTGCCTCCTACTGTGCAGCAAAAGCTGGAGTAGTGAATTTAACGAAGGCAATGGCTATTGATCATGGACATCAAAATATTCGTGTGAATTGCATATGCCCAGGCGACACCGATACACCTCTTTTAAGAGGCGAAGCAGAGCAATTAAATCTAGAAGAACGTGCATTTTTGAAGGATTCAGCCATTAATCGTCCCCTCGCGCGACTTGGTACACCAACTGATATTGCCAATGGTGTATTATTCCTTGCGAGTGAATTGTCTAGTTGGGTAACAGGAACAACGTTGACCGTAGATGGCGGAGGATTAGCATAAATAAAAATTTTAGGAGGTTATTGAATGACTAAAAAAGTCCATCCATATATCCCAAATATGGTATCAGAAGTAAAACAAAAAATGTTAGAAGAAATCGGTGTAAATTCGATAGAAAATCTATTTGAATGTATTCCTAAAGAACTTCGGTATCAAGATGATTTGAATATTCCAAAGGCATTAACAGAATACGAGTTACGACGTCATATTGAAGGTTTATTAAATAAGAATATAAGTTCAACTGAATACTTAAATTTCTTGGGAGCTGGATGTTCGCAACATTTTGTACCTGCAGTGTGTGATGAAGTAAATCAACGGTCTGAGTTTTTGACAGCATATGCAGGCGAGCCCTATGAAGATCATGGTCGCTTTCAAGCTCTTTTTGAATATCAAAGTTTGATGGCTGAGTTAGTAGATATGGATGTTGTAAGTGTGCCAACATTTGATTGGGGCCAAGCTGCTTCGACGGCTATTCGAATGGCAAGCCGTATTACCAAAAGAAATAAAGTATTACTTTCGAATACTGTATCACCAGAAAGAAGGAAAATTATAACAAATTATGGTACTCCTCAATTGTCGTTTAGTGGGGTGGCGTTTGATATTAATACGGGGTTATTAGATTTGGAAGATTTAAAAAGTAAATTATCCGATGAAGTGGCTGCCATTTATTTCGAAAATCCATCTTATTTAGGATTTATAGAAACACAAGGACAAGAAATTTTTAAATTGGCTAAAGAACTCGGTGTATTAATTGTCGTTGGGGTAGATCCCATTTCGTTAGGTGTTTTAGCACCGCCAAGTCACTATGGTGCTGATATTGTATGTGGGGATTTACAGCCCCTAGGCATGCATATGAATTATAGTGGCGGTCAAGCAGGGTTCATTGCTACACAAGATAAGGAAATTTTTATTAATGAATATCCTTCAAGATTATTTGGGATTGTCCCTACAAAAAAAGAAGGAGAGTATGGATTTGGTGATGTAGCGTATGAACGGACATCCTTTGCTTTACGAGAAAAAGGAAAAGAATCAGTCGGTACACAGACGGCATTATGGGGCATTACTGCTGGTGTATATCTTTCTTTGTTAGGACCTGAAGGGATGTATGAAGTAGGACAAACAATTATGCAAAATAGTCAATATGCAGTGAAACAGTTAAATCAGATTGAGGGAGTAAATGGATCGCGTATTGTTTCTCCATTCTTTAAAGAATTTATTGTTGATTTTAATGATACAGGCTTAACAGTAGCACAAATTAATAAAGAATTATTAACAAGAAACATCTTCGGTGGGAAGGATTTATCAGAGGAATTCCCAGAGTACGGACAAAGTGCATTATATTGCGTAACTGAAATTCATACAAAAGAAGATTTAGATTATTTAGTAGCCACAATTAAGGAAATTGTAGAGCAACAATAAGTGAGAGGAGAGAAGATAACTGTGAAAAAAATAAAAAGATTAGAGTCGAAAGTAGATTTTCATCAAGCGAAATGGAATGAACCCATTATATTTGAATTACATCAAGCTGGTGAAAGAGGGGTAGAGATTCCTTTAGCTTCCGAAGAGGTTGTAAAGGCAGTTGGTAATGGCCTTTCTACTCTTCCTCACAACATGTTGCGTGTTGATAAGGTGAATCTTCCCGAAATAGCGCAAGTTCGTGTGTTACGCCATTATGTTAGATTATCACAGGAAACACTAGGCTCAGATTTCAATGTAGAAATTGGCCAAGGCACATGTACGATGAAATACATTCCTAAAATAAATGAGCTATTAATTCGAAATCATAAAATAATGGGGTTACATCCATTACAGGATATCAGTACCGTGCAAGGAATGCTTGAAATTATTCATAATTTAGATTTAGCTATGCGAGAAATATCAGGGTTAGACTTTTTTTCATTTCAGCCAAGTGGAGGAACGCAAGCCTTATTTGCGATGGCATCTATCGTACAGAAATATCATGAAGCACGAGGAGAAGGGGATCAACGTGATGAAATTATTACAACGATTTTTTCACATCCATCGCAAGCTGCTACAGCTGCAGTAAAAGGATATAAAATCATTACCTTGTATCCTGACAAAGATGGCTTCCCGGATATTGATAAATTAAAGGAAGTACTTTCTGAACGGACTGCAGGTTTTGTTGTAGCTAATCCAGAAGATACAGGGATTTATAATCCTAAGATTAAAGAATTTACAAAACTTGTCCATGAAGCAGGAGGTATTTGTTATTACGATCAGGCCAATGCAAATGGCTTATTAGGCATAACAAGGGCGAAAGAAGCTGGATTTGATATGTGCTTTTTCAATTTGCATAAAACATTTGCAGCACCACATATGTGTGGTGGACCAGCGACAGGAGCATTAGGTGTTACGAGAGAGTTAAAAGAATACTTACCTGGTCCAATCGTTGAGAAAAATAAAGAGGGTTATTATTTAAATGATACTTTGACACATTCTATTGGCAAGGTAAGGGCATTTCATGGCGTAGCACAAACTATTCTGCGATCGTATGCTTGGATTAGGTCCTTAGGGCCGTCTGGTTTAAAAGCTGTGGCACAGACTGCTGTGTTAAATAGTAACTATCTATATAGCCGTGTTCAGAAAATTCGTGGAGCAAGTGCGCCTTATGTAAAAGGGCAACGTTTAGAGCAAGTACGGTATAGTTGGGAGCAGTTGACACAAGAGACAGGTATAACGACAGAAGACGTCCAACGAAGAATGACCGATTTTGGCTTACATTATTGGACAAGCCATCATCCTTATATCATCCCGCAGCCATTCACACTGGAGCCGACAGAGTCTTACTCCAAGACAGATTTGGATGAATATATTGCGGCTCTTGAGCAAATATCCAGAGAAGCATATGAATCACCGGAAATTGTTAAGAATGCCCCATATAATAGCACCATCCATCAGCTAGATGAACAAGATTACTTGGATAACCCAGATAAATGGTGTCTTTCGTGGCGTGTTTATCAAAAAAAGACGCAAGATGTCAATGCCCTTCAATAAATTATCTTTTTAGTTATAAAACTAAAGCTATATAGGAGGCAGTTGATGAATAAAGATGCATTTTTCGATAGTTTAGCAAGTAAAAGAGTAGTAATCACTGGAGCAGCAAGTGGTATTGGGTTAGCTACAGCAAAACGGTTTGTTGCTGAAGGAGCGAAGGTAATAATTCTAGATATAAATAAGGAAGCCATTCAAACTACGCTATCAGAAAACCCAGGTATTTTCGCAGGTTTTTCTGTAGATGTTAGCAATGCTGAACAAGTGAATGAGATATTTAATAAAATCGTAGAAAAGATGGAGGGAGTAGATATATTTATTGCGAATGCTGGCATTAGCGTTCGTGCGAATTTTCTAGATATTTCACCAGAGCAGTGGAACAAAGTGATAGATATTAATCTTACTGGCGTGTTCTATACAAGTCAAGCAGCTGCTAAATTAATGATACAACAAAAAGCTGGTGTCATCTTGATGACAGCTTCAACTAATGGGATAACAGGTCACCCCTATTATGCTGATTACAACGCTTCAAAAGCGGGAGTCAATCTATTGGCTAAGACAATGGCACTAGAGTTGGCTCCGACGATTCGTGTCAACACAATTTGCCCAGGATATGTCTTAACGCCAATGCAAAAGGCTGAGTATACTCCAGAAATGTTAGAGCAAGTAAATGCCGGTATTCCGTTAAAGCGACATGCATTGCCAGAAGAAATTGCAGCTCTATATGCATTCTTAGCTTCAGATCAAGCAGCTTATATTACCGGTCAAAATATTTCGATAGATGGTGGAGAATTGGCATAAGTATGGTAATACAAAGCCGACAAATGTTTTTTGTTCAGGGGAGCTCGGTTTTTGTTTTTTTCGAAACAAAGATGATCCTGATGAAAACGCTTTACTACATGATTTTCCGTTTCACCGAACAGCATGATAAGTAGGTTATGTGAAAAGAAAAACTATAAGTTAGATGGAGGCGTAAGGATGAAAATTAACTTATTGAAATCTGAATATGCAGTAGCCATTTTTATTATAGTGTTAACACTTCTAGGATGCGGACAAAAATCGGACAATGAAGAGATGCAATTGGTGAACGACGGAAAATTAACATTTGCCATGAGTGGATTGTTAAAACCATTAAATTATAAAGAGAATAATAAATTAGTTGGTTTTGATGTTGAAATAGGTGAAGAAATTGCTAAGCGTATAGGTCTTGAAGCCAATCCTGTAACCAACCCATGGGAAACGATTATTCAAGGATTAAAGGGCAAAAAGTACGATGCCATTATCGGGAGTATGACAGCAACAGAGGAGCGTGCGAAACAAGTAGATTTTTCGAATCCATATTATATTTCAGGTGCCCAAATTTTTGTGGGGGAAGATAACACTACTATTCAAGTAAAAGATGAATTAAAAGATAAAACAATTGGTGTAATGCAAGCGAGCACTTATGAAGAGAATGCAAAACAATATACATCATCCATTAAACTTTTTTCTAGTGATATTTATGCATTACAGGATATCCCAACTGGTCGTCTAGATGCAGTGATAACAGATCGTCTTGTTGGTTTGTCCATTATGAATGAGACAGGATTAAAGATAAAAGCTGTAGATGATGTAATCAAACGAGAAGAAATCGCAATTGCGGTGAATAAAGGAAATGAAAAACTCCTAGAAGCGATTAATCAAGCTATTGCTGATATGGTTGAAGATGGAACTTACGAAAAAATTAGTATGAAATGGTTTAATGCTAATTTACTAGAAAAATGACTTTCACTATATTTTAACGTGTTGGAGTGATGTTATGGAATTTCTAGAGAAAATACTCTATATATTTGAAAAGCATGGGATTGAATTTTTAAAAGCTGCGTGGATTACGATTGAATTAACATGTGTGTCCTTAATTATTGCGACAATAATTGGTTTATTATTTGCTTTCTTTAAAGTCTCAAATCTGAAGATTCTCGAAAAAATCGCAGATGTTTATATTTTTATTATTCGTGGAATGCCTTTAATTGTTCAATTAATGTTCTTATATTATGGGATATCCAGTATATTTGTCCTTTCAGATTTTACAGCTGGTGCATTGGCGTTAGGAATTCATTCTGGCGCATATATCGCAGAAATCTTTAGAGGTGCCATTCAATCCATTGATCGAGGACAAGTGGAAGCTTCTCGCTCGTTAGGAATGCCATATATGTTACTTATGAGGAGAATTATTTTACCGCAGGCATTTAAGCGTTCTATACCCTCTTTATGTAACCAATTTATCATAGGTTTGAAGGACTCTTCTTTAGTCGCCTATATAGCTGTTTCAGAATTGTATAATCATGCATTATCGGCTCAAGCCGCCAACTATATGCCACTTGAAACATATTTCGTAGTGGGCATCTATTATCTGATTCTTGTTTTGATATTTACTCTTATTTTCAAAAGGGTAGAAAGAAAATTAGATGTAGGAAAGAGATGATAAGATGATTAAAATAAAGAATTTACAAAAGTCATTTGGTGATTTACAAGTCTTAAAGAATATTACGTTGGACATTCAATCATCACAAGTTGTTGTATTAATTGGTGCCAGTGGATCGGGAAAAAGTACATTGCTTAGATGTATGAACTTTTTGGAGGTGAAAGATGCTGGTACAATTGCCATTGATGGAAAGTTGATTGATGCGGAAAAGGATAACTTGAATTTGATAAGGCGAGATATGGGGATGGTTTTTCAACACTTTAATCTATTTCCTCATCTATCGGTTATTCAAAATATTATTGAGGCTCCTATACAAGTGAAGAAAATCAAAAAAGAAGTGGCGATTGAGCGAGGACTAGCATTACTTCAAATGGTAGGGTTAGCGGATAAAGTGGATTATTATCCAGATCAATTATCAGGAGGTCAAAAACAAAGGGTAGCAATTGCTCGTGCTTTAGCTATGGAGCCCAAAATCATGCTTTTTGATGAGCCAACTTCAGCACTCGATCCTGAACTCGTAGGAGAAGTTTTAGAAACGATGAAAAAATTAGCGAAAGAAGGGATGACTATGGTTGTTGTCACTCATGAGATGAATTTTGCTAAAGAGGTTGCTGATCGTGTAATCATGTTATCTGAAGGTGAAATTATTGAAGATGGTTTGCCGGCGGAAATTTTTACTAATCCTAAAAACGAAAGAACAGCTAAGTTTTTACAACAAGTTTTATGATGGGTTGATAGAGATGTATGTATAAATTACTGATAATTCAGAAAGAAGGTTGCGGATGTGTTAAAAAGCTATGAGACAGTCTTAGAGGTAACAAATAACTTAGTGCAGGTGGAGAGTGTAGTAAACACTCGGGGTGAAATTGAAATTGCCAATAAATTGTACAACGAGATTCGAAACATAGCATACTTCAAAAATAATCCTAGTCAAACTTTCATCTCACAAACACGAAATGATGAGATTGAACGATACAATGTCTTTGCTTTTGTTAAAGGGACCAAAGATAAATCCAATAAAACCGTTATATTAATGGGGCATATTGATACAGTGGATATTGAAGATTATCATCATTTAAAAAGTAAAGCCTGCTCACCCAATGCATTAAAAGAGGCATTGAAATGTGAACAGTTACCTGATTTAGTGATGGAACATGTACATTCTGATAACTGGCATTTTGGTCGAGGTGTACTAGACATGAAGAGTGGTGTTGCTAGTCATTTTTATCTGTTGAAGTATTATGCTGAACACCCTGAAGAGCTCAATGGTAACCTTGTGTTTTTCGCAGAATGTGATGAGGAAGATGGTTCGAAGGGTGTCTTATCAGGTTTACATGACTTAAAGAGATTAAAACATGAACAGGGCTTTGACTATGTTGCTCTTATCAATTCAGATTTTGTAGCGCCACGTTATGTAGGAGATCCCAATCGCTATATTTATAAGGGTTCTGTCGGAAAATTGCTACCTTCTTTTTTAATTATAGGTGCAGAGACACATGCGGGGTCAAGCTTTGAAGGGTTAGACCCGAATTATTTGGCTGCTGAATTAACTTCCCATATAAGTTATAATCCTATTTTTTGCGATCTATCAAAAGGTGAAGCACCGATGCCACCCGTGTCATTAAAACAAACGGATTTTAAACCAACTTATACCATTCAGACAGCATTATCTACTTATGTGTATTACAACTTCTTCATACAATCGTGGACTCCAAGGCAAGTATTATCCTTGCTAAAAGAACAAGCGAGGATTGCATTTGATCAAGCAATATTAAAATTGAAACAACGACATAAAATCTACTGTGAGCTAAGTAACAGTCCGTATGTTGAATTGCCTTGGAAAGCGAGAGTCATTTTGTATGAAGAGATGCAACAGCAATTAGTCGCTGAGTACGGTTCAGAATTTTCGGAATATATGCAGAAATTTAAAGAAAATTTATTATTAGATGAGTCATTAGATGTACGGATGTTTTCAGCTAAAGTAGTAGAAGAGGAATGGAAATGGATGAAAGACAAGAGCCCTGCTATGATTCTTTTCTATTCCTCAATGTATTCGCCTCGAATAGATTTAAATGATTCAAACGACAAAGAGGCAAATTTAATTCATGCATTAGATCAGGCAATTAAAAACGTACAACCATTTTATCAATATCCGATAACAGCCAAAAATTATTTTCCTTATGTATGTGATATGAGTTGTGTGTCTATTAATGATGATGAAAAAGGGATTGAGACCGTTATGGACAATAATCCAAGTTGGGGTTCGAAACATTTCGTAGATTACGATGCGATAAGAGAGCTAAATATTCCTACTATTAATATAGGGCCATACGGTTATGATGCTCATAACCGTTACGAACGTGTTGAACTCGATTATTCGATGAAAATAGTACCCAATATTACAAATGAGGTTATAAAAAATCTAATAAATTAAATGGAGCAGATTGTTTCGCAGTGAAATGAGATGGTTGAATTAATATAAAAGCTGATTTCCACAATGTATAGGGAAATTCAGCTTTTATTTTTTAGAAGTATAGTAAAGTCATCGATAAAATATATTGGAGTTTTTGGGGAAAATAATCCTTAATGGTGCTTATTTTACTGTAATGCAATTGAAATAAGTATCTACCGATGCAAGTTCTCGTCAGGTTATTGCGTGACATTTAAATAAATTTTTGATTGCTAGGCCCACTTAAACCACCGAGCATGACCATCAGGGCGTTCCAGTATGCGTATAGATTCTATTTCTCCTTGATCAATAAAATCTTGATGCAGTTGCATATCAAATAAATTGTTATAACAATGGTAGAGAGGTCGCTCCATGCTGATCTCTTTTAATTGTTCAATTAGTTCAAGGCGTAATTCCATTGGGATTTGATTGGCCACATGCGTATGATAAACAACTAATAGCGCATCTTGATTTATATCTCTACTAATCTCTTTTATAAGTTTAATAGCATCTCCTTTTATCAGCTCTAAATCGAGTTCTTTTAAAATAGAAAGTGCTTGATTTAATAAAAGTCTACGTTCTTGATGCTCTGGCCAAATTAATGCCTGTAACCAACGAAGCTCTTCCTCGTTATGAATATCAATAGGATTTAAATCAATACCAACTCGCTTACAAACAACTGGCGCATTTGAAATGGAAGCTGGAAGCGGTTCTCCCCGATTTTCTGAGGACAAGACGAAAGCACTATTTGAATTGTTTATATGAAGCTGTTGATTATAGCAGTAATTGTATTGATCCATTCCAAGTTGAAGTCCTGCACTTGCCCCGATTTCTATGAAGGCTAGTGGTTTTTGATGGCATTCATAAATTTCTGTTATCATTGGGTAAAGGTAAGAACAACGGCGAATTTCATTAGTCTGAACAAGTTTTTCTTGAAATAAAGTCTTCAATTCTTCTGAATGGGACAAGACGAATGCTTTAAAAACAGGGTACACTTTATTTATTGCTTTGGGTGTTGTCGTTAAGGAAGGATAAAAATTAACTAATTCATCATTTGATGATGGCAGCAAATATTGAACGCCAGCTAATAATAAATTTGGTACAGGTTGTCCTTGGGGTATAAATGCAGCAACTTTTAAGAGTTCGTCATCATCGGCAATTTTATTCGCTAAATATTCATACAGTGGACTTGAATTTTCACATTCATTTTTTGCAAAAGTACGAAATTGCTTACTTAATTTAGCTAACATACGATTCTCCCCTTTGTGTAAAAGTAATCGATTCTATTTTTAGTTTATTATTGTTGGATAATTTAGTAAATTAAATATAGTTAATGAAGTTGATTAACAACATTAATGAAAGAGGTGAGAATTTGGATTATAAATGGATACAGTCGTTTGTAGTAGCCGCTAAATCTTGTAATTTTCGAGTAGCCGCAGAAGAACTTCATTTATCGCAGCCAAGTATTACAGTTCATATTCATCAGCTAGAACATTTTTTGAATGTTAAATTATTTAAACGTGAAAAAAATCGTGTGCAATTGACGGAGGCAGGACAGCTTTTTCTAATAGAAGCTCAGCAAATCATTCATCAATGGGAAAAAAGTATTGAACGTTTTCAGTTAGCAACAAAGGGTATTGAAGAAAAACTAGTGATTGCAATGACCCCTTTAATGGTGGAAACGATATTGCCTCATGTTATCTATCAGTTTATCAATGAAAATCCTGCCATTGAAATATCGATTCTAGTAGAGGATTCAGCAAAAATTGAGGATTTAATAAATAGTGATAAGGCGCATATTGGTATTTCCTTATTGCCAACACGTTACCGCCATTGGCACCAAGAGCTTCTTGTAGAGAGTCCCTTAGAATTGGTTATTCCCCTGGATGCTTTCGATGATGAGACAGGAGCTTATATTGATTATGAGGAATTATTTCAAACCTACACTTTATTTACACACCATCATCCAACTATTTGGGAGGATTTATTACATAAACTACAGGAAAAATATGTAGTGACCAAGCAAGTGTCCATATCCCAATCCTATGTGGTAAAACGCTTAATAAAAGATGGACTAGGCATGTCATTTTTGCCACGGATGATTGTGAGAAGAGAGCGGATGGAAGGTCGGTTCAATATCGTTCCCTTCGATGAATTAGCTTTGCCAAGTGTTCCTGTATATCTTTTTTATAAGGATTCAGTAAAAATTCCAGAAGAGCTATTATGTTTATTTCAGACGAGGGATTATTTATAAAATTATAGTCAACTATTTCAACAATTTCTTAGCGATCTTATAACTTTATTAATGGTTCATATCAAAAGTAGAGAAGTCGTTAGTAAAACCTATGCCATGTAAGTTGATTGGAGTGGAGACTGGGCGCCCCCAGGAAGCTTTGCTCTGTAGCGAAAGCGAAGCGGCAGCAACAAATGTTTTCTGTAGCGAAAGCAAGCGGCAGCAACAAATGTTTTCTGTAGCGAAAGCGAAGCGGCAGCAACAAATGTTTTCTGTAGCGAAAGCGAAGCGGCAGCAACAAATGTTTTCTGTAGCGAAAGCAAAGCGGCAGCAACAAATGTTTTCTGTAGCGAAAGCGAAGCGTCAGCAACAAATGTTTTCTGTAGCGAAAGCAAAGCGGCAGCTACAAAGCACCCAGTCGAACGGAAATCAACCCACGTTATGGTGATAGCTATTAAAAATTTAATGTTGAACGATATAAAGTTTTATATAATATCAATAGGAATATTTTAACAAAGGTGTGATTGTATTGAGAATTTTAATGGTTGAGGATCATGAAGATGTAAATGCGATGTTAACCGAATTGTTTGAGCAAGCAGATTATCAGGTAACAAGTGTGATGGATGGCATAGAAGGTCACCGAGCATTTCTGCAAAATGAGTTTGATATTGTGCTTCTCGATATTATGCTTCCCTATAAAAGTGGTGATGAATTATTAAAAGAAATTCGCGCTATTTCGGATGTACCTGTTGTTATGATTTCAGCGAAAGATTTAGTGTCTACAAAAATTGATTTGCTTCGTTTAGGAGCGGACGATTATATTACGAAACCTTTTGACCTTGGTGAGGTTCTTGCCCGTATTGAATCGATATTACGTCGTGTTAAAAAACAAGCTACACCAATGAAGCAGCTGCAATACAAGGATATAGTGCTGGATGATGTCGCTAAGCGAGTTACAGTGAGTGGTGAAGAGGTCTTGCTAACTGCAAAGGAATATTTATTGCTCGAATTATTTATGACAAACCAAGAGAAAGTATTCACGAAAGCAAATTTATATGAATCCATTTGGCAGGAAGAATATTTAGGGGATGAACATATTATTAAAATCCATATTAGTAATCTTCGACATAAATTAAAGACAAAAAATCCACAAGCGGATTATATCGAGACGCTTCGAGGGCTTGGTTATCGCTTACGTCCATAAATTATCCGTAATCTATACGCCATCTTTACTTTATCTATACCTTTCATGAGTAATCTATGAATATGAAAGGGAGGTGCTTAATATGGGAGAAACCATATTAAAAACGAATCAATTAACGAAAACATATAAAAAGCATTCAGTACTTCACGACGTATCGATCGAATTAAAAGAAGGGCGTATATATGGGCTTATTGGTGAAAATGGTGCGGGTAAATCAACCTTAATGAAGATTATTTCAGGAATTAGTTTTCAAACAGAAGGTTCATTTGAGTTATTTGGAAAATCATCTGACAAAGAAATACAGCAGCAACGAAAACGTATTGCCAGCATGATTGAACAACCAGCGATTAGCCCTGATATGACTGCAAAAGGTAACCTTAAATATCATCGTTTAATGCGCGGGATTCCGAATGAGGAGCTAGAGGATGAAATACTGCAATTGGTTGGATTGACGAGCACAAACAATAAGAAAGCTAAGCATTTTTCACTAGGCATGAAACAACGTTTGGGCATTGCTATTGCGTTATTAACTAACCCAGAGCTATTGATTTTAGATGAGCCAGTGAATGGGTTAGATCCTATAGGTGTTGTTGAAATTCGTCAGCTTTTAACACGTCTTTGCGAAGAGCGACAGATGACGATTTTAATTTCGAGTCATAATTTACCAGAACTTTATCAAACAACAACTGATTACATCATTATTCATAAAGGGAAAATTATGAAACAAATGACGCAACAACAGCTCGACGAAGAATGTAGACATTATATTCGCATTGGTTGTACAGCTCCCGAACAATGTGCACATGTATTAGAAACAATTCTTAAAACACAAAATTTCCAAGTTATGCCAAATAAAACGATTAAACTGTATGATTTCTTAGAAGATCTTGGGGACGTATCAACCGCCTTATTTGAAAATGGGGTAACACTTACGGAATTTAGTCTACAAGGAGATACATTAGAGAACTACTTCCTTTCGTTAATTGGAGGTGAGCACCATGTTTAATTTAGTACGTGCTTACCTCTATAAAACAACTAAATCCAAAATATTTTGGGTCTTACTGGCTCTTACAACATGTTCTGCAATCGCAATGTGTAGTATTGCTTATGGTATTGGCAATAACTCAATAAATGAAAGTATCAGTAACGTTGGTTTTTTATTATCTGATATGAATACGATGTCAATAGTAGGCGCAGTACTTGCCACTATACTTATTTGTTCAGATTTTGATACAAAAAATATCCATCATCCAATTATAAGCGGCTTTGCAAGAATCCAAATTGTCATAAGTAAGGCGATAGTTTTCTGGATATTACTTATTGTTCTTGTAAGCCCGTATATCATCGTGACAATAATTGGTTTATCAATGGACAGCACGTTTAGTATGGGCGGGAAAGCGGCCGGTTTTTTAAGCATTCTAACTTTGACTACTAGTGGTAGCTTTGGCGAATACGTTACAATAATGATCACCATGACAATGGTTTATCTTGCACAGTTAACGACTTGTATTTTACTGGCGTTTGCCTTAAGAAAATCGGTGCTTGTAGTAGCTGCCTATTACATGATGTCCATGTTTTTTGGGCAGGTCGCTAGTTTTCAGGATTCATTTGTGATTATAGATAAAGTATTATCCTTCACACCATATTCAGCGGAGTATCTTACGATTAATTTAAGCATGAGTAAAGGTGATATATTTTCGGCCGTTTCCATTTGTGTCATCTTTATAGTAGTAATTATATATTTAACATTCATGACATTTAGAAAAGCAGAAATCAGGTAAGGGGATGTAGGGAATGTGGATAGTGGCAATTGTAGTCATTGTAGGATTACTGTTTTATATTTTTTATATTCAAAGGCAACTACGATTGATGAACATACAATTGTCACAACGTCTACATGAGCAATATACACAGCCAATTACCGTAGAGCTCCTAAATAAAGAAATAAACCAACTAGTGGCAAATATTAATCGCATATTAATAGAATCGCAGAAATCAAGGTCGTATATTAAGCGGGAAGAAAAATACTACAAGGAAATGATTTCAAACATTTCTCATGATTTTCGTACGCCGCTAACTGCGATAAAGGGCTATCAACAAATGCTTTTAAAAGAACCTTTAACAGAAAAGCAACTTGCAAAGCTTGAAGTCGCACAAAAACATGTTGGAAGACTAGAACAATTATTAGCAACATTTTTTGAATATTCCTATTTGCATAGTAATGAAGATCAACCCAAAAAGGAACGTATTAATATATCAAATATCGTATTTGAAGAGATTGCTGGTGCCTTTGCACAATTTGAACAACAAGGAATAGCCGTCAACTTACCTAATTTTGAGCCGCTTATTATTAACTCTGATGAAGAAATGCTGTTACGCATTGTGCAAAACTTAGTACGAAATAGCATCATGCATGCGCAAGGGGATGTAACGATTAAGATATGGTTAGAAGAAGAACATGCATATATCTGTTTTCAAAATCCGATTGACGAAAATATTCAACTAAATCCTAACCAGCTCTTTGATCGATTTTATACAACAGACAATTCCAGACGTAAAAATACGGGTCTAGGGCTATCTATTGTCAAGCTGCTAGCAGAAAAATTAGGTGGAAATGCAACGGCCAAAATAGAAAATGGCATGATTGAGTTTTTAGTGTGTTTAAAAAAGAATTTGTAATAGTAGTAGCCAAGACGCTTAGTGCATCTTGGCTACTACTATTACATAAAACGTTTACAACTATGTTATAATCACCGTGGAAATATAAAACTATTTATGGTAATTATAGTATATGTGGTGATGGTTATGTTGGAAAAACTACTGGAGTCGAACTTACACATTGGTTTAATGGAGACGGTAATATATTTATTTTTTGGCACGATTCTTGGGAAGTGGAATTACTACATAACTCTCTGCAGGAAATGTTAATGAAATATTTCCCACCATCAGGAGGTTATTATGTATAAATTTACTGGTATGACAGATACATGTTAAAAGTTATTATCCATTGTAGATAGGAGAATAGGAGATCTTAATAGATGGATTAAATCAACATAAATACTAGTTAAAAGAATAGTTTGTCTTACAAAAAATAAGAATAGGTGTAGTTATGTTAAAAAGGTTTAGCTGGAAGAAAAACGATATACATTCAATTCAATTAAAAGATAGTTTATATATCGTTGCTCAATTATTAGAAAGTCCATATGTTGCATTTTTTAATATTACGAGTGAAAGTAATAATTTTTATGAGAAGCCACTTGACTTAAATGATTTAAAACCTTTTGGGGTATGTATGGTTTTAAAAGATTTTTTTAAAAAGTGTTCTGTCGGAAAGGTGAAAGATGTAAAACCTAACTTGAATATCCCTATACCTGAGATCTTTATTAGTAGTGACAGAGGACAGTGGGGGAATCGCTCAGAATTCAGAGATGATGAACTAATATACAATTTGGTGAGAATTGATCCAGCAGTAGGAGATCAGGGTATTATGGGTAATGAAATTGTTCAGTATAATATCGATAGGAAAGATCCTAATATTTTGAATAACTATGAAATTACTGGATATAACACTGGTTACGAATTTGTACGTCGCTTAATTTTATCGATTGTGAATAGCCGTTGGATCGATCCATTAAAAGAACAACGATTGCTTGGTGAAGACAACTATCCGTTAAAAACAGTAGAAGAAATGTGGCGCTCTGGGGTTCCGAAGTATATCAAAGGAGGAAACATTGTGAAGAAACTTGATTCTGAATTCAACTATCTAGAGGATATGTATGAAGATTCTTTCTTTCCATCATTTTTAGTAGATAAACTTAAATCTCATATTGTGAATGTAGTACATTTTATTGAGGAGAACACTTATACAGTAGAAGAGATTCAGGGAAGATTAGACGAAATGACTATAGCAATCAATGAGCTACAGAATGAGTTTTATGAAAATGACAGTGAAATTGAAACGTTTGCACGGGATTCAATCGGATTAACAGTAGAAAAAATTTTAAAATATTTTGAGATTGATATCGATATAGAAGAAGCTCTTAGAGAACGAGAATGGTGAAAAATTGTATGTAATCCTAACTCACTTCTTTATCCATGGGTTTTAGAAAGTATCGTTTGTCGACATCTGATAAGGCTCCATAGGGTTATCATAGTGTGATACTGTTATTGCGCTGGTGTTTGCATAGTGTTTTGGGATAATTATCTATAAAGGTGGTAAAAAAATGAAGTTTGTTCATATTTTAGGTATAGTTGTTTTAACAGCATTATTGAGTATAGGTGGTACGTTTTTGATTATGAATAAGAACTATGAAAACGAAAACTCTAAAAGTGCCGAGAGGGAATTAACTAGCGGTCAATCAATTGCAAAAGAAAATAATAAGGAAAAGTTTGTATCGACAGTGGATACGAATTTTGGATGGGAAAATACTACGTATTCCAAAAAGATTGATGAATGGAAAAGTGGAGATGAACCCTTTATTGATAATCTAATGCAAGAAGTTATTCAAGAAATGTCACATCAAAAAATTATTGCAGATGAGAAAGAATCATCCATTATGATTACACCGGAGAGAATAGAAACTTTACTGCAAATGGTAGAGGAAAATAAAGATGGATACGAACACAGTGATAAATATTTAGATATATTAAATCGTTGGAAACAAGGTGATTTTAAAATGGTGGATAAAGACCATAATGATATGTGGTTTATTCAAGGGACAAAAGAAGGTGGTATATCTACTGGTATTGCTACAAAGGAACAAGAGAAAGATTATATATTCCAAGTCTTTGGTATTCCAATTGAAAAGCAGAATTAAATTCTGTTTTTTTGCACTTGTGATTAGTATGAGAAGGTTTTCCGATTCCTGACTTGCTTGTTGTGAAAAATGTTGTTTCAAAGGAGAAAAAATTGATGCAGGAAAGTGAAAATATCTTAAAAGATTTTGAAGAATGGTTTGGTACAGCAGGTAAGTCGTCATTAATATCTCCTAGTCCATTTAAAATCGAACATATACTTCATCCAAATGGTAATCACTATTATTGTTTAAAAATAGATTTCGATAGTAATAATTCTAGTGCAAGACTAACGCTTTGGGAAGAGAAATCAGTGTATTTTGAAGCTATAGATTTGAAAAATAATGAAAATTTTATTAATGAAAACTATTTTTTTCAGATTTAAATGAATTAATGAACAAAGTGATGCTATTTATAAAGCAGTTAAATGATAAAGAGCAAAATGCGCAAGCAAAGTAGTTAGAAGTAGCCTCTATTAATTAAGTGGTTTTTTTATTAATGTCGTTTTTTTTATGCTCTATATAGAAAATACAACATGAAATAATGACTCTTTAGAGAGATGAAAGATAAGTTTTATTAGAATTCATATGGGGAGCGGGCTTATGGGTACAGAAGAAGCAATTGCTATAATTTATGATGGGTTAGTAAGTGAAAATTCAGTTCCAGTAAAATTAAGAACGTATAGGGAATTAGATTTTGATTTATTAAATCAAGTGAGAGAGGCACTAGATGTTTTAACTCAATACTATAAAGATAAAGAGACAGTTCCTAAAAAATTAGCAATCGCTATGGTCGATATCAATAGTGCATTTTCATTTCAAGCAGGGTATTTTGACGATAAGTTTTTGGAGGAATTAGAGGGAATCGGTATTGAGTTACAGGAAAAGGCAATAGAGCTTTTTTCTGAATGATTTATACCTAAAAGGAGAGGGATGCAATGAACTTTCTTGGTATGGAAAACTTACCGCTTTTTGATTTTTCTAAAAGTATAGATGAATATGATTTTGTCATTGAGCCTTTGAATAAGTTTATGTAATAGTAATGAACCGAGACATTTCTTGATAATAGATTACTTATGTTGCTGATGAGAGAATTAAAAGTGTATGGAGAAAATGTAAGGCTCTTAGTTTTTATAGAAGAGGTGTATTGTATGGATTTTTCAATAGTTACAGACACTGCGGGTGCGAGAGTTGATGAATTAGCTAGTGAATTAGCACACGCATTGGAATGTAATATAAATTCAAAATATAAGAATGTCGATGTTTCAATCGGGATAGCCTTTAGATGCTTACCTGAATCCTATGAAAGAAAATCATTTATTAGATATACTAAAAAAGATAACTATTTGACAATCGATATGGCAGTTACGGTAGAAGAATATGAAAAAATGTATAAATTAGAACAAAGGTATTATTTAGGAAATCTATTTTTAGAGTTTCTAAACAGGGCGTTAGAAAAGCACAACTTTGAAGGGCTTGAAAAAGAGATGTTCATAAGTGACATTAAAATGTGGGCAAGAGAAATCCCTTTGAAAATGGATAATGGTTCAACAAAATTGTGTAATTGGTTTAATGAAGAGATTGATTGGACTGTAGATCTAGACAAATAAAGATAGTTTTATGTTGGATGAACATTTCTGCAGAAGATATAATTTAAAAACAAATTAAAAATTCGGCGGATTCACTTGTGAAAAATTCACACTTACATCAAAAGAGGAGTATGAATTATTTGGGAATTGTTGACGCTGATTAAAAATATATTGGATCGATGTAAAGAATATTCATGCAAGAAAGGGATTATATGTATAATAATGACCTCGAAATATTAGCTGACGAAATAGCAATTGCAACGGAAAAATCATTTTTAAGTTTATTTCAAAATCAAGAAAATTATTATTATTGTACGTTGGTGACAACAGGGGAGGCTGTTGCGCCAGTTATTTCTGCATGGTCTTTAGAAGCGTTGGTGACGGTCGCTAAAAAATATGCAAAGGCAGATGCTGAATTAATAAAATGGTCATATGCAGATTCACCATATTGGAATTTTGGGTACGAGAATTTTGAAACTGTAAGAGAACTATTTAATGAGCGTATACTTGACTATACTGATGAAATTAAATGGTTTAAAGAAGTGGACTTTAGATTAGAAGCTATGGTTTTGGCTATGGAAAAAATAGATAATAAAGGACTATTTTCATTGACACAACCGAGAAATAAAGTGTACGTGAACGTTGAGGTAATGCCTCCTGATGAAACAAATATAATCAGAGCTTTACGCCTTAATAAGAAGGAAAATATATTAGATTGGCTTAATGAGGCAGCGGAAGAATAGTATAGTTTGTAGTGCGAATATTGTTAACAATTAGATAAAGTGTGCGTGTGTGGAGGGAATTATGAAAATATTTAGTACAGCACCAGATGGTAATGAAGCTGCAGAGTTAGAAAATGCCCATTATTTTAATTTGGCAATTAAAAAAATTGAAGAAAGCAATGAGTGGTTGAAGAAAACTGAGAAACCATATCAGGTTATGTTAGTTCATATAGATATTTTATTGATGCTTTCTAAAAAGTATAAGGCAGATGCGAACTTAAGTATTAAGAAGGATAGGGTTTTAGAATGGCAAAATACTTTTGACACATGGTTTACTAGGTGCGGTCAAAAAATCCCTTCAAAATATAGAACGGGAATTAAAGAAAATGGTGAAGAGTTATTTAAAGAATTGAGTGAATATGGTCATTAAAATATCTTATTATTTCTGTCACTTAAACTAGGGGATAATGTAATCTAAGGTGTTTTGAGAAGGTTATTATGTGTCGGTGATAGTTTCCACAAGGCAGCTTATTTTATAAGGAGCTTCTATTTAAATGAATAAACGATATAAAAGCCCCTCCTACTCACTCGGCTATCGAGCGATTAGGAAGGGCTTTGATTATTCTCATTTTTGGAACAATGCAATAACCACTCCGAAAAACGTTTAGCGGTTATTACTCATGCGAATTAACCTTGCTGCGTTCACTCGCCTGATCCTGTTCCGTTTGTTCCGACTGTGCAGGTTGTTCTGACTGTTCCGTTTGCTCCGACTGTGCCGGTAGTTCCGACTGGTCCGTTTGCTCTGATTGTGTCGTTTGCTGCTCAGACTGCTCTTTCTTCATTCCGAGTTTTTTGCGAATAAAGCCCCAAATTGCGCCTACAGCCAGCACAAGCACGATCCCAAACTTCTTCAATAGAGGGATGAGCACAGCAAACAAGCTCGCTTTTTTGGCAACTGCTAGCCCCACGCCTCCAAGAATTAATCCAGTCAAGCCGAATTCAGCTACCTTATCGGTTTTTTTGTCAAAATCCTCATAGCGCTGACCTTGCTTTAAGTTAAACTGCTTTAGGATCTTGTTGTTAAACACTATACGATCAGCCTGCAAATTCGCCGGATCTGAGACGAGTATCGCTGAGATATAGCCTTCGCGGGATAGAATTCGCACATTGTAGTTAATAACACTGTTGTTCTGATTATCATGCGCCAATAAAGACCACGACAAACTATGTAATTGATTGTCGTAGAATGGAGCAACATCCCATTTGTCAACGAATATCTGATTTTCAGGGCTTGACTCCTTATTCATTTCTTTCGCACCTTCTTTGTAGCTTTCCAACAAGGCATCAGCATCGATCTCCGTTTTCTCGTCGTCTTCTATATGTCCAGATTCTTCATATTCGAAATAAACGGCCCAAGTCTGATTTTCATCCTTTGGGAAAACCACACCGATTTCTGACCCGTTTGGTTCCATTCCGCCCTGAGTTAGATACTTTTTCGTATCTTCGGCATTAAGAAAAAGAAAATCACTGCCTAACTCCAGTTCCGCTAAATTGGTCCCTACGTCGACTTTCTGTCCACCTTCTACCCAATTCAGCTCCTCTTCGGCGTATGCGGGAACCGCACACGCCATTATAATAAGAGTCATAACTGTTACTGATTTTAATAGTTTTGCAATCAACGATTTCAAAAATAGCTTCCTCCCAAATCTGTGTTCTTACGCTGCGGACGACTTGTCCTTATTTCCTTTAAATAAATGAATGCCTACTAGGATGGCACCGATACCTGCAAAAGCAATTTCAACAAAGGTTTCGCCTCCGCCAAAAATTTTGCCGAAAACGGTAAATAATTTGAATTGTATACCGAATAGCGGCAGTATGAATGCACCTAACCCTAAAATTAAAAATATAATACCAGTACGTAACATAATTAACCTCCCCTTAATAATAAAAAATACTTCTGTAGACTATCATATAAACCAAAATGTGGCAATAATGTAAATAGTCATATAACTTCTGTAGTAATTATGAATCATTAGAAATAAAAGGTTATTTCTGGAGATTACGGATTTTCTAAAACGATTTACCAACCAACTAACTAATATTAAAATCCGGTCGCATTGTTTATCTGTTCGAAAGCGAAGTAAGAGGAACAAACGTTTTCTGTAGCGAAAGCAAAGCGTCAGCTACAATTACGTTAATGCGAAATCGACAGCGATTTTTCGGAATTGATTGACAATAGTTCGGTTTTTATTGCTTTATTTTTGTGTTAACCTACTTTTAATTATAGTTAGCGCACAAGTCTAGGACATTATAGGTGCTATTATATTTTAATTGGAGCAACTGGTTTACCAGTATACGTATATTGAGGATGCGCTCAAATATGCGATTGTATCTCTTCAGTCATACATACGGTTTAGTAGAAGCAAAGGGGCTGTAACAAAAAAATGAAATACCTAACTCAGTCGATTTTTAAAAATGAAAACGGCAGTAAGATTAGATTTCTAAAAACATCTGAAGAAACGAAACGGGAGTTAAAAGAAAATTTTAAACTCCCTTTTTTAAGTCAAACACTTTTGGAATGGTACAGTGACTTACCTGAATCTAAAGACCTAATGTTTGAATGGACAAACGACTTCTATTTAGTTGGTAAGGAAAATCTAATGAATGCTTTAGAAGGTTACAGATTTATTAAAGAAGATAAAGGTTGGGTAGATTTCTCGGAGAAAATGAAATGGAACCAAAATTGGATTATTATCTCCATTTGGAGCGGAAATCCAGTGATTGCAGATGTAAGTAAAGTGGAAACCCCGATTTATTATGATTATGTTGGAGAAGAATTTTCCCCAAAACTTCTAGTGGATTCACTAGAAAAGTTCGACTACTTTTTATCTGTTTGGCTTGATAAACATGATGATAAGTACTATAAAAGTGGTGAATATCAATCTAATTTTTATGAGTCAATGGAGAAGGAGTGGAAAACTAAATTAAATAATGAAGAAATTAAAAATATATGCGAATTTCTTCCTATTACAAAATCAAATGAAAATTTTGCACCAAGTGTGCAACGAGTTAAAGAAAAAGTTAAAAAACATCATGTGTATCTTGATGATCCAGGCAAGAATAAATCTAAAGTAATCTTAGCAGTAAAAAAAGAAACAGGTCTATCATTCGATGAAATACGAAACCGATTAAATAGTAATGGATTTCTAATAGCTGAGGGATATGGAGAAAATACTTTAGTTTTGGCTGACTATTTTACTTCGTTAGGTGCTAAAGTAAGAACTGAGCAAAAATGAAATATTTAGTGGTTTTGTGTAGATATGACATAAATAGTGAGAAATGGAGTATTAATGAGAAAATTAAATCCTAGTCAAGAAATGTTTTTTAGGACATTACATGAAATTCAAGAGGATGTAGTACAGGTTGCTCTAAGTAAATGTAATTGCAGTTGTGAAAATATTGAAGCATTATTATACGATGTAACTTACGATACCATTTTTAAGATAATGGAGCTTATTGATGGTTATTCAAAAGATGATTTACAGTTAGATGTTATTGAAAAAGACAGTAAGAAATCTTTGAAGGAAAATATTCAGTTACATGATGCTTGTGTAGATTTCATCAAAGCATGAGTTTCATATTCTATAACATTATGCAATGTAAATAAGATATCTAAGAGGTGAAAAGAATATGAATGATATAAATGAATTAAGACATAAATATATTTCTTTATATGATGATGTTGATGGAATTTCTAAAGATTACTTGGATAAAATTGAACAGAATCTTCAAGTAAAACTACCAAATGACTTTCGTGAAATATCTAGTTTCTACAGTGGAGGAGATATAGGAGGGAAAAATATACATTCTTATGTATTTTCTGATCCAACAAATCTTATAGGAGAGACTTTGAGAATTAGAGAGGCGGTTGGTTTACCGAATAGATTTGTTGTTATTGCAGAACATGATATGAGTATTATTGTTATGGATACTGAAAACAAGCCTTCCATCATATGGCTTGATTCTGTAGAAATAACTAAATTAGAAAAGCAAGATTTTATTTCTATGCCAGATGTATGGGAGGCCTTTTCTGACTTTTTTAATTGCTTACTAGATGAAGAAGAGGAAGAACGTAATAATATCTAGTAGATAGGAGTGATTAAATATGTCTTTAAAAACTAAAAACGATTTTACCTGTACCTGCAAAAACTTTTGGCGCAGGAGATATATTTCAATGGAAAGAGGCTGAAAAGGAATTAGGCTCAAAATTTCCATCAGATTATAAAGAATTTATTTCTATCTATGGAACAGGTGGGGTAGGTGGCTTTTTAAGGATTTACTCCCCATTTACTTGTGATGAAAACTTAAATTTTTTTATAAGGTCAAAAGAAGAGAATGTTGCTTATTTTACTTCAAAGCAAAAATTCCCTGAGGATTTTCCTCGAAGTTTATTTCCTGAAGAGAATGGATTGCTTCCTTTTGCGGGAACAGATAATGGAGATGTATTAAATTGGATTACCTCAAATGACCCGGAAAACTGGTCCATATTGGTCTATGATGGAAGATCAGGTGTTTCCTATGAATATAAATGCTCGTTGGTTGAATTTCTTTATGGTGTCTTTAGTGGAAATATAACTTGTCATCTATTCCCTGATGATCTTTTAGATATTGAACTTGAATATATAGTATGACAGGTAGATTGAAGTAAATACCAAATTAATTAAAATGATTAGTTAAAATAAGAGTTTTTTAGAGACTATTCTTTTTAATATCTACACTAAGAGTAGCGTATTTGGCTATGATGAGAATGCAAGCTTTTACAGACTGCTAACGCAGAGAAAGTTTTTTTATATTTAGTGGAAAAATTTTATTATTAAAAATTTAGGTAAGCATAAAGTGGTGATTGGATTAAAACGGAAGGTGATTAACATGTTATTAAACGAGCTGCAGGAATATTGTGAAATAAGTAATATTAAAGAAATGAAAGATTGGTATTTTTATTCTAACAAAACGCCTACTTTTATTTTTACACACTATTTAAATTTCTCATTGATCGAAGGATATATCATAAAGGTTTCTATAAGAGGTGTATTGGAGGTAAAAGTGATTTATGAATTTTTAATGTCCATTGAAAAATTCATAAATACCGATTGTACAAATAGAATAGTTAAGATAGAAAATATTGCATACAAGGAAACTAAGTTTGACGCAATGTTATTTATACCTTCGCAGTATCATACTAGTTTTTCAACTTTTAGTGATAAACTCTATCAAAAAACCATAGATGTATTTCCGATATATGGTTGTGAGTTTAGTGGAGATGAATCTCCTGATATTGTTAAATTGTTGCGACAAAACTTTGTTTCAACTATAAATTGGAAAAGGGAAATATCCCCAAAAATAAAACTCCGTTTTAAAAATAACAAAACAAAAAGCGGCACAATTGGGAAAAAATTATATTTAGACAAATGGAGTAATCTTTTACATGAACTCAATAATTTACAAGAATGTACAGATTCTTCTTCTTTTATTGAAGTTGAAAATTACAAAAATGAATATATTCACATTTCAATATTAAATAATAAAGTAATGGTTATTCGGAATAAGAACGAGATATTGCTACAAGGCAAGCTTAAAGATATAAAGAGATACGTCTCTAATTTTATTTTTAATTAAAAATTAACCGTTATTGATAGTGTATTAGGATTTACTGCAGAAGAGTTGCTGGAAATAGTAATTGATCAAGATAGGGTTCATTTGTTGATGAGGCAGATAGAAAAGGTAATTTTGTTTGTAAATTCATTATTTGAAATCACAAGGGAGGTAGTTTTATGGATAATTCTAATATTATTTTACCAAAAGAAATTAGTGACCTTGTTAGCGATTGGTTTTGGGATATTATTTGGAACGCAAATCAAAATGCGGATCGATTAAGAGAAATTTTAAGAGAAATGGATCAAGAAAGTATTGTAAAATTTCAGGAACAATTTTTAGATGCAGCAGGCGAATTACAAATCCAACCATTTTTAAATTATATGGAAGAGTCGGAGGATGGAATTGAAGAAGTTATAAGAGTATCTGCGGATGACTTTAAAAATAATTTATTATACGAATGTTCTCAATTAGAATAAAATCTTTTGAAATATGGATGTTAATAAAGTTTGGGCAATGTTTGTAGAGCGAGCAGAAGAGTATCATAAATACTAAGCCGGGTTTTATTGCTACTTTAAAATGAAACGCAATGTAGGAGATTCTCTTATGAGATGCGGAAAACCTAAGCAACAAATTGACAAGGGTATAAGAGAGATGCAGATGCTGAAGAATTTGTAGTAATGAAGTAGCCTCTGTAATGGAGGAAGAGAGGAGCGGTACTGTTATCTATACTTCAGAAATAAAACAACAAGGGAATGGGTGATATGAAAATGGAGTTGGGTATGAAGATAGAAAAAATAATAAATGGTAAGTTAGTTGATCCTGATATGGAAATGGAAGAGTTTGAGCAACTGTTGTCAGAAATAATTAAATCAAACAATAGTGAATATATACGAGCACTGTATTTGGCTTTTGATGATAGGTTCGAGCTACCAGAGTATGGGGAAAATTTATTGTATACAGTAGAACATAGCAGAATAATATTTGGAGATGAAAAAGGATTTGAGATATTAATTGAAATGCTCCCTAATGCTCAACAATGGGCAGAATGGATACATGCAAGAATTTTAAACGAAGAAATAGGCAGAAAGATTTATGCAGCTTTAGTTTCTAATGCAGATCCTAATTTGCAAAAGTTAGTTATTAACATTATGAATCAATTAAAAGAAGAATCGCCGAGTCATTATGATTCAACTGCAGAGGTTTTATCGATTATTGAGGCCCGTACAGGTGAACTCCTTTAAAGGATGAAAGTATATCATTATCTTTACATATATTTTTTTGTTAGAAATAGAGTTTCCTATTCCTTGTATTTAGTGTATATCAGCTTTTGACATAAGGAATAAAATCGTTTCGACCTTTGAAATCAGGCGGAAAAGTTAATGAAAGATTTCTATGCAGGTGGGGTGTAAGTAATGGTAATAAAAAAATTTAAATTGATGTTATATGCTCCTGGGTTAGTTGTGTTTGATCCCCTAACTTTAAATAACTATTTAGAGAAAAATAACATTGTTGAAAGCGATTTGCTCAAACTTTTTTGTAACAATGAAAAAATTGGCCAGGAGGTTATTTCTCAAGGTTGCATTATTCCAATATACGAAATTCCTGAACTCGATGATCACTATCAAATAATAATTAACCATGAACAGGATAATGCCTCAATACCTGAACAAAATAATATCTTTATAACAAATCCTTTTCCTCTACATGTTACTAGTGGAAATCTTATTATATCGGATATCTCTGCTATTATTGATTGGGATAAAAATTATTACGTAAACTATGAAAATATAAAAGATGAAAGTTACGACAATTGTAACAGTGTGCAGATGTCGAACAACAATTACTCGGTTAGAATAACAGGTTACTGTGGTAATAAATTAAAAACCAATATAGAGTTTGGCTATATTTTTAATTTTAGTGCTACTGAAAAGCTACCACAATTTGATTTTACAAAGAGTATCGATGAGTATAATTTTGTAGTCGATCCTGAAAATCGAGGGAGTAAATGATACAAATTTTCCAAAATAGGAGTTACAAAACATATGTAAAGAAGAAGTTATAAGCTCTTTCTGTACATATGTTTTTTGTGTTAGAAATGGAATTTCCTCCTCCATGTATATACCGAATACCGTCATCGAAAACATAAAATTGTGTTTTGTTACACGGTAAAATCAGAGGATGGGTGTTACGTGCAGAATTCTTTGAAAGAAAGTATGATGCTTTTTGTTCAGATGAACAATTGGTATTTATATTTAGTGTAGGAATTCCACTTTGGTAGATGCTGAAAGGAATTTTATCATGGAAACGATGAAAAAATAGATTTTTAATACAACATAGCAAATACGTCCGTAAATCAGCTGGTACAATAATAAAAGCGAGGTTGATGTTAATGAACGAGGATATTAAAAAAATTATTGATTGCCTAAAAGAAGGTTTAAACGAAAATCACTCATATATAGTTTTTGGAAAATTAAATGATGGCATCAGGGAAGTTAATTCTTTAAAGTTAGGGAAATATTACTATTTATTAAAATTAACAAACGGTGCGCGGTGTGGTGATATTGATTTATGGAGTTACAATGAATTAGAAAGCAATCAATATGTTCTTTCAGATATTCAAGATGAAAAAGAATCGTTCTTTATGATCCATTAGTAATTAACAGGTTTGATGGGAATGTTTATAGGTTCATCATGGATGAAGGCACTATGATGAATTGTTATGGAGAATTCGATTCCTTTTAAAAAAATTATGTTTTTGGATCTGGATATTGTAAAGTTATCCCGAATTCTGAAGAGGACGATTGGGTTTTATTTCTGAAAGAGAGAGGAATAATTTCTGATTAGGATATTAATAAGGGGGAATTGTTGCGGAGGCATTCTTTGGAAGATGTACTTGTGGAACCCAAAGGAGTAGCATAAATCCTAAGAATATGGATTATATTGCGACTTTTTCGTTTAACTAAAAAATTGTTTATTACCTTTTGGAAAAGCTTTCAAAAAGGGAACCGGATTATATGTCAGAGGTGAAATTAATGGAAAATACGGCTTTGTTGTTGGAACAAGGTTATTGTTCTAACCATTTAAAAAATGCAAAATTGCAAACTAAAAGTTTAACGCTAGAAATCCCTTTTAATGAAACTATTAGCGAATACGATGTTTGTAGGTTTAAATTGATTGTTGAAGAAGTGAGAAGTGAAAAACAATTATTGATGGACTCCGCTATATTAGGTGAAAAAATATCAGAAATAACATATAAAAATGTATCGTTTTTGGATCAAGATTTTGTTCGTTATACACATGAAAATAATTTTGATTTACTTAAAAATAGTGAAAATGAGACTATTCAACAAGCACTTAAAGATGGGGTATTACATAAAGAAAATTCCTATCGAAAGGATTACATAGAATTAAACGGGGAATGCGATATAAAAATTCAAGTTTTTCGACAAGGGATTCGTCATCCTGATTTTTTATCATCAGAATCCCCTCAATATTTTACGGATTATGAACAAAAAATTGAAACAATTACGGTTTATGTGTTGATATATAGAAGCTCTATTGATATTCAAAAAAACAAAAAGTTTACTAATTCTTCTGTTTACGGAAGTCTGGGGAATCTAGGATTTTTTATGGTAGATCTTAAACTATTTAGTGAATTTATAAGCGATGAAGTTGGTAATGGGCCAATCAATCTTGTTGATTTATTTACTACTACCGATTTAGTTGATAAATGTTTTGAAGAAGGTATGTTGGTTATTACTTGGGGGATTAAGCCTTGGCATTATTATATTCAAACGATGAATAACTCAATTATATTTGATGAATGCATAGTCAGTGGAACCTATAAAATTAAAAAAGAGATAAAGGAGTTATCTGTTATTCCTGGTGAAGAATTGCTCACGTGGCCAGCATGTTTAGAAAAAGAATGGCCTAAAATACAATTGGAAGGTGTTGGTGAAAAAATTGATCTTTCGCTATGTACTTGGTCAGGTGCTCTCGGAAACGAAATAATTCCGATGTATATTCTTCAAAGAAGTGAAGAAAAGGTAGAAAATATAGAACCGATTATTAACTACAGTTTCTTTTGAATTTTGATTTTAATAAATACTTGAGATTAAGGGCATTCCTCTACTCATTTAGAAATAGATTGTAAAAGACGACCTTGTTCGTAAATATTCACCTTACATTACTTATAGTTTTTTTATGTAATCTTGCAATTACTTAGAGTATACAACGTTTACCGTTACATAATAGATTACGAAATAACCATAGAGGAAGGGGAATAGGGGTATAAATTCTTGAGGAATAAAAGTGATGTGTTACAATAAGGCTAAGAAAAAGACCGTATGGTGCTGTAACACCATACGGTCAAGTAACAAAACAAACGCTTTAAGTGCGATTGGCAAGAGCAAAAGTAAAAGCACTTTAACCTCGCTTAGGTTTTAAAGGGTGCTTTTACTTTTTTTTGTGAAAAAGTATATGACAATGCAAGGATAGCTACAATTAAAGTGCCAATACCAATAGCTATGCTTAATGCTTCGTATGTTGTCATAAGCAATCCCTCCTTTCTCTCCTAGAACTAAATAGCAAAATTTGAATTAGGAGTAGTAGAGAAGATCGCCAATCACCCTAAAATACCTTTGTTCTGTTACACTTTAATTATACTATTTCTTCTATCATTATCGCAGATTTGCTATCTTTTACTAGATTCTAATTCCTCTAACTGATTAGTTATTCTCTTCTTCGATTTTTAAAACTTTATCACTCAATAATTCAAATGATTATTTTCTTATCCATGGTTTGTATTTGCCGATATACCGATTATGATGTGTAATAGGGCTGCGTTAATTGTGTATCCTTCAACATGCAGCTATCAATGGGGAGCGGACATTTAGCATATAAATTGAAATATGGAAAACCAGCTACAATAAAAGATATAGTTGACATATTTGAGTTTGACGAGGATTGAGATTTGTAGAAATCTAAGAACAGTACAATTACTATATTAACTGGTTAAAAAGTTTAGAAGGTTAGGTTTGTTAGTTGAAGAAGAGTTTTCACAATATAAACATATGCAAGAAGTTGGTCAAATCCCTTCTTTTGCATATGTTTTTTCGTTTTAAATTGGCATCAGAACACACAGGGAGTAAAACCGAATTAGTTATTTTACATAAGTGAGTAGAGGATAGTTATATATTTGTGAAATTAATATTTTCGAATGCAGTTTCATTGATAGAAGCCTTGAAACTATGTTTTTTGATTCAGATACTTATTTTTGCTAAAATTACAATTAAGGTAATTTATAGTATTGATGGTAATTATATAGGTGTATGTATTGGATCGACTATCAGTAAACAAGTTTGGTCAAGTGAGTTAGGTATTTTTGTCGGGAAAATCAGCTGTATATAAGAGAGGAAAGATTGACTAGAAAGTTATAAATGAAGGTGGTATTGAAAAATGTCAATTGAAGTTATTTTTAAAGGTGTAGAAAATGGATCCAATGTAGCTCGACTGGGCGGATATAGCTTCTTGCCTGAAAGTATTGAATGGCCATTAAATCCAGATGGAGATAAATTAACACTTGTATTATGTTTACCAACGGATTTTCTTAATGAAACTCTAAATGTAAACTTACCAGAAGAACATGTTCTATCCGTTTTTACAACGTATAAAAAAGATGATTACTTTTTAGATTCAATCACTTTTCATGGAGATGAAGAAGAGTTGAAAAATATTAAAAAAGGATATACAAAAGTTTTATTACACAAAGCAGGTGATGTTCGAAATGAATCAGACTTTCTAATACCAGCACAAGAGTTCGTTTTTGGAGATGAAATAAATTTAGATTTAGAAGAAGTTGATGAAGAAGACTTTGATGATATTGAGATTTACTGTGGTTCGTTGATTGGCAATAAACCATCTTTGTTACAAGTAGAAAATATGGGTTTGGATGATTATCAATTTTGCTTACAAATTTATGGTGGTGATTTTCCTGAAGGATATCAAGATGTGTTTAGCCTTAGTGACTCTGTCGGATATTTGTTTTTAAATAAAAATGATCAAAATCATGCAGGTGTCTTCTTTACACAATGTAGTTGAGCAATAAAAGTCGAAATATTTAAAAGGGGAAGTAGGAAGTAGACTTAAATGAACAAAAATTCTAAAGGTAACATTAATGACTTTCTGAATAAAGATATTTTGTTTGAGAATTATTGGAAGGAGATATCGACTTCCGAGATTAATGAAATTGTATCTGACGACTTTCCAGGAAAAAAAGATTTTATAGAGTTTTATCTTGCTAAAAATGGAGGGATGTTTACTAAAGGGGCGTATATTTACCCTGATCATTTTTATGAAATATTAAACAACGATTATTTCTCGATAGAAATTGGTAGTTTTTTTCATATTCCATTAATCGAAGATGAGGATGATTCAAATTACACAATGTCTATTGAAAGAGCAAAAGATAGAAGGATAGATTACTCTGAGGACTTTGAGAACTTTGTTTTGTTTCATATCCCATTTGCTGATAATCATGCAGACAATGATTTTTGGATTGATATCCAAACAGGAGAAATAAAATATATGGATTACGAAGAAAGTTACGACCCTGATGATGCAATCGTAGTAGCACCTTCATTTTTGGAATTTTGCAAACACATTCAGGCACAACGTAGGGAATTGAATTAGAAAGATATGGGGAGATATTAGGGAAATGGGTTCATCGACTCTATTGATAGTTAAAGAAAGATAGATGATCCATTAAAAAGATTTAGAGTAAATGCAATGGGGAATGATGAAATTGAGGATCTTTGGAATTAAGCCTGAAGATAATGAAGCAGCGGAATTTGAAAATGCTCGATACATTAATCTAGCAATTGAACATATCAATAAAAGCAATGAATGGTTAAAGAATAGCGATAAGCCATATCAAGCAATGTTAGCGCATATTGATATTTTAGTAATGCTTGCAAAAAGGTTTCCTGTTAATGCAAATTTATTGATTAAACAATATCAGACGAAGGAATGGAGAGAAACATTTAACGAATGGTTTAATAGGTGTGAAAAAAAGATACCATCTAAATATAGAGAAGGCATTAAAGCAAATGCTGATGAACTCTTTACTGAATTAGAAAAATACGGCAATAATTTACGTTATTGATGCCTATTACTAAAAAAATAGTATTACAAAAGTCGATCGGTATAAAAAAATTTATTTTTGTGGAGGGTTAAAATGAATTTTATTAATGATAAACAGCTTATAGCTCCGTTTTTTTGGGTAGATCGTAGTAGTAGCTCGGCGTCCTTTTGTTTATATGTTGGTGAATATAAGCAAGAGATTTTTGATACACGAGCTGATGAGGGATTTGAAGGAGGAGGTTATGATTGGGAATCTTTAGCGATAGTCTTTCTTGAAGAAAAAATGCCTGAATTAAAAGGTATTGTCAATTTTGATTCCGAAGCCAGTATGTTTTGTGCTTATTCCTCTGATAAAAAAGCATTAGAGAAGTTTGCTATTTCATTTAAAAATACATGTGAAGATGAATCGACTATTACGGATTTATTTTCTCGTGCAGAATTGGATTGAAGGTATTATTTATAAACTTTCTCGGGCGAAATACACGCCAATAAACAATATACTCAATGATATTTTTGTTTTCAGAAGAGGAAGCCCGAGAGAAACCTTGTCTTGGAGTTCAATAGGGGGAGTCTAGATAAGAAGGGGTGTAAATAATGAGTAGCTATGCATTTAATGATAGTATTGGCTATTTTGAGATAGACCCACTTTTCCTTGAAGAAGGAATACAGATTGCTGAGAAGGAAAATCACCATTCAATTCGAATCCGTAATTTGAATCTGGCAACAGATTTGAAATGTCACTTAGATTTTTCATCTTTCAACAACAAAACATTTATCAATAAATTGCTGATTAGCGATAATTTTAAATTATCCAAGCATCAAAATATAGAAGCATTATATACATTATGTAATCTTACAGAAGTCACACTAGGTCAGTCAATAAAGCTTGATTTGAATTATTTTAAAAAATTGGAGAAGGTTGTTGTTGAAAAAGATTACTATCTAAACTTAGATAAACTAGTAAATTTAAAAAGCTTATACGCAATTAAATATATTAAACCAGATTGTAAAGAGTTTTGTTCATTAAAATCATTAGAATTTTTGCGTCTTGACACCTCGACTAAGCTAAATTCTTTGTCTGGGATAGAGGATTTAGAATCCTTGAAATGGTGTTGGTTCCAGTATCTAAATAATCTAGAAGATGCACACGCTATTAGTAAACTAAAAGGACTTGAAAGACTTCAAATTGAAAAATGTAAACAACTTACTGATCTAACATTTTTGGCAGGAAATAGTACTATAAAAGAATTACAGGTTTCAGATGTTGATTCTCTTGAATTTGTGAAATCTATGAAAAATTTGCATAAAATAAATTTTTGGAATTGCAAAAGTGGAGATTTATCACCATTGTTAGAGTGTCCATCACTAAGAGAGGTTTCATTTCATCCTGAAAAGAGACATTACTCTCACAAAAAAGATGAAATAAATAAAATGTTACAAGAAAGAAAGTCCATATAATGGGCTAAAGGATTGCGATATGAAAAAGTTGGTCTTGCAGAATGAAAGAAGGACTGCTCAATGAAATTTTCATTTATTAAAGATAATAGTAGTCTTCAGTTTTCCTCAATAAAAAGTGATGAAATTGAACAAGTAGAAAGCGAACTAGGTATTATTTTTCCAAAAGAATTAAAGTTATTTTTGATGGAGATCGGTTACGGATCTTTTGTCGGCGAAGAAGAACTAGATGAAAATTGTGTTTTGAGTCCGTCGGCAATTAGAGATTTTCGATTAAGACAAGGTTTTTTTGAAGCTTACCCAAACTACGATGAAGAAAATAAATTAATCTTCTTTATTGGATGGGAGTCAGTGCCTTTTTCAATCGGATTAACAGATGGGGAACAAAATGCTGTCTATAATAACGAGAAGAAGATCGCAAACTCTCTTGAAGAATTTTTAACAAAGATTATCGAAGATCCTGAATACTTCCAACAGGATTAGTGCGAAAGATTAACATGGTAAAAATGGTGAAAAAATCATTGTCATTGTGTAACGTAAAGAACTGTTTTTAGTATTGTTGAAGCTAAAATAGAAAGGTGATAATATTTGGGATTTTATGAGAAAATCGAACAAGTAACTACAAAAGATCAATTTTTGGAGTTTTTAAATTTACTTACAAAGGATTTTAAACATAATGTTGATGAATGGGAAAATAAATCAATTGATAACTATCTTGAAGCAATTGAATCATGGATAGAGGTCATGAAAGTTTCTATAAGAACAGTGATTTACCAATACCAAATAACATCGATTGGAACTTCCTAGCCCAAATTTTTTATGTAGGTAAAATTTATGAATAACAACATGCTTCAACAATCAATGCGATTTTACATATGTGTGAATTGAATTTGCTTTTCCATAGAGTGGTAGAATATTTTAAGTGAAAGGAATGAGGGGTAAATATGGGAGAAACATTTGCGATTTTTGAAAAAGAGGGTATATTCTGTCCTACTTATCTAGAGGGAATAATACATACAGAGTTCTTTGAAAATGATCCTTTTGAAGCAAGAGACTCTGATGCTGGTGAATGGAGAAACTCAAGAGATAATATGACAGAGATGCCAGAAGAAGTATGGTTTGTTACAAAAGATATAAAATATAATTTTGATTTACGATTGGCGAGGGGGGGGTTTTTTGTATCATTAGAATTTCTAAACCTATTACAGAAATTTGGAATTAACAATTTTCAATACACTAAAGCATATATGGTGAACAAGCATAAGGAAAGCATATCTTCAAAGGAATATTTTTTTGTACGATTTTATAATAAGCTAAAAGATGAGATTGATATGGAGAAATCAAATATTGAATTCTATAAGCAAGATGGACGTATTAAAAAAATATGGGATTTACAACTGAAAAAATCAGATAATCTCCCAGATGTTTTTCTACTAAATAATACTAGGCTTTTAAGTATATTATTTTGTTCAGAAGAATTTAAAAAAGAAGCTGAAAAACTTAAATTGAAGGGTATTACTTTTGTTCCTTCAAATGAAGCTGGTGTATATAAACCTTAGCGTTAGTGAAAGTGACACGAGCCGCAGCAAGAAAGAATAAATATCTATCTAGTTAATACCATTGAATCGTTGCCAGTTGTTACACTAAATGAGCAACGCTTGCTGATGCATGCTCTAATCCCAATCTACATAGAAATCTGTTCAAAAATAGATAGAGAAGAGTTTGATGTATTTCGCAAATGAAAATTGAGCCACTTCGCAATTGAACAGGCAATCCATTTCAGTGGACAAGTTAAATGTCATAGCATATTTTTCGGTGGGCTTTACATGGAGCCTCTGCGGGCATAATTCGCACTTTAAAGGCGTAGTATCAGTAATTTAACGCCCGTACAAGGGTATCATGCCCGCCACTCCAAATAAAGCCGAAGTGTTCTTCTGGAAAAGACAGGTAGTGTAAAGTGGCTCACTGGCTCAGTTAACAATTGGCTCAAAATTGGGTTGCGATATACAGTTTGAAGAACAGCGATTGAAAGGATAGTATTACATGTTAAATGATAAAGTTAGAAAATTTCTTTTAAATAAAGGTTGGCTAATTACAGAAGAAGATCGAGAATATGACAGGGTCATAAGTGATCTTGCTATCCCCAATGATTCTGATTTTGCTGAATTTCAAAGGTTTACTACCGAAAGTACATTTAGTACAAATAAAGGACCTGAATTGATTAATATTTGCTGGTTTTCTCTATATAGTGACGATTTTGAAGTATTAACAAATTCTCTTTGGGAAAATAGACCTAAAGGAAATTTACCAAAAAATTTTATCCCGTTTAGTGATACTAGTGGGGAGTATATATTTTTATACGATAAAATTAATAAAACCGTATACTATGTAAATGAAATAGAGATGAATGCAATTATTAAAGGTAAATTTGTTCCACAGTGGAGCAGTTTTAATGAATTTTTAGAGTGGTATTTTGATATTAATTAAAGTCTCTTATTTTTGAAGGAGCAGTAAAGTAACTTTTTTCTTCTTAATTCTTTAAGATGGAAGCTACCCTATTCAATTTAATATAAACACCTAGAACTTATCTATCTAAAAATGAAGGGAATGGCGTTTTTAATATGGGAAATACATTTGCGATTTTTAAAAAGAAAGAGAAGTCGAGCCCTACTTTATTAGAGGGGATATTGCATACGGAATTCTTTGAAAAAGATCCATTTGAAGCTAGAAAATCTGATGCTGGACAATGGAGAACCACGAAAAATATAAAAACAGAATTACCTAAAGAGTTATGGTTTGTTTCAAAGGATAGAAGTTATGCGTTTGATTTGAGATGGGATAGTCAAGGTTTTTTCATAACATCAGAATTTCTAAATTTATTATTAAAATTTGGAATCAATAATTTTCAATACACTAAATTGCACATGGTTAATAAGCATAAAGAGAGTATAACTTCAAAGGAATATTATTATGTGCGATTTTATGATAGGTTAGAAGATGTAATAGATATGGAGAAATCAAATATTGAATTTTATAGGAAAGATGGAAGTATAAAAAAAATATGGGATCTACAGCTGAAAGAATCAAATACTCTCCCAGATGTTTTTCTAATAAATAATACTAACCTTTCAAGTATATTATTTTGTTCAGAAGAATTTAAAAAAGAAGCTGAAAAACTTAAATTGAAGGGTATTACCTTTGTCCCGTCTAATGAAGCTGATGTGTATAAACCTTAATATTGTATCGATTATTATTCATTAACAGCGAACGGTAAATTATATTGTTTAAAAACTTTTCTTTGAGTGGGAGGAGGCATCAGGGGATGGTATTTTCTCTTTTTAAGAAAAAGAAAGCGCCACAGCAATTGAAAAATAGAGTTGAATTCTGCATCACAAACTTATCACTTGGAGCGGCAGATGCCTATGATATATTAAATGAAAGATCCGATATTGAAATTGAAGAATCGGGTTGTACATCACATTGTGAAATTTGTGAGCAAGGTATCTTCGCCATCGTCAATGGAGAAGTCGTAACTGCAGATGATGCAGAGACGTTAGTGAAGGCAATTGATGAAGAAATTAAACAAAACCCTCTTTTTTGAAATGAAAACAGCTTGTTAGCATAAATCAACAAGCTGTTTTTTATATTTTGGTGAAGAGCCACTATACAGTTTACCAGCCTCGTACGTATTGCACTGGAGGTTTAATTTCTTCTCTTAAATCCTTAGCAGCATGAAGTGGCCAATATGGCTCGCGCAGAAGAACACGCGCTAGGAAGATTAAGTCAGCACGATTATTTTGTAAAATTTCCTCTGCTTGAATAGCTGTCGTAATAAGGCCGACTGCTCCAGTTGGAATATCAGCACCATGTTTAATCGCTTCAGCATGAGTTACTTGGTAGCCTGGAAAAACATTTATACGTGCTTGCACGACACCACCTGTAGAAACATCCACTAAATCGATACCTTGTGATTTCATCCAACGACTGAAGACGATAAAATCATCCATTGTTGTACCATCTTCTGCATAGTCCTCAGCGGAAACGCGCACAAATAAAGGGCCTTCCCAAACACTACGAATAGCATCGATGACCTGACGTAATAATCGATAACGATTTTCTTGAGAGCCACCGTATTGGTCATTGCGTTTATTCGTTGCTGGTGATAAAAATTCACTAATTAAATAGCCATGTGCTCCATGGATTTCAAGAACATCAAAGCCTGCTTTAGCTGCCCGGACAGCTGCGTTTTTAAATGCTTCTACAACATATTCAATGTCTTCTAATGTCATTTCAGTTGGCGTTTTAAAATCATCACTAAAAGCAATGGCTGATGGCGCAAATATTTCTCCATCTACAGTTGCTTTACGTCCAGCGTGTGCAAGCTGTATGCCGGTGTTTGCTCCGTATGCTTTCATTCCTTGAACTAATTGACTTAAACCTTCAATATGAGCGTCATCCCAGATGCCAAGATCGTTACTAGAAATACGACCCTCTGGTACAACACCAGTAGCTTCGACAATAATTAAACCAACTTGACCAGCAGCCCGCGTTGCATAATGTACTTGGTGGAAAGGTGTTGCAAGCCCATCATCCTGTGCCGAGTACATACACATCGGTGCCATCACAACACGGTTTTTTAAAGTGATATTTTGTAATTGATAAGGTTCGAATAATTTAGCCAATTTGAAGCCCCCTAATCCCTAGTGATATACTTTACCCCGCTTTAACGGGCAGTAATACTTCCACCTTAAAATTTTACCACAAGCAAAGAAGTTAGATGAGAGATAAACTGCCCGTAAAAGCCCGATTCGTTCAACTAATAATCATTGGGGGATGAAGAAAACCCCCAATGATTAAAGTTTCACTTTATTTTGCACACATTATTTACTATTTGCAAGTGATCGAGATCGAGCTTCAGCT
This sequence comes from Lysinibacillus sp. NPDC056185, assembly GCF_047737915.1. Classification (NCBI taxonomy): domain Bacteria; kingdom Bacillati; phylum Bacillota; class Bacilli; order Caryophanales; family Bacillaceae; genus Lysinibacillus; species Lysinibacillus sp. NPDC056185. Next base: position 158,155 of record NZ_JBLLLQ010000009.1, read on the forward strand.
TCTTTAATGCATGCTTCAATGGCTTCATTAAATCGATATTGTTCAAGAGCTTTAATTCCAGCTTCTGTTGTACCACCTGGACTTGTTACTTTCTGGCGTAATACATCAGGCTCATCGACGGATTGCTTCAGCATCTCCGCAGTACCAGCAAGTGTTTGCGTCATTAATAGTCGTACTGTATCCTTCGAGAGACCAACCTTTGTACCAACCCGTTCAAATGCCTCCATTAAATAATAAATATAAGCTGGCCCACTCCCGGAAAGAGCCGTTACAGCATGTAGTTGATCCTCATCTACCTCAATAACTGAACCAACCGCCTCTAAAAGCTGTAAGAAAATAACGCGTTGTTCTGCTGTCACTTTGTCATTAAAGGCAATCCCGCTCGCAGACATCCCAATAGTGGCAGAAGTGTTAGGCATAACGCGTGCGACTGGACGAGCACCTAAATGTTCTGTAATAGTAGTAATGGCAATACCAGCTAAAATAGAAAGAACGGCTGATTGCTTTGTAATTTTAGGCTTTAGCTCACGCATCGCTGCAACGGCATCTTTTGGTTTCATCGCTAAAATGATTAAATCAGCCTGTTGATAAATAGCATCATCAAAATTGCCATTCACATCATATGTGTCGTGTAAAAATTGTAAGCGTTCCTTGTCTGAGCGGTTGGTGACGTAAATTTCTTGTGCTGTAAATACTTTTTGTTTAATCCAGCCTTGAATCAATGCCTCTGCCATAGAGCCTGCGCCAATAAATAGTATTTTTTTCATGATAAAACCTCCAGTTCAAATTCAATTTCGCCTTGGCGTAATTGCGTCCGGATTTTGAAAATCCGTGACATCCGCCGGAGGCTTTATCTTCATTCAGCTGTCGCTACCAAAACATTTGTATCAGCCGGCTACTAAAACATTTGCTGAATGAAGATAAAAAAAGCGCTCCCGTCCTTATAAAGAAGGACGAAAACGCTGTTGTTTCCGCGGTACCACCTTTGTTTGCCAATTGGCACAACTCATAGCCCTTTTATCGCAAGGGAAACGGTTATGTTTTCATAACTGCTCAGAAGTAGGTTCGGTAATGGGAGCGGGTGATGTCACTTTCAGCAAATGTGACACTCTCTAAGACACCTTCACCAATTACGTACTTGGCTTCATCAATGCACAAATATAATTAGATTATTCAAAATTATATTAATAATACGTCGTCCTGTCAACAGGAGGGTGACGAAAAGAAGAAAAACTTGTAAAATAGAATGAATAGGTATTCACTAGTTGCATTAAAGGGGGAAACAGCTTTTGTCTATATACAAAATAGAAATACCAACACCCTATGAAGTAGGAGATGTGAATGCATTTGTTGTAAAAGGGGATGCATTGACCATTTTTGATGTTGGTCCAAAAACAATGGAAGCCTATGATGCGCTTAAATGGGGTATTCGAGCAGCGGGCTTTGATATGCGAGATATTGAACAGGTTGTGTTAACCCATCATCATCCAGATCATGCAGGTTGGGTGGATGCCTTTCCAAACGCAGAAATTTTAGGGCATGCCTATAACGATAAATGGCTTCGTCATGATGAGGACTTTTTACGTTACCATGTGCAATTTTACAGTGAGCGCTTATTTGAGCACGGAGTTCCTCAAGAATATATCCAGCCGAGTGTACATGTCCGCCGTGAAATAGAGCTTGTAGGTGAACGACCTTTAACACAAATTCTTAACGATGGGGATGAAGTGCCAGGACATCCTGGATTAAAGGCTATTGAAACATTAGGACACGCACAAAGTCACTTAATATTCTGGGATGAAAAAACTCATGATGTAATAGGTGGAGATTTATTGCTTGCAAAAATAACGCCAAACCCATTAATTGAACCACCACTAGACCGTACATTAGGACGTACTAAATCGTTACTTCAATATAATGAATCGCTAGAAATTTTACGTCGATTACCTGTAAAAAAGATGTATACAGGACATGGTGCTGAGTTAGAGAATATTCCTGAATTAATTGATAAACGACTAGAACGCCAGCATCAGCAATCTTTGAAGGTTTGTGAATTATTTGGTGACGATTCATTAACTGCTGTACAAGTAACGAAGCGCTTTTACCCAGCGGTTTTTCAGCGTCAGTTTGGTCTGACGTTGTCCAAAACGCTCGGTTATTTAGATTACTTAGAGGCCAACAATTTCATTACATCTACAAAAACGGAAGAAGGTATCTATTTATTTCAAAGGAAGTAGGTTTAAATATGAACATGAATAAAAAGACCATCTTCGTTACAGGTGCAACAAGTGGTGTAGGATTGAAAATAACAGAATTATTAGTAGCATTGGGTCATACGGTTTATGCAACAGGACGCAATGCGGTTGCATTAAAAGCATTAGAACGCGTAGGCGCAAACGTGATCCAAGCAGATTTAACTAATTTATCTACAATCGATGAAGTATGTGCACAACTACCGCCTCTCGATGTAGCTATTTTATCTGCAGGGGTAGGTAAATTTGGCACTGCGACTGAATTATCAGATGAAGCTATTAGACAAATGGTAGAGCTAAATGTCAGTGTACCGATGTATTTAGCAAAACGTCTCGCAGCACCTATGATACAACGTCAGCAAGGTCAATTAATCTTCATTGGCTCACAGGCAGGAAAGGTCGCGACACCTAAGGCTAGTGTTTATGCTGCTACAAAGCATGCGATTGTCGGTTTTACGAATGGACTTCGCATGGAACTGGCTCCATATAATGTTAAAGTTACTGCGATACATCCTGGTCCAATCGATACACCATTTTTAGATAAGGCGAGTGATGAAAGTGGCTATCGCGAATCTTTAGGAAGATTTTTATTAACAGCTGAAGAAGTGGCACAAGCTACAGTAAAAACGATCGAGCGCCCTGTTCGAGAGGTTAATTTACCAAGGATCATGGGATTAACAAGCAAGCTGTATGCAATGGCACCTGCAACCGTAGAATTTTTAGGTAAATCATTTTTTAATAAAAAATAGGGATTAAACTGTAAACATACCAAGTTGAGTGTGTTTACAGTTTTTTTATGGTTCATCATCAAAAATTGTAGATGGCATTTGTTCAAACATAAGTCCAGGATAGTTGCATAAGCTCCCTTTTGAAAAAGGATATTTTTCATCCCAAAGAGAATTTAAATATAATGAATTTTTATATGGAGGATGAAGAGGATGACTACATATCTTAATCGAATTTCCCAAGACTTAGTAAATGCAAACTTAGATAATTATTGGTCAGGTTTTGAATCGGTTGCTTACGCATTATATGATAAGCGTTATGTTTATCTTTTCAACCATCCTAGAATGAAAAAAGATCAACTAAATAATTATCAAATTTTAAATTGGGATGAACAATTTATGGGGTGTACACTTATTCTGTATAATGATTATCCAACAGCAATTGTAAATGTCGAATTGTATGAAGATTACGAAAGTTTATATTCTATTCTTGTACACGAATTATTCCACGGTTTTCAATATGTTAAAGGCGAAACCCGGTTTGCGAATGAAGTTCTAGGAATCACATATCCGTTATCAAAAGAAAATGTGGAATTACGAAATCAAGAAAGAGCAAACCTTTTTAGTGCGGTGTTAGAAAATAATATTATTAAAAAGAAACTATATCTTAATACTTTCATTGCCCTAAGAGAAAAAAGAGCTGCTAAGTTTAGTAATAATCTAATATACGAAAACTTAATTGAAACAATTGAAGGACCTGCGTGGTATGTTGAACTAAAGGCTTACTCAGAAAAAACCCCGATAGCTTACAAATCAGTTCTAGAAAAGTATGGACAACACCTTAAAGACAAATATGAATCTACTTCTGATATACGAAAGAGTTGTTATAGTTCAGGTTTGTTTATGTGTTTGTTACTAGATGAGTTTTCACCAGGTTGGAAGGAAAGTTTTTGGGGTAAAGAGGATACATTATACGATATATTTAAACAGCTTTCTGATGATTTTATAAAAATAAGTAACGTAGAAATAAGTCCTGAAACAGAGGAGGCAATTAATTTTGCTATACAAAATAGAAAAAATACATTTGAAATCTTTGAACAACAAAAAGGAATTCATCTATTTATTGAAGGTGAAATAACTGCTAAATCTTTTGACCCGATGAATATCGTCTCATTTGAAAATAGGCTTTTACATAAGAACTCTATAAAAGTAAGAATTAACAATGAAGACTATCTTATACAACAACCTGTTATTGCCTATTGTAAGGATGGACTTCAAAATATAATTAAATTACATCTGATATTAAAGAATAATCCCATTGAAAATGCCGATTCACTAAAAATTGATGGAATCGGAGTAATCAAGGGGAGGTATGAGAAACAGGAAAATGTTTTGCATTTATATGTGAATTAGGACCATTTAATCTTTCAGATCAATATAAAACCGCTAGAGAAGAATTACACTCTCTAGCGGTTTCTTGTTTCTAAGTTAATTCGTTTACAGAAAACTATTCCATATTTCAATGTAAATCACCTCCTCATTTTCCCGAAGAACAAATTACTTTCCTGAAATTTATATAATATACATTCATGTAGCTAGTAAAAATTCGTTTATCCGAGTGAAAATATTCATAGTTGGTACAAAGGCTTAAAGTATTGTAATGACACACTTTTTACAATAAACATAAAAGTCTATAAATTTATAAAAATACACTTGTTTTTATTTTTATAACATGATACTATTCGTGTATAAACTTTTAAATGAATGTATAAACATACATATCTTATAGATTAATTGGAGGCGCATTTTTTATGGCGAATAAAAAAGTAGTATTAGCATATTCAGGAGGACTTGATACTTCTGTAGCAATTCCGTGGTTAAAAGAACAAGGTTGGGACGTTATTGCAGTTTGTCTTGACGTTGGTGAAGGTAAAGACCTTGAGTTCGTAAAAAATAAAGCTCTTCAAGTAGGAGCAATTGAATCATATATGGTAGATGCGAAGGATGAGTTCGCTGAAGAATATGCATTAATCTCATTACAAGCTCATACTTGGTACGAACAAAAATATCCATTAGTATCGGCACTTTCTCGTCCATTAATTTCTAAAAAATTAGTGGAGATTGCAAACCAAGTAGGAGCGGACGCAGTAGCTCATGGTTGCACAGGTAAAGGTAATGACCAAGTTCGTTTCGAAGTTTCAATTAAAGCGTTGAATCCAGATTTAGAAGTGTTAGCACCTGTACGTGAGTGGGGCTGGAGCCGTGATGAGGAAATCGAATATGCTATGAAACATGATGTACCGATTCCTGCAACGTTAGATTCACCATTCTCTATCGACCAAAACTTATGGGGCCGTGCAAATGAAGCGGGCGTAATGGAAGATCCATGGGTATCACCACCAGAAGAAGCTTATGGTTTAACAGTTTCTGTGGAAAACGCTCCAAATGAAGCGGAATACGTAGAAATTGAATTCGTTGCTGGTAAGCCAGTATCGTTAAACGGTAAAGAAATGAAGCTTGCTGATTTAATCCAAGAATTAAATGCAGTAGCTGGCGCACACGGTGTTGGTCGTATCGATCACGTAGAAAACCGATTAGTTGGTATTAAATCTCGTGAAGTATATGAAATTCCAGGAGCTAAAGTGTTATTAACGGCTCATAAAGAACTTGAAGACTTAACGCTTGTAAAAGAGTTAGCACACTTCAAGCCAGTCATTGAGAAAAAATTATCTGAATTAATTTATGATGGTTTATGGTTCTCTCCATTACGTGTAGCACTGGAGTCATTCCTTGCTGAATCACAAAAGTTTGTGAACGGAACTGTGCGCGTGAAGCTTTACAAAGGTCATGCAATTGTAGAAGGACGTAAATCCCCAAATTCACTTTATAGTGAAAAGCTAGCAACATATTCTAAAGAAGACCAATTCAACCATGCTTCAGCAGTAGGCTTCATCGAATTATGGGGTCTGCCAACAGTGGTTAACTCTTCAGTAAATAAAAAATAATCTTTTTTGACAGCAGGGTGTAGTGTAGCATTAAACGCTGTACTACACCTTTTTTAAAAAGAATTTTTAAGGAAAAGGTGAGCTGTTATGACAAAACTTTGGGGCGGACGTTTCCAAAAATCAGCAGAAGCATGGGTGGACGAGTTCGGCGCATCGATTGGCTTTGACCAACAGCTTGTTCTAGAAGACCTTGAAGGTAGCGTAGCACATGTTACGATGCTTGGCGCAACAGGAATTTTACCAGCAGCTGACGTAGAGGCCATTCTCGGTGGCCTTGCACAATTACAAGAAAAAGCAATCGCAGGGGAGCTTGAATTTACAGTTGCTAATGAAGATATTCACTTAAATCTGGAAAAAATGCTCATTGATTTAATTGGTCCTGTAGGTGGTAAGCTTCACACAGGCCGTAGCCGAAATGACCAAGTAGCAACGGATATGCATATTTTCTTGAAAAAACGTGTGAAGGAAGCAATCGGTTTAATTGAGATATTCCAAAAGACATTGCTTGAAAAAGCTGAGGAGCATGTAGAAACAATTGCGCCAGGCTATACACATTTACAACGTGCCCAACCAATCTCATTTGCGCATCACTTAATGGCCTATTTCTGGATGTTAGAGCGTGATAAACAACGTTTTACGGAGTCGCTTAAGCGTATCGATATTTTGCCTTTAGGTGCAGGTGCCATGGCGGGGACAACTTTCCCAATCGACCGCTTAAAATCCGCGGAGCTTTTAGGCTTCAGCGAGGTTTACGCAAACTCGATGGATGCAGTAAGTGACCGTGATTTTATCGTTGAATTTTTAAGTAATTCATCATTATTAATGGCGCATTTATCTCGTTTTGCAGAGGAAATTATTTTGTGGTCGACAGATGAATTCAAATTTATCGAATTAGATGATGCCTTCTCAACAGGTTCTTCTATTATGCCACAAAAGAAAAATCCTGATATGGCGGAGTTAATCCGTGGAAAAACGGGACGCGTTTACGGTAACTTAATGGGCTTATTAACTGTTCTGAAAGGAACACCGTTAACATACAACAAAGATATGCAGGAAGATAAAGAAGGTATGTTCGATACAGTCCATACAATTCTTGGTTCACTAAAAATCTTTGAAGGTATGATTCGCACGATGACTGTCAATACAGAGCGTTTGCACCAGGCAGTACACTCTGACTTCTCCAATGCTACGGAGCTTGCAGACTATCTAGCAACAAAAGGTATGCCTTTCCGTGAAGCACATGAAGTGACAGGAAAACTTGTATTCACATGTATTCAAAAGGGTATCTACTTATTAGATTTACCGCTGGAAGACATGAAAAAAGAAAGTGAGCTTATCGAAGCGGATATTTACGATGTATTAGCGCCTGAAGCAGCCGTTCGTCGTCGCCATTCTTTAGGTGGTACAGGATTTGATCAAGTAATCATCCAAATTGAAAAAGCAAAAGCTTGTCTCGTTTAACCATAACTTAGCGTGCATGTCCTTGTGACTTTTGCATAGATATTCATTAAAGCTGTCCAGTGAGGCACTATGAAAACCATTTTCCTTTTTCGTTAGAGCCAGAGGGTGAAACGAAAAAGAGCCCCTTACATAGGTGAAGGACAATCCCCAATTCTGGAGACGCGGAATTGGGGTTTTTGTGTAAAGAAATAACAATGGGAGGGATTACAATGAATGAGCGTTTTACAAAGGGATTAGAAACAATTAAACAGTATGTGACAAAGGAAGAAGCGGCACGAATGATTGAGGCAGATGCACTAGCTGATGTAGCCCCAGATTTACGCAAAATGATTATTGAATTTGCCTACGGTGATGTTTATTCTCGACCAGGGCTTGATGCCAAAAGTCGTGCACTAGTTGTCATTACAGCAGTAGTAACTCAAGGTGCTGCCCCACAAACAAAGACACATATTAAACGTGGTTTACATGCGGGTTTGACACAGACAGAAATTGTGGAAGCATTATTACAATTAGTGCCATATATAGGTTTTCCGCGTGTGCAAAATGCTTTAACGATTGCGCAACAAGTCTTTAAAGAAGACGCCTAAAATAAAAACTCTGCATTTTCGTGGAGTTCTATTCTTTAACAAGGTACTTTTGATAAAAATGCGCTTCACATGAATAAACACTTGTGAAACGGTTCATATTAAGAGAGGAATCACTTATTAATCTAATATGATTAGGAGGATGTAGAATGAGTAGTCAAACACCCAAAGACCAGGAATCTCAGGAAAGTCCGCCACAGTTGTATAGGGTGAGCTTCTAAAATCTTAAGGAAAAAGGCGAGGCAGAGGATATTCTGTTTTGCTGTATCTTAAGAAGAAGCAAAAACCGATACAGATATAATCAAATAGAAATAAGTGTTCTTGGGATCCAGAATTTTTCTGGGTCCTTTTTTTTTTTGCATTAAATGCCCTAAAGCCTGATAGACCAGTGTTGATGAAGAAGATTCCCTACTAATTAAATTTTCGCTTTATAGAAGAATTTGACTTTTTAAAAAAACTGTATTACTTTAAGTGTGACAGATTTCTGTTTGGTGATAAGCGATACAGATGGGAGGGGTAAAATGAATATTCATTTAGATCCAAGCAGTGAATTACAGCTTTATAAACAGTTAGCGAATCAATTAATTGAGTTCATTGCTAAGGGAGAACTAAAAAATGGTGACACATTACCTTCAGTTCGTTCAATGGCTGCGGATTTAGGGATTAATGTCAGCACAGTTAGTAAGAGCTATCATGAACTTGAAGAAAAAGGTTTAATCGAATTAAAGCCGAAAGCAAAGGCGATCATTATCGGTGGTCAAAAAAAAGAGCTGGAAGAGACGGAAGTTGAAAAAGTAGAAAATGCGTTAAAACCAATTATGGCAGAGGCCTTTGCACGTGGTCTCGAAAAAGATCAGATGACAAGTTTGTTTCATCGAATTTTAAAACAATGGAAGTAGGGGAAATATGGGCTTTTTATATTAAGCATCTTTATCTTTGTAGGGGTACTGGAAACATTAACACCATATTTTGCGAGAAAAACAACTGTGTTTGGTGTTTCAATTCCAGAACCTTATGTGCAACATCAGCAATTACGTATATTTAAAAAGCGCTACAGCATCCTGGTAGGGAGCATAGCAGTTGCCTTTCTTTTAGGCCAAATTTTGCTACTGTTTACGTCTATTCAAGAAGAGCAATTTGTTTTATTATCATTTATCTTGCTATATGTCGTACTTCTTATATCAGCTGGACTTTATATGTTTTATTATATAAAAACAAAAAAACTAAAAAAGCAAGAAAATTGGGAAGTGCATGTAAAAACTGTTTATGTGATGGATTTATCTATACGTGATAGAGATGAAGTACTGTCGTACTGTCACCTACATTTTTTGTATTACCAATTATTGTTATTTTAGCATTGATGACCTTTACCTATATGAATTACAATGCGATCCCGGATGTATTTGCTACTCATTGGAATGCAGTAGGTGAGGTAGACGGTTGGACTGAAAAAACATGGCTATCAGTTATTGTAATGCCACTTATTTTACTAGGGACACAAATTAGCCTTTTCATTATGGGCATAGGTATGAAAAGGGCAAAAATACAATTGAGCGCACAGGCGAAAGAAGCTTCAGCCAATAGAGAGCTTACACAGCGTAAATATGGCAGCTGGTATTTAGCGGCGATAAATTATACTATGACCATTCTTCTTGTTGTTTTACATTACACGACAGTGATTTTAGAAAATTAAACAGCTCCTTACTTCTTCCCACTTTTTATCGTTTTTATGATCGTCACTTTAGGGGGACTTATACTCTTCATTTGGAAATTAAGTAAAAGTAATGAGCGCTTTGATGATTTATATACAAACGAAACAGCTGCAGCCGATGATCGCTACTGGAAATGGGGTATTTTTTATATGAATAAAAATGACCCTTCATTATTAGTACAAAAGAAATACGGTGTTGGTTGGACTGTGAATATGGCGAATAAATGGAGCTATATCATTTTACTTGTAATATTTTTACTAATCTTGTTAGTCATTTTCATATAGAGGGAGAGATTTTATGAAAAAACTATTGTTGTTATGTTGTGCACTCTTATTGTTAGCAGCATGCGGTCAAAAGGAAGACAATACAAAAGGTAAAGAGACGAAAGGGGACAATAAAATGAATGAACAGCTAGTAGGTAAATGGGAAGGGAATATTGAAACGCCAAACGGAGCACTTCCAATTATCGTTGATTTGCAGAAAGATAGTGGGACATTATCAGTACCAGCACAAGGATTATCCAATTATCCATTTAAAAGCATTAAATACGATGGTGATCAAGTGAGTATTTCGATCAATTTAAATGGCTCGGCAGTTGAAATTAACGGAACATTAAAAGATGGGCAAATTGAAGCAACGTTTCAACAAAATGGTGGCAAATTCCCACTTGTCTTAAAACCATTCAAAGAACAACCAGTTACGTATGAAACGTTGAAGATTCCCGTTCAAAATGGTGAGTTAACAGTGGCTCTTCAAAAGGCAAGCAAGGAGCCATCTCCAGTGGCGCTTATTATAGCAGGCTCTGGACCAACTGATAAGGATGGAAATTCAGCAATAGCTGGTAAAAATAATAGCTTAAAAATGATTGCGGAAGGGTTAGCTAATGAGAGTATTGCTACTGTCCGCTATGATAAACGTGGTCTTGGCGATAATCAATCCCTTTTAACTAAGGAAGAGGATATCACGATTGATCAATACGTAGACGACGCGGTTCAAGTGATTAATACCCTTTTAGCCGATAAAGCGTATTCGAGTGTTCATATAATTGGACATAGCGAAGGCTCATTGATTGGTTTGCTAGCAGCACAAAAAGCAAATGTAGAGTCCTTTGTTTCCATCGCAGGTGCTGGAAGACCGGCAGATGAAATTTTGTTAGAGCAATTAAAAGGTCAATTATCTCCAGAGCTTCTAAAAGAATCAACAGATGCTCTTACATCCTTGAAAAAAGGAGAGCTAGTGAAGAACGTTTCTCCAGATTTACAATCACTCTTCCGTTCTTCCGTTCAACCGTATATGATTTCATGGTTAAAATATAACCCTGCAAGTGAGTTAACAAAAGTGAATAGCCGAGTTTTAATTCTTCAAGGAACAACCGACTTACAAGTAGTTGCAACGGATGCGGAAACGTTAAAGAAAGGCAAACCAGATGCCAAGCTTGTATATATGGACGGAATGAATCATGTGTTAAAAGATGCTCCGGCAGATCGTACGAAGAATTTAGCAACATATTCAGACCCGTCATTACCACTTCATAAAGAATTACTGCCAGCCATTCAGCAGTTTATTATGAATGATAAGTAGAGACTAAGAATCATGTACGCCATTGTTTGGTTTATTATTATGATTCCTTTCCTAATCTTTGCGATTGTTTTATTCACAGAATTGAGCTTCAGGAAGCCCACTTCTTCAGAGGTGGGAGGAATGAAGTGCTTTTTTCTTTATAGAACATATGTTTATATTGTATATTGTGAATAATCAAAAAAAGAAAGGAGTGACGGGTAATGACGAAAGGGAAGAAAGATTGTTTTGTTATAGAACTCAAGTTACTTATAGATACATGGCAAAAGGATATTCTATTAAAACGTTTTGAGATTGCCCGTACACTCTATAATACAACTTTGTCTTATGCAGTAAAACAATAT